>JAYUCG010000064.1:0-11523 GCA_043740455.1 Novosphingobium sp. | reverse complement strand
TCCCGGTGCGGCTGTGGCAGGAACATGAAACCTTGCCCCGATTGGGTACCGAAAAGGTTGACAAGCGCACGCTCAAGGCCCGTTACCTGACTGTGTGGGAAAGCGAACAGACAGCGAAAGCCTGAAGGCGGCACGGATCCCGGATCAACGCGCGGTGATCGATCGCCGCGCGCTGGCTGGTGCGATCGCCGATGCCGTGGGCGCGGCCGGGGTGAAGCAAGCGCGGCCGCAAGTGGTCGAACTGCTGCGCGCCGCGCTTGCCTCGGGCCGCGCCGAAATCGCGCAACGCTTGATCGCGCACCCTTCAGCCGGGCACGACTGTGCCGAGGCGCAGGCGTTCCTCGTCGACCAGTTGGTCCGCACGATTCACGATCACGTGATCGCCGACGTCTATCCCTCGCACAACCGCACTTCGGGTGAACGGCTGACGATCATGGCAGTGGGCGGCTATGGCCGCGGCGAAATGGCGCCGCATTCGGACGTCGACATCGCCTTCGTCACCCCGGGCAAGCAGACCTCGTGGTGCGAGCAGGTGATCGAGGCGATGCTCTATTACCTGTGGGACCTGGGGCTCAAGGTCGGCCAGTCGAGCCGTAGCCTCGACGACCTCGTGCGCATGGGCCGAGGCGACCTGACGATCCGTACCGCCTTGCTCGAAGGACGCTACGTCTGGGGCGATCAGGAGTTGTTCGACGAAGGCCGCGCCCGGTTCTGGAACGAGGTTGTCGCCGGGACCGAACGGCAATACGTCGCCGAAAAGCTCGCCGAGCGCAACGATCGCCACAAACGACAGGGTGACAGCCGCTATGTGGTTGAACCCAATGTGAAAGAGGGCAAGGGCGGTCTGCGCGATCTGCACACGCTTTACTGGATCGGCAAATACATCCACCACGTCCGCGACGTTTCAGAGCTGGTCGATGTCGGGCTGCTGACCGGCAGCGAATATCGCGCCTTTCGCCGCGCCGAGAACTTCTTCTGGGCGGTGCGCTGCCACCTTCACGCCATCACCGGCCGCGCCGAAGACCGGCTGACTTTCGACCTTCAGCGCGAGGTTGCCGCGCGCATGCAGTTCGCCGACCGCCCGGGCAAAAGTGCGGTCGAGCGGTTCATGCAGTACTTCTTCCTGCAGGCGAAGCGCGTCGGCCACCTGACCGGGCTGTTCCTCGCCCAGCTTGACGAACAGTTTGCCAAGAAGGCCCCGCGCGGGCTGCTTGCGGGGTTCCGGGCAAGGAAACGCAGCCTCAAGGGCTTTGTCGTGTTCGGCGGCAAGATCGACGTGCCCTCCGACACCTGGTTCGCGCAGGACCCGGTGCGGCTGATCGAAATGTTCGTATTCGCCGATGCCAATGGCTTCGAGGTTCATCCCGATGCGATGCGGCTGGCGGTGCGTGATGCGCGGCTGGTCGACAGTGTGCGCAACGATCCGCGCGCAAATGCCTTGTTCCTTGATCTGCTGAGCAGTCGGAGCGATCCCGAAACGGTGCTGCGCTGGTTCAACGAGGCGGGGGTGTTCGGCCGTTTCGTCCCTGACTTCGGCCGGGTCAACGCGCAGATGCAGTTCGACATGTACCACCACTACACGGTCGATGAGCACACCATCCGCGCGATCGGGCTGATGGCGCGGATCGAGAAGGGCGAGCTCAAGGCCGATCACCCAATGGCCAGCGGTCTCATTCACAAGATCGCCAATCGCCGCGTGCTCTATGTCGCAATCCTGCTCCATGATATCGCCAAGGGCCGGCGCGGCGACCATTCGGAATTGGGCGGCGAAGTGGCGCTCAAGCTCTGCCCGCGGCTGGGTCTGAGCGCCGAAGAGACGCAGCTCGTCGCCTGGCTGGTCCGCACCCACCTGTTGATGAGCGCGGTCGCGTTCAAGCGCGATCTCGCTGACTGGAAGACGATCTCTGATTTCGTCGCGCAGGTGCAGACCGTGGAGCGGCTGCGGCTGCTTTCGCTGCTCACCATCGTCGATATCCGCGCGGTTGGGCCCGGGGTGTGGAACGGCTGGAAGCGTCAGCTGATCAACGAGCTTTACGATGCCGCCGAGGAGCGGATGCGACTGGGCCATGTCGAACACGGCCGCGCCCAGCGGGTGGCCGGCAAGCAGGCCGCGGTGGCGGCGCGGCTGGGCACAGAACTGCCAGCGAAAACGCTCAAGCTGTTCAACGATGCTTACTGGATTGCCGAGCCGGATGACATCATCGCGATGAACCTCACCCAGCTCGAAGCGGCCAAGGGCGCGTCGCTCGATGTCCACACCGAATACTATGCTGCGCGCGGGGCGACGCTCGTGACCGTGATCGCCGCCGATCATCCGGGGCTGTTCTACCGCATTGCCGGCGGCATCCACCTGGCCGGCGGCAACATCATCGACGCGCGCATCCACACCGCACGCAATGGCATGGCGGTCGACAACTTCCTCGTCCAGGATCCGCTGGGCCGCCCGTTCTCCGAAGCCAGCCAGCTCGCCCGGATCCGCAAGATGATCGAGGATGCGCTGGCCAACCGGGTCAAGCTGGTCAGCCAGCTTGCCGCGCGCCCGCATTCCCGCCCTCGCGCCGATGCCTTTGCAGTCAGCCCATCGGTCGAATTCGATAGCACCGCCTCGAACCGGTTCACCGTGGCCGAAGTGGGCGCGCGTGACCGTCCGGCGCTGCTCAGCCGCCTTGCCCGGGTACTGTTCGAAGCCAAGCTGATGGTCCACTCCGCGCACATCGCCACCTATGGCGAGCGCGCGGTCGACACCTTCTATGTCACCGACCTGCTCGGCGAGAAGGTCGATTCGGTGACTCGGCTGAAGGCGCTCGAGAAGAAGCTGATCGAGGCCGCTGACGAGGAAAGCGTCGAGGTTGCGGCGGCCTAGCCAATCAACGCTTCGGCAATCTGCACCGCATTGAGCGCGGCACCCTTGCGTAGGTTATCGCCGACCACGAACAGCGCTAGGCCATGCGGGACTGTCGGGTCGACCCGCACCCGGCCGACGAAGACGGCATCCTTGCCGGTCGCTTCGAGCGGGTTGGGGACGTCGCAGACCACCACACCCGGTGCGGCGCGCAGCAGTTCGAGCGCGCGGGCGGCGTTGATCGGGCGTTCGAATTCGACGTTCAATGAAACCGAGTGCCCGGTGAACACCGACACCCGCACGCAGGTGCCCGAGACCGGCAGGTCGGGGAGCCCAAGGATCTTACGGCTCTCATCGCGGTGCTTGAGTTCTTCTTCGGTGTAGTCGTCCTCGCCCAGCACGTAGTTCAGCGGGACAGCGTTGTGCGCGATGGGGACTGCCCACTTCTCAGCCGCAGGGAGCAAGTCGTCATGGCCGCTTGTGGCCAGTTGCTGCGCCTTGTCGCCGACATGATCGAGCTGGCGGACAAGCACTTCGATGCCTTCCAGCCCCGCGCCCGACACCGCCTGATAGGTCGAGGCGATCATCCGCTTGAGGCCAGCCTCATCATGCAGCGGCTTCAGCGCCGGCATCACCGCCATGGTGGTGCAGTTGGGGTTGGCGATGATCCTCTTGGGCAGGTGCGCCATGGCCTCCGGGTTCACCTCGGCGACGACGAGCGGCACCTCCGGGTCCGAACGGAAGACCGAGCTATTGTCGATCACCACCGCGCCCGCTGCGGCGACCTTGGGAGCGAGCGCCCTGGAGGTCGCGCCGCCGGCCGAGAACAACACCAGGTCGAGCCCCGAGTAATCGGCGGTGGCGGCATCTTCGATGGTGACCAAGTCGATCACCTTGCCTGCCGAACGCGCCGAGGCGAACAGGCGCAACTGCCCAATCGGGAAGTTCCGCTCCTTGAGGATCTCGCGCATGGCCGATCCGACCACGCCGGCCGCGCCGACGATGCCGACGCTCAGTTGCTGACCCTTGGCGAAACGATGAACCATGATGCTACTCCTTGAATGGGGAGAGCAGCGCGGGGGTCAGTTTGATCCGAAATGGAAGCCCCGCCTGCTCGTGCGGGGCGGGTTGTCCAGGTGCCTAGCTACAGGGCCCCACAACCGTTCCCGCAGCGGCGGTCGGTTTGATGGTAATAGTCGGGATGAGCCAGTTAGCCATGGGACGCGCCTCTAATCGCGGCTTCGCGCAATGTAAATCGCTTTTTTGCAATGCAGCATGCACGAATGATGCGCGTCAGGCGCTCCGGAACGCGTTGGTGATCGGATAGCGCCGATCGCGTCCAAAGTTGCGCGTGCCCAGTTTGACCCCCGGCGGGGCCTGGCGGCGCTTGTATTCGGCGACGTAGAGCAGGCGCTCGATCCGCACCACAGTGTCGCGGTCGAGCCCTTCGGCGACGAGTTGGTCCACGCTCTTCTCGTGTTCGACCAGGCCGAGCAGGATCTTGTCGAGCACCGGATAGGGCGGAAGCGAATCCTCGTCCTTTTGGTCGGGGCGCAGCTCGGCTGACGGGGGCCGGGTGATGATTTCGCGTGGCATTACCGGGCCGTCCGGGCCAAGCCCGATCTTCGGCTTGTGCGTGTTGCGCCATTCGCTGATCGCGAACACGGTCATCTTGTAAGCATCCTTCAGCGGATTGTAGCCGCCCGCCATGTCGCCATAGATCGTCGCGTAGCCGACGCTCATTTCGCTCTTGTTGCCAGTGGTCAGCAGCATCGGCCCGAATTTGTTCGACAGCGCCATTAGGGTAACCCCTCGGATGCGCGACTGCACGTTCTCCTCGGTAATATCGACGTTCATGTCGGCAAAAGTGCACTCCAGCATCGTATCGAAGGCATCGACCGCCAAGCTGATCGGGATCGTGTCATAGCGGCAGCCGATCAACCTCGCGCACTCGGTAGCCAAGTCGAGGCTCAGCTGGCTGGTGAAACGGCTGGGGAGCATGACTGACCACACCCGCTCGGGCCCGAGCGCATCGGCAGCGATCGCGGCGCAGATCGCGCTGTCGATCCCGCCTGACAGGCCGAGTACTACGCCGGGGAAGCGGTTGCGGTCGACATAGTCGCGCAGCGCCAGCACCATCGCGCAATAGATGTCCTCAGGATGATCGGCCAGCTTGGCCAACTCGCCCTGATCGCAGCGCCAACCCTTTGCAGTGCGAGTCCAGCGCGTGGTCACCACCTGCTCTTCCCAGTCGGTCAGCTGCACTGCCAGGCTGCCGTCGCCATTGACCACGAAGCTCGCCCCGTCGAACACCAGTTCATCCTGCCCGCCGACGCGGTTGAGGTAGGCCAGCGGTAGTCCGGTATCGACCGCACGGCGCTTGGCGACGCCGTCGATCCGCAAGGCGTCCTTGTCGATCTCGTAAGGGCTGCCGTTGATGCAGATCAGCAGTTCGGCGCCGAAATCGGCGAGGTGGCGGCATACGTCGGGATGCCAGATATCCTCGCAGATCGGCAGGCCGATCATCACGCCCTTGAATATTATCGGTTCGGGGAGCGGACCCGGCTGGAACAGGCGGACCTCGTCGAAGGTGCCGTAATTGGGGAGTTCGTGCTTCAGCCGGATCGCCGCGACCTTGCCGCCATCGAGCAGCGCCACACCGTTATGCAATGCGCCGTCGATCACGAAGATCGAGCCGACCAGCATCGCCGGGCCGCCATCGGCCGTCACCTTGGCCATGGCTTCGAGTTCCGCCGCTGCGCGCTCAACCAATGCGGGCTTGAGCACGAGATCTTCGGCCGGATAGCCGATCAGCTGCATTTCAGGGAAGACGATCAGGTCGCTTGCTCCGGCACTATTGCGCGCGCGCAGCATCGCCGCGGCATTGCCGGCGATGTCGCCGACCGATTGGTTGAGCTGGGCTAGCGTAATGGAGAGCGTATCGGCCATGAGAGCTTCCCTAAGCTGGGCGAACGCGTTAGCCAATGCGCATGATGGATTCAGCACAGTTCGATGCGGCGGTTGCCGCTGCCAATATCCCCGGCGCAGTCGGGATGATCGTCGATCCCGATGGCGTGCGCTTCGCCCGCGCCGTGGGCGAGGCTGACGCGGTCGGCCACGTGCCGATGCGCGAGGATACGCTGTTCCAGATCGCTTCGATGACCAAGGCGGTCACTTCGGTTGCGGCGATGCAACTGGTCGAGCAGGGGCGACTGAGCCTTGATGCCGATATCGGAACGGTGCTGCCCGATCTTGCCAATCCGCAGGTGATGCTGGGCACCGGACCCGACGGCAAGCCGCAACTGCGCCCGGCCAAAGGCCCGATTACGCTGCGCCACCTGCTGACCCATACCGCCGGGCTCGGCTATTTCTTCATCCATCCCGAAGTGCTCGGCTATTACATGGCCACCGGGATGCCCGCGCCGGGCACGCTCGACACGATCCGCATGCCGCTGATGTTCGATCCGGGGGAAAGCTGGGAATATTCGGTCGCTACCGACTGGGTCGGGCAGGCGGTTGAGGCGGTTACCCGGCAGACGCTGGGCGACTATTTCGCCGAGCACGTGACCGGACCGCTGGGGATGAATGCCACCGCGTTCCGCCCCGAAATGCCAGCCGATGCCGCCAAGGTCCACGTCCGCGCGGCGGATGGCTCGGGCTGGACGATCAACCCGGCAGTGCTCGGCGGTGGTGATTTCCACATGGGCGGCGGTGGCCTCTCCTCCACCGCCGGTGATTATGCCCAGTTCGTGCGCATGCTGCTGCGCGGCGGTGAGCTTGACGGGACGCGCATCCTGCAAGCCGAAACGATCGCCGAGATGACCCGCAACCAGGTCGCCCCGCTGCGCGCCGGCAAGATGGGCACCGCGATGCCCGAAATGGCCGCCGAGTACGATACTTTCCCCGATCAACACACCGGCTGGGGGCTGGGCTTCCTGATCAACCCCGAACAGGGCCCGCACGGCCGCTCGCCCGGCAGTCTGGCCTGGGCTGGGATCTTCAATTCGTATTACTGGTTCGATCCGGCCCGGCAGGTGGGCGGCGTGTTCATGAGCCAGATGGCACCGTTCGGCGATTCGGGTGCGCTGGCCGCGTTCGGTGCGCTGGAAGAGATGGCGTACACCTAGCCGTCCCATCGGTTCCGAAATTTGCCGGGAAAAACTGCACGGTCCGTCGCGCTAGCCCTTCGCTTTGTGGATCACTCGCCCTATCTCGCACAGTGAACCATGCACCTGCGCCGCGACGAAACCATCTCCCTTGGCCAAACCCTGCGAACCCGCCGCCCGGCGCGGCGGCATTGGGCGCTGGCGCTGGCGCTGGCCTTTGCTGTGGCCGGGTATGTCGGCCTGACGCTGACCAAACCAGGCGCGGCCCCCGGCGGGCGACTGCTCCAGGGCATCCCGCAGGCCTTTGCCCACGCCCCCGCCACGCCGGTTCACTGCACCGAGCGGCCGGCGCAACTGCAGCAGGACCTGTCCGAAATTGCGCAAACGTTCGACGGCAAGGTCGGGATAGCAGTGCGGCAGGCGGGGTGTGACTGGGTCGTCGGTGAGCGGCTCGACCAGTATTTTCCCCAGCAGAGCGTCTCGAAGCTGTGGGTGGCGATCAGCGTGCTTGATGCCGCCGACCGCGGCGAGTTGCGGCTCGATGAACCGATCACGCTGCGCCCTGAAGACCAAGTGGTGTTCAACCAGCCGCTGCGCTGGACGGTGCTCAAGCAAGGTTCGCTGACCTTGCCCGCGCAACAGCTGATGGCCGATGCGCTGTCGCTGTCCGACAACATGGCCAACGATAAGTTGCTGTGGCGCATCGGCGGGCCGGATCATGTCCGCGCGGTGCTGGCCCAGCGCGGGATCACCGGGGTGCGCTTCGGTCCCGGCGAGCGGCTGCTGCAAAGCCATATCGCCGGGCTGACCTGGACCCCTGATCTCGCCATCGGTTTCAATTTCGAGACCGAGCGCGCCAAGCTGCCGATCGGCCTGCGCAAGAACCTGCTCGTGACCTACATCGACGATCCGCTCGACGGGGCGACCCCGGCCGGGATTACCGGTGCGCTGGGCAAGTTGGCGCGCGGGGAACTGCTGTCACCGGCTTCGACCGATGTCCTGCTCGGCATCATGCAGCATTCGAAGAGCGGGCCGATGCGCCTCAAGGGCGCGATCCCGCCAGGCTGGACAGTCTACCACAAGACCGGGACCGGGCAGGAATTGGCCGGGATCGCTACCGGCTATAATGACGTTGCGGTGTTCCAGGCGCCGGACGGCACACGTTATGGCGTGGCGGTGATGATCGGGGAGACCCGGCTGCCGATCAAGGCGCGGATGGAGATGATGCAGGCGGTCAGCCGCGCGGTTGTTGCCGGGCATGACCGCGCCGCTCACGACACCTAGCGCGGATAGAGCATCGCCACGTCGCAGCGGGCATAGCGCGCGCCGTATTGCGCCATGATTCCCGGATCGTGGCGGAACCCGGCCTTCGCGTAAAGGTGGATCGCGGCCTCACACGTGTGGTTGGTGAGCAGGTAAAGCTGCTCCGCGCCCATCGCCCGTGCCCGCTCAATCATCGCCGCAAGCAGCGCTTCGCCAGCCTTCAGTCCGCGCGCTGCCGCAGTCACGCCCATCTTGGTCAGTTCGAACTTGCCCGGCGAGGTCTGCTGCAGCGCGCAGGTGCCGACGATCCCCAGTCCCGGTGCCTCGATAAACAGGATCGTCCCGCCCGGTTCGATGATGCGTTCGCGCGGGTTTTCCAGCACGTCGATATCGGTCTGCTCAAGCGCAAACATGGACGTGATCCATTCAGCGTTGATCTCGTAAAAGCTCGGCGCAAGCTCATCGCTGAATTCGTGAATTGTGAAGCGTGTGGCCCCTGCTTTGGTCATGGTTCGTCCCCCATCGTCAGAAGGCTAAGCCGAACCGGCCCGCACCGGTCAAGAGCGCAACAAAAAGCCCCGCCGGATCGCTCCGGCGGGGTCTTCTTGCCTTGTTGGCTGAGGGCTTATTCGCCGTCGGCGGCCTCGGCGTTGAGGTAATCGCCCGCATCGGCATCAAGCCCATGGGTTGCACCTTCAACTGCTGCCAGCGGATCGTCACCGATCGCGGCTTCAGGGCCTTGCGCCAGTTCGGCAGCATGCTCTTCAGCAGCGCTTTCCGGGGCAATCAGGCTTTCCTGCAAGCTGCGGTACTGCGCGCGGAGAGCAGCATCGCGGCTTGAAGCGGCCACGCGGAGGCGGTTCATGCCAGCGCCAGTGCCTGCCGGGATAAGCCGGCCGACGATGACGTTTTCCTTGAGCCCGATCAGCGAGTCCTTCTTGCCCTCGACCGCCGCCTGGGTGAGCACCCGGGTGGTTTCCTGGAACGACGCGGCCGAGATGAACGAACGCGTCTGGAGCGAGGCCTTGGTGATGCCGAGCAGCACCGGCTTGCCGACAGCAGGCTTCTGGCCCGGTTCCAACTTGGCGTTGTACTCGTCCATTTCCTCACGGTCGACCTGTTCGGCGGCCAGCAGCGTGGTGTCGCCGCCGTCGGTGATCTCAACCTTCTGCAACATCTGGCGAACGATCACCTCGATGTGCTTGTCGTTGATCTTCACGCCCTGCAAGCGGTACACTTCTTGGATTTCCGCGACGAGGTATTCGGCCAAAGCCTCAACCCCGAGCACTTCCAAGATGTCATGCGGGTCGGGCGAGCCCGAAATCAGGTTGTCGCCCTTCTTAACGTAATCGCCTTCCTGCACGTCGATCACCCGCGATTTGGGGATCAGGTATTCGACTGGATCACCCTCATCCGGGACAATCGCGATCTTGCGCTTGGCCTTGTAATCGCGAACGAATTCGATCCGCCCGGCAATCTTGGCGATGATCGAATTATCCTTGGGCTTGCGCGCTTCGAACAGTTCGGCAACGCGCGGCAGACCACCGGTGATGTCACGGGTCTTGGCGGCTTCGCGGCTGGCACGGGCAAGAATGTCGCCCGCTTCGACCATCTGGCCATCTTCGACCGACAGCGTGGTGCCGGGCGCCATCATGTAGCGCGCTGCCTCACCCGAGTCTGCATCGAGCAGGGTCAGGCGCGGCCGCAGGTCTTCATTCTTGTTGCGGTTGGTCGAGCGGTTCTCGGTCACCAGGCGGCTGGTCATGCCGGTGGCTTCGTCGGTCGCTTCGGTCATGGTGCGCCCGTCGAGGAGATCCTGATACTTCACCACGCCCGACTGATCGGTGATCACCGGAGTGGTGAACGGATCCCATTCGGCGAGGCGCTGGCCTTCCTTGACCTTGGTGCCGTCCTTCAGGAGCAAGTGGGTACCATACGGCACGCGGTGGATCGCGCGTTCGCGGCCATCGACGTCGAGCACAACGATTTCGCCGCTGCGCGCCAAGCTCAGCATGCGGCCGCGCTTGTCGACGATGGTCAGGATATCGCGGTACGTCACTGAGCCATCGCAGATCGATTCAAGGTGCGATTGTTCGTTGACCTGCGCCGCGCCGCCGATGTGGAAGGTCCGCATCGTCAGCTGGGTGCCGGGTTCACCGATCGACTGCGCGGCGATAACGCCGACAGCCTCACCGATGTTGACCGGGGTTCCGCGCGCGAGGTCACGGCCATAGCAGGTCGCGCAAACGCCCTGTTCGGCTTCGCAGATCAGCGGTGAGCGGATCCGCGCAGCCTGCAGGCCCGTCGCTTCGATCTTGGCGGTCGCGGCTTCGTCGAGCAGCGCGCCCTTGCCGGCGATGACCGTGCCATCCTTGTCGACGATGTCTTCGGCCAGCGTGCGGCCAAGGATGCGCTCGGCGAGTGAGGCGATCACCGCGCCGCCCTGGACGATCGAGCGCATTTCCAGCGCACGTTCGGTCCCGCAATCCTCAATCACCACCACGCAGTCCTGCGACACATCGACCAGTCGCCGGGTCAGATAACCCGAGTTCGCGGTCTTGAGCGCGGTATCCGCGAGGCCCTTGCGGGCGCCGTGAGTGGAGTTGAAGTATTCAAGGACGGTCAGCCCTTCCTTGAAGTTCGAGATGATCGGGGTTTCGATGATCTCGCCCGAAGGCTTGGCCATCAGCCCGCGCATCCCGGCCAGCTGCTTCATCTGGGTTGGTGAACCACGCGCGCCCGAATGGCTCATCATGTAGATCGAATTGACCTGTGCCTCGCGGCCGTTCTTATCGAGCGGGGTCGCCCGGATTTCGTCCATCATGGCATTCGCCACCTGATCGCCGCAGCGGCTCCAGGCATCGACCACCTTGTTGTACTTTTCCTGCTGGGTGATCAGACCATCCTGATACTGCTGTGCGTAATCCGCCACCAAAGCCTTGGTCTCATCGACCAATGCCACCTTGCTGTCGGGGATGATCATATCGTCCTTGCCGAACGAGATCCCGGCCTTGAACGCGTTGCGGAAGCCCAGCGCCATGATCGCATCGGCGAACAGCACCGTGTCCTTTTGGCCGGTGTGACGATAGACCTGATCGATCACGTCGCCGATTTCCTTCTTGGTCAGCAGCCGGTTGACCACGTCGAAGGGGACGGTGTGCGATTTGGGCAGGCATTCGCCGATCAGCATCCGGCCCGGAGTGGTCTCGAACCGCTTCTGGAACTGCTTGCCGGCTTCGTCAGTCTGCCAGACGCGCGCGATCACCTTCGAGTGAAGCGTCACCGCCCCGACTTCGAGCGCCTGGTGCACTT
>JAYUCG010000063.1:0-8246 GCA_043740455.1 Novosphingobium sp. | reverse complement strand
TTTGACCTGGACCACCAGATCGACCGATTCGGCGATCTGCCGGCTGATCGCTTCCTTGGGGATCTTGATGTCGCCCATCAGGATCATGTTTTCCATACGGCCCAGGCATTCGCGCGGGCTGTTGGCGTGGAGCGTACACATCGAGCCATCGTGGCCGGTGTTCATCGCGGCGAGCAGATCGAAGCACTCGGCGCCACGAATTTCGCCGAGGATGATCCGGTCCGGCCG
Organism: Novosphingobium sp.; assembly: GCA_043740455.1. Taxonomy (GTDB): domain Bacteria; phylum Pseudomonadota; class Alphaproteobacteria; order Sphingomonadales; family Sphingomonadaceae; genus Novosphingobium. The sequence goes on along the minus strand of JAYUCG010000063.1, from coordinate 8,018 downwards.
CATACGCAGCGCGTTCTTGACGAGATCGCCGATGGTTACCGCGCCCTGGCCTTCGAGGTTTGGCGGGCGGGTTTCCAGAGGCAGCCAGTGCGGCTGCTGCAGGCGGAGTTCGGCCGCGTCCTCGATGGTCAGCACGCGCTCGCCCGGGTCGATCATCTTTGACAGGGCATTGAGCATGGTGGTCTTGCCCGAGCCGGTACCGCCCGAGATGACCACATTCATCCGGCAGGCACCGGCGATCTTCAGCGCAGTCGCCATCTTTTCGCTCATCGAGCCGAATTCCTTGAGCATGTCGATGGTGATCGGCTTCTCGGAAAACTTACGAATCGAGATGGCGGTGCCGCGCAGCGAGAGTGGGGGCACGATAACGTTGACTCGGCTGCCGTCCTTGAGACGGGCGTCAGCCAGCGGGGTAGTCTGGTCGACGCGGCGGCCGACCTGATTGACGATCCGTTGGGCGATCTGGAACAGATGGCTTTCGTCGCGGAACCGGATCGGAGCGAGCGTCAGCTTGCCCTTCTTTTCGATGTAGGTCTGGTCGGGCCCGTTGACCATGATATCCGAAATGTCAGGATCGTTGAGCAGCTCTTCGAGTGGCCCGAAGCCGAGCAGCTCATCGATCAGCACCTTTTCCAGCGCGAACTGTTCGCGGCGGTTGAGCGTGACCTTGAGCTCGGCGAGCACCTCGATGATGATCGGACGGAATTCTTCGCTCAACTCGTCTTTCGACAGCGTTGCCGCAGCTTCGGGATCGACGCGCTCGAGCAGGCGCGGCAGCACCTGTTCCTTGATCTTGTGCACCGAGGCTTCGAAGCCTTCGGCCTGGTACTGGTTTTCATGGATACCGTTCACGCGGTCAGCCAGGCGCGTCATCGCGTCCGCCTTCTGACCCTGCATGCCCATGCCCATGTCCATCGGCGGCAGCGCCGCTGCCGTATCTTCACCTGGCAGTGGCGGAAACTGCTCGCCACCAAGCGGGGCCTGAGAGGACGATTTCGATGATTCGCTGCCGCCTTTCATTGGCCGGGCAACACCGAATTGCGGGCGCGCGCCCGGCGCCATAGCGCCTGCACCATTGCGTCGACCGAAAGCGCTCATCGTGTCCAAACCTCTGATAGTGTGGGGTGACTATGCCTGAACATGCCTTCCCCTTGGCTTATCGGAATGGTGAATAACCACTAAACTTTGAAGATTTCCTAATGCGCCGAGCGCTTTCGCAAGGACTTGCGAAATGCTTCGCCTCCTTCCCCTCCTTCCCACAGCCGCGCGCCCCGGCTAAAGGCGCAGTTCACCTCTGGAAACATACCCAAGCAGCCATGAAGAAGTTCCTGCCGCCCACCCTGCTAATCGCCTTGCTGATGGCCGTGCCGCTCCCGGCGCAGACCTTGTCGCAGCCCACACTTCCGGCCTGGCTGGCGGGCACCTGGGCGATGGAAGACGGGGCGAGGTGGTCCGACGAATTGTGGACCGACCCGCGCGGCGGCGTGATGCTGGGGCTGGCGCGCAGCGGCTTCGGGCCTGAGCTCAAGAGTTGGGAAGTCACCCAGATCGTCACTCGCAAGGACGGCTCGCTGACCTATGTGGTGCAAGAAAACGGCAAGCCCGCCGTCGAGTTTCCGCTGGTGCTGATCAGCGCGGACGCGATCGAATTCGCCAATCCCGCGCACGACTATCCGCAGCGCATTCGCTATTGGCGACAGGGCAAGCTGCTGATGACCGAGATTTCCAAACTCGACGGTAGCCAGTCGATGCGGTGGAATTACCGCCCGGTGGTGCCGCCGCGCGATCAGGTGGAGTAAAGAAGATGCGGGGGCGGCCGTTCAGCCAGGTCGATGTGTTCACTGCGGTGCCTTACAAGGGCAACCCGGTGGCGGTGGTGCTCGACGGCGAAGGGCTGTCGGACACAGAGATGCAGGCCTTCGCCAACTGGACCAACCTTAGCGAGACAACCTTTGTGCTCCCGCCGAGCGATCCGGCGGCCGATTATCGGGTGCGGATCTTTACCCCCAAGGCCGAATTGCCCTTTGCCGGGCATCCGACGCTGGGCACTGCCCATGCCATGATCGAAGCCGGGATCGCCGCGCCGCATGACGGCAAGCTGATCCAGCAGTGCGCGGTTGGGTTGGTCGAGCTGACCGTGGGTGCAGGGGCGCTATCGTTCTGCTTGCCGCGCTACGCAGTCGCCTATGCGCCGGATCCTGAAGAGGCTATCGCGTGGATCGGCGGGGCTGCGCTGCGCGGCGGTGCCAAGGCGGTCGACGTCGGCCCGGTGTGGCTGATCGCCGAACTGGCCGAGATTGAAGCACTGGAGAACCTTCGGCACGATCCGGTGCGGCTCACCGCTTACTACGAACAATATGGCCTGACCGGCGCCACGCTGTTCGCCGCTGACGGGAACCGGGTCGTGGTGCGCAGCTTCGCTCCCGGCGATGGCATCCCGGAAGACCCGGTCTGCGGCAGCGGCAACGGTGCAGTGGCCGCATACCGGCTCACGGCGGGGCAGGTCGGCAGCGGCGACACCTACCGCGCCAGCCAGGGCCGCCAACTTGGTCGCGATGGCTGGATCGACATCCGCTTCGATGGTGACGATATCCATGTCGGCGGCAATTGCGTGACCTGCGTGCGGGGCGAGGTCCAACTCTAAATTCACCCCTCGGCGCTATCCACCCAGCGATGGGGAATGCCGAACTTGCCAGGAACGAAGCGCGAGCGGTGGGCATTGCGCCCGGCCTGTCGCTGTATCTGGAACTTCTGCGCCTGCTCGCGGCGACAGAAGTGGTGTTGTTCCACTTCAATGGATTTGCCCTGCTGGGCGGGCAACGCGCGGCGTGGAATGCCTTCGGGCATGAAGCGGTGGTGGTCTTCTTTGTCCTTTCGGGCTTCGTCATCGCCTTTGCCGCGCAGACGTGGGAGAAAACGCCCAAAGCCTTTCTCATCAGCCGGCTGACGCGCATTTATTCGGTCGCGGTGCCGTGCCTGCTGGCCACGCTGCTGTTCGACCGGATCGGGCAGGCGCTGATGCCGCAGCTATACGATGGCCTGGTCTCCGATGGTTCCGCGCTGGTCCGCCTGGTGCTGGGTTCGCTATTTCTCAACGAGAGCTGGACTGTGTCAGCGCAGATGTTCTCGAACACGCCCTATTGGTCGATTGCTTACGAATTCTGGAGCTACATGATTTTCGCCGGGCTGTTCTACTTTCGCGGGTGGCAGCGCGTGATGCTCACCGCGCTCGCCTGTCTGGTCGCGGGGTACAAGATCCTGCTGCTGTTTCCGATCTGGGCGCTGGGCTGGGGAGTCTATCGCTGGAGCCAGTCGCACAAGGTCAGCCCGGCGCTGGGCTTGGCGCTGTTCCTCCAGCCCGCAGGGGTGCTCTATTTCGATGACAGCCAAGGCTGGACCCGCCAAGCCGGCGAATGGCTGGCGGGCGTGATCGGACAGGATAGCTGGCGGGTCGGTCTCAGCTGGTCGCGCTATGTGCTCACCGATACGCTGCTCGGGTTGTCGATGGCGGGTCACTTCGTCGGTGCAGCAGCACTCGCCCCGTGGCTCGAAAAGGTCCTGCGACCGGTGGCAACGCCGGTTAAATGGCTGACCGCGCGGTCATTCACGCTGTATCTGTTGCATCAGCCGGCGATGCTGCTGGCGGGCGCGGTATTGGTTTCGCTAGGCGTACCGCTGCTAAGCTCATGGACCGTACTCGCTGCGACATGGGGCATAGTGCTGGCCTTTGCCCAAGTCACCGAGCTGCAGAAGCACCGACTCAAACCTGTGGTTTCGTGGTTGCTCGACCTGCCACAAGTTCTAGCGGCGCGGCGTCATCAGGCGGTTGCTGCCGAATAGCCGCTGCCTTCAGCGGCAGGCGTAAATCAGCGCCGGGAACTCGACCGTGCGAGGTTCGTAGACCTGGCCGCTCCACACCACCCGGCAATTGTCGTGCATATAGCGGAGCAAGGGCATGACCGGATCGCCGCGCTGCGGAGCCTCGATCTCGGCGCGAATCACAATGATTGCGGGGCGGGCGGCGACGATCCGCAGCAATTGCGCGCTCGTGCTCAAGTGGCTGACATCGCGTTCGAGATGGTTGGCGAGGTGTTCGGGAAAGACCAGCGGCGATAGCGGCCGGCTGTTGGTAGCCGGGTATAGCAGCACCGGTCCGCTCAGCAGCACCAGTCCGCGATTCCCACGGTAGCGCTCAATCACCGCGGTCATCTCGGCGAAACCCTGAACCGATGCGCGGTGATGGGCAAAGTCGAACGGGCGGCCAAGGATCACCGCGATCAGGGTCGACAGCGCAAGCAGTGCTGGGCCGAGCAATGGGCGCGACAGGGCAATCGCCGCAATCGGCGTCATCGGCACGAGCAGTGGCAGGGCGTAATGCGCGAAGAAGTTGGGCATAGTCAGGAAGCCCAACACCGCAACGGCAAGCCACCAGACCATGAACCCGCGATAGGCGCGAAACGCGGGTGCGTGGCGCTGTGCTGCAAGGCCAATCGCCACCAGCCCGATATAGACCAGCAGCAGCCGCGTTATCGCGTAGATGTTGTGCGCGACCAGCAGGATACCCAAGCCTTCGCGCTTGACGTTGCTGGTGGCCATTGCGTTCCACCACTCGGGCCAGAAACCGTGGGCCGCATACCAGCAGCCGATCGCCGCGGTCGGAAGCACCGCGATTATCATCGCCAATGCCGCATCGCTGGCAGTGCGCCCCAAGGATTGCCCACTGTGATGCAGCCACCAGCCGCCGGCGAGCCCGAACGCGATGCCTTCGAACAGCGTGGTTTGCTTGATGGTCAGCGCCAGACCGCACAGCGCCATCGCGCACAGATAGCGGCGGCGGAACGCGCTCGCATCGTTGCCCGTCCAGCCGCCGATCAGCAGCAGCGCCGCGCCCACCATCGGGAGGTTGTAGAATACCGGGCTTTGTCCGCCCATGCCGAGCAGCGGGTGCAATTGGGCGAGGTAAGCGATCCCACTCATCAGCGGCGCCCAGCCGCCGACCCAGCGGCGCGCAATCTGTGCCAGGACCATCGCGGTCGCTACGGCCGATGCGGTAGCCACCAGCTGATAGCACCACACGTTGACCGAAATCCCCGCGATCGCCCAGTAAAGCGCGAACAGTCCGAACGGCTTGCGATCCCAGATGTCGATATAGGGAACCGCGCCATGATGCATGGCCTGGCCCACCAGCAGGTAGAAGGCTTCGTCCTGGTGCAGGTTGGGGTCGCCGAATGCCGCCCAGCGCAGCACCAGAGCGCAGAGCAGAAGGATCAGACCGTCGCGCAGAATTACGCCGCGCGGGCCGGTCATCCCCATGTCAGCCAGTGACGCTCTCTGCGAGGACGCTTAGCCCGGCGCTGCTCACTTCTGCGAACCCGCCCTTGATCGTGATCTGCTCGGGTTCGGCGCCGTCGGTCTTGTAGACCCGCAGCATGCCATCGCGCATCGTCGTCATGAACGGGGCGTGGCCTTCGAGCACGCCGAAGTCACCCTCGGTGCCGGGCACGGTGACCATGTAAACCTCTTCCGAACGGACGAGGCGGGCCGGGGTGACGAGTTCGAAGTGAAGCACCTGCCTTACGCCTCTTCAGCCATCTTCTTGGCCTTTGCGACCGCTTCGTCGATCCCGCCGACCATGTAGAAGGCGCTTTCGGGCAGGTGATCGTATTCACCGTCGACCACTGCTTTGAAGCTCTTAACGGTGTCTTCCACCTGGACGAACTTGCCCGGGATGTTGGTGAACACCTCGGCGACGTGGAACGGCTGCGACAGGAAGCGCTGAATCTTGCGGGCGCGGGCGACGGTGAGCTTATCTTCTTCGCTCAGTTCGTCCATGCCGAGGATCGCGATGATGTCCTGCAATGACTTGTACTTCTGCAGCGTTTCCTGAACGCGGCGGGCGGTGTCATAGTGCTCCTGCCCGACCACGGCCGGGGTCAGCACGCGGCTGGTCGAATCGAGCGGATCCACCGCCGGGTAGATCCCCAGTTCCGAAATCGCGCGGTTAAGCGTGGTCGTCGCGTCCAAGTGGGCGAACGAGGCGGCAGGCGCGGGATCGGTAAGATCGTCGGCTGGCACGTAGATCGCCTGCACCGAGGTGATCGAGCCCTTGTTGGTCGATGTGATGCGTTCCTGCAGCTGGCCCATGTCAGTCGCCAGAGTCGGCTGATAGCCCACCGCCGAAGGAATGCGGCCGAGCAGCGCCGACACTTCTGAACCGGCCTGGGTAAAGCGGAAGATGTTGTCGACGAAGAACAGCACGTCCTGGCCTTCCTCGTCGCGGAAGTATTCGGCCATGGTCAGACCCGACAGCGCCACACGGGCACGCGCGCCCGGAGGCTCGTTCATCTGGCCGAACACCAGCGCAACCTTCGAACCCTCAGGGGTCGGGTTGCCGTCCTTGTCCTTGGCGATGACGCCGGCGTCGAGGAATTCATGGTACAGATCGTTGCCTTCGCGGGTGCGTTCACCCACGCCGGCGAACACCGAAACGCCGCCGTGGCCCTTGGCGATGTTGTTGATCAGTTCCTGGATCAGCACGGTCTTGCCCACGCCAGCGCCGCCGAACAGACCGATCTTGCCGCCGCGCGCATAAGGCGCGAGCAGGTCGATGACCTTGATGCCGGTGACGAGGATCACCGCTTCGGTCGACTGGTCGACAAACGGCGGAGCTTCGGCGTGGATTGGGTTGCGCTTGGCGGCGTTCACCGGGCCCTGCTCGTCGATCGGCTCGCCGATCACGTTCATGATCCGGCCGAGCGTCATCGGGCCGACCGGCACCGAGATCTGCGCGCCGGTGGCGGTGACCGACTGGCCGCGGGTCAAGCCGTCGGTGGCGTCCATCGCAATGGTGCGGACGGTGTTTTCGCCCAGATGCTGCGCAACTTCGAGCACCAGCCGGTTGCCGTTGTTGTCGGTTTCGAGCGCCGAGAGGATCGCCGGCAGTTCGCCGTCGAAACGCACGTCGACGACGGCGCCGATGACCTGGCTGATCTTGCCGGTTCCAGCGGGGGTAGCGGCCTTCGGGGCTGCCTTGGTCTTGGTGGCGGTGGCCATTTTCGTTTCCTTGCCTAGAAAGTCTTAGAGCGCTTCAGCGCCCGCGTTGTTGATGTCGCTACAGTGCTTCCGCACCAGCGATAATTTCGATCAATTCAGTCGTGATCGCGGCCTGGCGGCTGCGGTTGTACTGGATGGTCAGCTTCTGGATCAGATCGCCGGCGTTGCGGGTGGCGTTGTCCATCGCGGTCATCGAGGCGCCTTGCTCCGACGCCTGATTTTCGAGCAATGCGCCAAACAGCTGGGTCTTGAGGTAGCGCGGTAGCAGGTCGGCGAGGATTGCTTCCTCTTCCGGTTCGTATTCCACCACTGCACTGGCGCCCATCGCCGTATCCACCTTGGGGGCGGGAACGGGGATGATTTGCTGCTGCGTCGGTTCCTGCACCAGCGCGCTGCGGAAGCGCGAATAGAACAGGTGCGCCAAGTCGAACTTGCCGGTTTCGAACAGCGCCAGCAATGCATCGGCCACGGCGGTTGCTTCGGCATAACCCGGCTCGCGCACCTGCGTGGTGTCGAACGAACCGATGATCGCCTTCGGGAAAGCGCGGCGGATCACCGCGCGGCCCTTGCGGCCGATCAGATAGAACAGCACGGTTTTGCCCGCAGCTTCAAGGCTGCGTGCTTCGACCAATGCGGCCTTGACGATGTTGGCGTTGAACGCGCCCGCAAGGCCCTTGTCCGAGTTGGCCACGACCATCAGGTGGACCTGGTCCTTGCCGTTGCCGGCCAGCAGCAACGGCGCGCTGGAGCCGGTGACCTTGCCAGCAAGGCTGGCCATCACCGCGGCAAAGCGCGCGGCATAGGGCCGCGCCGCTTCGGCGTTGGCCTGCGCCTTGCGCAGCTTGGCGGCGGCGACCATCTGCTTGGCCTTGGTGATCTTCTGGGTCGATTTGACCGAGTTGATCCGCCCTTTGAGTTCTTTCAGCGAGGCCATTAAGCCTTACCCCTTCAAGTGGATCAGGCGA
>JAYUCG010000062.1:0-6406 GCA_043740455.1 Novosphingobium sp. | reverse complement strand
TAATGAAAAGCCAAAGCCCTTCACATGGACCGCCGATCCAGACCGGATCATCGCCGCTGTCAAAAGAGGGCACCAAGCGTTAGATTCTATCCACTAGATGAGCTTGCGGACTTCTTCGGCCGAGTAGAGCCACAGGTCGGCGTCCTCGCGTTTTACCCCGCCCATTGCCTTGTTGAATGCGGCCATGTGCGCGCTCTTGCCGTGTGCGCCGAGGGCCTCGGCGTCGCGCCAACGCTCGGCGATGTGGATCAAGTCGGGATCGCCCACATCGCGCGAGAACGAATAGTGGGTGCAGCCATCCTCTTCATTGGTCGCCGCAACCATCGCGCGGGCCTCTCCGGCAACCTTGTCGAACTCTCCGGTTGCCAACTTGAGCCAGCCTTGAATGAGCAGCATGTCCATCTCCCGATTTGTGGTTTCGGGATCAGGCTACCGGCTGGCGATCTGTCCGGCAAGCAGCACGCACCAGTCGCTGCGCCGCCTGCGTCATGGTTCGGCCAGCCCTCGCGGACCAGCTCACCGCCCAGTGACTGGCCGCCGCGCCGAACCTCGCGAAGCGCGCGGCCATAGCGGTCGGTGGCGCGGCCCTCGATGACCAGTTCGAACGGCCCGGCATTGAGCAAATTGATCAACCGCCGCGTCGCCTTGTCACCGAGCGCTTGCTCCTCGGCACAATCGGCCAAGTGCGTTTCCGGCGCATTGATGTCGGCGATGCGGATCTTCTCCCCGTTCAGCGAGAAGGTCTCGCCATCGACGACGCAGGTGGTGCGGGGGCCTTCGGCGCAAAGCGCGAACGAGGCGGCGAGCGTGAGCAGGGTGAGCGAGATCGCCGCGCAATGCCGCGCCGGGGCTGCCGCCGGGTATCCGCAAGGTTACCGAGTTTTGTTCGGTTTCGGAGCTATTGGATCACGAATTCGGCGGGCTACGGAGCAATTGCTCTTCGAGCAGTACACGGAAATCGCGGCGGGCATCGGCTATCAGCATCATTGTGACGCGCGGCGCTGCGAGCTCCAATTCGGGCCAGTAAATCAGGCGGAACGGACTAAGTGATATCTGATGGTAGGTCGTGATGCCCAGCATTTCGAGTTCGGCCGGGACCGGGCCGCGTAGCGGATGGTCTTCGAGGCCCGCGATCGCGGCGACGAGTGTTTGCAGCAATCCATCGGCACCGTCCTTGCCCACCGCGCCGCGCTGCGCCAGCCGGCGCCGATAGATGCCAAGCAGGTCATCCTCAGCGCCCTGAGTCAGAATAACCTGCGCCTTCACCCGGCGCGCGCGCGAATGCGTTCAGCTAGACCGTCCAGTGGAACAGTCCGCCCCGCAGCGATGTCGCCGCGCCCCAGCGCCAGCAGCTTGAGCAGCGCGAGCAGCTCTTGGGTAGCTTCGAAGCTACCCAAATCCTGCAGCACCGCCTTGGCCTCGCCGTTCTGGGTAATTACCAGCGGTGCCGCCCCTTCAGCCAGTTCGCGCATGATCTCGGCGCTGTTTGCTTTGAGATAGCTGATCGGCTTGACGCGCTGGTGCAGGCTCATCGGGCAATCCTCCGGACTGAATTCAGTGCGAATATAGTCTGGATGATGCAGCGTTACAAGCTCAGGAACAAGCCGGCGAGGGCAGCGCTCATCAGGTTCGACAGGCTGCCCGCGGCGAGCGCCTTCAGGCCCAGCCGGGCGATCACCGGACGCTGGTTGGGGGCCAGGCCGCCGGTCACCGCCATCTGGATCGCGATCGAGCTGAAGTTGGCGAACCCGCACAGCGCAAAGGTGACGATCCCCTGCGTGGTCTGCGACAGGTCCGTTGCCTTGCCGAGATCGATGAAGGCGACGAATTCGTTCAGCACCAGTTTGGTCCCGAAAAACCCGCCCGCGCGCATCGCTTCGGCCCAGTCGGGCGCGCCGAGCAGGCGGAAGATGGGCGCGAAGACATAGCCCAGCACCATCTGGAACGAGAGTTCGGGATGGCCGAACCAGCCGCCGATCCCGCCGACGATGCCGTTGGCGAGCGCGACCAGCGCCACAAACGCCAGCACCATCGCGCCGACCATCACCGCGAGCTTCACGCCGGTCTGCGCACCTTGGGCAGCGGCCATGATGACGTTGGCCGGACGTTCTTCCTCCTCGGGGATCTTGACCTCGTCGGGCTCGACCAGCTGCTCGTCCTTGGGATCGGGCATGATGATCTTGGCCATCACGATCCCGCCCGGCGCTGACATGAAGGCGGCCGCGACCAGGTAATCGATGCGAATGCCCATCGAGGCATAGGCGGCAAGGATCGTGCCGGCGACCCCGGCCATGCCCACACTCATCAGGCAGAACAGCTGCGACGGGGTCAGCGCGGCGAGATAAGGCCGGATCACCAGCGGGCTTTCCGACTGGCCGACAAAGATGTTCGACGCGGCCGAAAGGCTTTCGACCTTGGAAATCCCGGTGATCTTTTCAAGGCCGCCGCCGACCCAGCGGATCACCAGCTGCATGATCCCGAGATAATAGAGCACCGAGATCAGCGCGGCGAAGAAGATGATCACCGGCAAGGCGGATATGGCAAAGCTGGTACCGCCGATCTCGGGTTTGGCCAGCGGGCCAAATAGGAATTCGGTGCCCTTGTGCGCATAGCCAAGCAGCCCGGCGACGCCGTCGGACACTGCCTTCAGCACCATGTTGCCCTGCGGCACATAGAGCACCAGCGCGGCAAACCCGGCCTGCAGCGCAAAGGCTGCACCGACCACGCGCGGGCGGATCGCCTTGCGGTCGGACGAGAGCAGGAAGGCGATTGTTAGGATCAGCACGATCCCGATTAGGCTCATAAGATGTTGCATTGTCAGGACCCGCCCCCGGATTGAATGTTGCGGTGTGAGGTAACGGCTTTGCGCAGCGCGTCAATTCCAAGGCGATGCCGTTCCCCAGCGTCATCCTGAACTCGTTTCAGGACCCATCGCGCGCCCAGTCCCGATCTTCCGCAATGCAGAGCTGCGTCTTCGTCAGCGCATCTGATGCCCGATCCGGGTAAAAAGCTTGATGGGTCCTGAAACGAGTTCAGGATGACGGGAAGCGTTTGGGTAAGCGCCGGTTGTCTCACTTCCCCTGAACTCGAAGCCTCGCTAAGCCTTCAGCATGAACACACCACAGCCCACTGCTCGCTCACTCTTGCTGTTTTCGCTTTTTTACGGCGGAATGGTCACGCTGGCGGGGGTGCTGGGGGCCAAGCAGGTTATCCTGGGGCCGCTGGTGGTGGAGGCAGGGATATTTCCGTTCCTGACGCTGGTCGGCATTTCCAGCGGCATCGCCGAACTGCACGGCAAAGAGATTGCCGACCGGCTGGTTCGGTTTGGCTTTATTCCGCTCGTCGGCGCGATCCTGATGACGCTGTTCGTGCTTCAATTGCCGACCGATCCGCAGATGTACGAACCGGCCAAGGAAGCTTTTCCAACGATCCTTGGCCAGAGCTGGCGGATGATGGGTGCGGGAATCATCTCCTATGGCACGTCGGTGACGCTCAATGTCTGGATTTTCAACCGGCTGCGGACCAGCGGTGGACCCTTCGCCAAGCTGCGCGGGTTTATTGCGGCAGCGCTTTCGCAGATTGTCGATACGTTGATCTTTATCACCCTGTCATTTTACGGGGTCCGTCCGATCATGGACATCATGGTCGGCCAGATGATCGCCAAGGTGGTTCTTTCGGCAGTCATGGTTCCGGCAATCATCTGGATTGTCGTGACCTATGGCCGCAAACTGGACAGCAAGGCTTGACTGGCTCTAAAGCGCGCCATGTCTAACCCACACGATCCCGCCATGCTGCTCAAAGCCGAAACGCTGGTCGAGGCGCTGCCGTACCTCCAGCGTTATGCCGGCAAGACCTTTGTGGTCAAATACGGCGGCCACGCGATGGGCGATCCCGAATTGGCGCGCGATTTTGCCGAGGATGTAGTCCTGCTGAAAGCCGTCGGCATCAATCCGGTGGTGGTCCACGGCGGCGGCCCGCAGATCGGCGCGATGCTCAAGAAATTGGGGGTCGAAAGCACGTTCGTTGACGGCCTGCGCGTGACCGACAAGGCCACCGCCGAGATCGCCGAGATGGTCCTGTCGGGTTCGATCAACAAGGAACTGGTCGGCTGGATCGCGGGTGCGGGCGGCAAGGCGCTGGGCATCTCGGGCAAGGACGGCGGGCTGGTGATCGCCAGCAAAGTAACCCGCACCACCAAGGACCCGGGCAGCAACATCGAACAGGTGCTCGACCTCGGCTTCGTGGGTGAGCCGCAAAGCGTCGATACCAGCATCATCGAAACCGCCAGCGCGGCGGGGATGATTCCGGTGATCGCCCCGATCGCCCCGGGCGCGGACGGGGAAACTTACAACATCAACGCCGATACCATGGCCGGCGCGATTGCCGCCGCGCTTGGCGCATCGCGGCTGTTCCTGCTGACCGACGTGGCCGGAGTGCTCGGCGCGGACGGCGAACTGCTGACCGATCTCCAGCCCGGCGACATTGCCCGGCTCCAGGCCGAAGGCGTGGTCAAGGGCGGGATGATCCCCAAACTCGAAACCTGCATCCACGCGGTTGAGGCCGGGTGCGAGGCAGCGGTTGTCCTGGATGGAAGGGTGCCCCACGCGATGCTTTTGGAAATCTTCACCGAACGCGGCGCCGGGACGCTGATCCGCGCATGATCCGGCGCGCGATAATTCTCGGCACCGCACTAGCTCTGGCAAGTTGCGCCAAACCTGCTCCCGAGCAAGCCGATACCCAGGCAGCCGCCACCAGCGCCGCTCAGGCCGCCGCCGCGGCCAGTGCAGCCGTCCCCGCCGAGGCGAGCCCGAGTGCCGGCGCGAGTCCCGTCGCGGACAAGCCTGCGCCGTCCGCGCCGGAGCAACCATCGACCTCGCGCGATCCGGGCACGGTGGTGGTCGCCTGGGCCAAAGCGATGACGCTCAAGCAATGGGATGCCGCCTACCTCTACTGGGGCGACCATGGCCAGCGTTCGGGGCTCACCGCGCAGCAATTTGCCGCCAAATGGGGCAAGCTTGCCAATCCCGAGTTCGAACTGCACCCCGGCGATAGGGAAGGCGGAGCGGGCTCGCTCTATTACACCGCGCCGATCGTGCTGATCGACGGCAAGAGCCAAAAGCGCGGTGAAATCGTCATGCGCCGGGTCAACGACGTTGACGGGGCCAGCGCCGAGCAGCTCCGCTGGCATATCGAAAGTCTGACGGTAACGCCCTGAGGTTGCCCTCGACACCCCACCTCGGCTAAGCGCTCGGCAACCAGGCTTTAGGACGTAACCCCCATGATGCTTTTGGCGCTTATCAACATCATCGATTACCTGATTTCGATCGTGATCATTCTGGTCGTCGCTCAGTTCGTGCTGAGCCTGCTGTTCAGTTTCAACGTGGTCGATCGCCACAGCCAATGGGCAGGCGGATTGTGGCAAGCGGTCAATGCCCTGCTTAATCCGGTCCTTCGTCCGATCCAGCGGGTGATGCCGGATACTGGCGCGATCGACTTTTCACCCATGGTTCTGATCGTGCTCCTGACCGTGCTGCAGAAGATCCTTGCTGCGCTTGCCATGGCGAGCATCCAGTGAGTGCTGTGGTTATCGATGGCAAAGCCTTCGCCGCCGGGCTGCGCGCCCGGGTGGCGGAATACGCCGCGACCTTCGCACAGAGCGCGGGGCGCAAGGCGGGCCTCGCCGTAGTGCTGGTCGGCGAAGATCCGGCGAGCCAGGTCTATGTCGCCAGCAAGCACAAGGCGACGATCGAATGCGGCATGGCGAGCTTTGAGTACAAGCTGCCCGATGATACCGCGCAGGACGCGCTGATCGCGCTGGTCGATCAGCTCAATGCCGATCCCATGGTCGATGGCATCCTCGTCCAGCTCCCGCTGCCGCGCCACCTCGATGAGCAGGCGGTGGTTGAGCGGATCGATCCCGCGAAGGATGTCGATGGGCTCACCCCAGTCAGCACCGGGCGGCTCGCGCTTGGTCTGCCGGGGTTGGTGCCGTGCACGCCGCTGGGCTCGCTGATGCTGCTCAAGGACCGGCTGGGCGACTTGTCGGGCCTCGATGCGGTGGTGATCGGGCGTTCGATCCTGGTCGGCAAGCCGATGGCGCAATTGCTACTCGCTCAAAGCTGCACGGTGACGATCGCGCACAGCCGCACGAAAAACCTCGCTGATGTGGTGCGCCGCGCCGATATCGTGGTTGCCGCAGTCGGGCGGCCCGAAATGGTCAAGGGCGATTGGCTGAAGCCCGGCGCGACTGTGATCGATGTTGGCATCAACCGCCTGCCGCCGGTCGAAGGACAGAGCCGGGGCAAGCTGGTCGGCGATGTCGATTTTGCCAGCGCTGCTGCGGTCGCCGGGGCGATCACCCCGGTTCCGGGCGGGGTCGGGCCGATGACCATCGCGGTGCTGCTGC
>JAYUCG010000061.1:0-9652 GCA_043740455.1 Novosphingobium sp. | reverse complement strand
GCGAGCCAAGCGACATTGCGGTGACGATTTACCGCGATCCAGGGCGGAATGGCGGCAATCTGGAACTTGGCTCGCTCGGTGGTTTTGCAGTGGTGACCGAAACCCGCACCATCTCGATCCCCGCCGGTCGCAGCCGGATCCGCTTTGTCGGCGTGGTTGACGGGATCATGACCGAAAGCGCGATCGTTACTGGCCTGCCCAGCGGGATCATCGAAAAGAACCGCGATGCCGCGCTGCTTTCGCCCAGCGCGCTGATGCGCGCCGCTCGCGGCAAAAAGATCGTGCTCAACCGGACCAACCGCGAAACTGGAAAGACGCAGCAGGTTGCCGCGGAAATCGTTTCGGCTAGCGAAGACGGAGTGATGGTTCGCACCCAAAGCGGGATCGAGGCGCTGCGCTGTTCGGGCTCACCCGAGACGTTCAGCTACGGTCTTGATGCCGAAGGACTCGTCGCCCAGCCCACGCTGTCGGTCCAGACCCGTTCTTCGAAGCCGATCACTGCAACGATCACCCTCACCTATATTGCCGAAGGGTTTGACTGGAGCGCGAACTACACCGCGCAGCTCAGCCCCGATGGAAAGACCGCGGATATCGGCGCCTGGATCACGCTGGCCAATGGCAATTCGGTGTCGCTCAACAACGCGCGCACGCAGATTGTCGCGGGCGGGCTCAACCGGGAATACGTCGAGAAATTCGTCAACAACCAGCCGCAGGTGATTGCCCGGTGCTGGCCGATGCAGCGTACCAGCGACATTCCGCTCAAGCCCGATCGCCCCTATTCGCTGGTCAATCCTTACCAGCCGCAAGACGTGTTCGGATATGGCGGATCGTATGAGGACAAGGCCGGCAACATCGTGGTGACCGGGCAGCGGCGCAATGAGATGCTTCAGAGTGCGCCGGTGGCGGTAAACGCGAATGACGCCGCTTCACCGCCACCTCCGGAACAACTCGGCGACCTCAAGCTCTACACTGTCCCGCAACGCACCACCGTGGCCGCGATGCAGATGAAGCAGACCCGCCTGATCGACCAGCACGCGGTTCCGGTCGAGTTTTACTATGCAGCGGAATTGCAGGGGATGGCCTGGCGAACCGAGGATCAGGTCCAGGGTATGCGGATGATCCGCACGCTGAACGACAAAGCCCACCAGCTCGGACTTCCCCTGCCGGCCGGGGCTATGCTGTTCCAGCAGAACCAGTTCGGCCGAACCATGGTGGTTGGCGAGCCGGATCTTGCCGACACCGCCGAAGACGAGAAGATCGAATTGCCGCTGGGTATATCGAGTGACGTCACGATCAAGCGGCGCACCGTCCGCCACGATGACAAGTCGCAGGATCACGAAGTGATAGTCGCCAACGCCGGCGCGAGCGATGTCGTGCTTGAACTCAAGGTGTCTTTGTCTGGCGCCGCCAAGCTGACCAGTTCGGACCACACCATGGCCAAACGCGATGGCCAGCCATTATTCGTTTTGCGGATACCTGCCGGGGATAAGGTTACCTTGCATTACAACGCCATGAACGAGTAACTCGTCAGCGCCGCCCAACATCCCGCTTGCCAGCCGCCGCGCCTGCACTTATCGCTTAACCGAACGATTAATGCATGAGGGAAGCTCGCATGGCCCGGTTTGAAGGCACTGAAGATTACGTCGCTACCGAAGATCTGAAAGTGGCGGTCAACGCCGCGGTGCTGCTGCGCCGACCACTGCTGGTCAAGGGCGAGCCCGGCACCGGCAAGACCGTGCTGGCGCACGAGATCGCCAAGGCATTGGGTGCGCCGCTGATCGAATGGCACGTGAAGAGCACCACCAAGGCGCATCAGGGCCTCTATGAATACGATGCAGTAGCCCGCCTGCGCGACGGTCAGCTTGGCGATGAGCGGGTCCATGACATCTCGAACTACATCAAGAAGGGCAAGTTATGGGAAGCGTTCACCTCACCCCAGCTGCCAGTCCTACTGATCGACGAGATCGACAAGGCCGACATCGAGTTCCCCAACGATCTGCTGCAAGAGCTCGACCGGATGAGCTTCGACGTTTACGAAACGCATGAAACGATCACCGCCAAGGAGCGGCCGATCATGATCATCACGTCGAACAACGAGAAGGAACTGCCCGACGCGTTTCTGCGCCGCTGCTTCTTCCACTACATCAAGTTCCCCGACCGCGAGACAATGCAGGCGATTATCGACGTCCACTACCCCGGCATCCAGAAGACGCTGGTGACCAAGGCGATGGATATCTTCTACGACGTGCGCGACGTCCCCGGCCTCAAGAAGAAGCCGAGCACCTCCGAACTGCTCGACTGGCTCAAGCTGCTGCTCAACGAGGACATGCCGCTCGACGTGCTGCAGTCGAAGGATCCGACCAAGGCAATCCCGCCGCTCCACGGCGCGCTGCTCAAGAACGAGCAGGACGTGATGTTGTTCGAAAAGCTCGCCTTCATGGCGCGGCGGCAGAACTGAGCAAGCGGCAATGTTCTTCAACTTTGTCGATGAATTGCGTGCAGCGGGCATCGGGGCCAGCTTCAAGGAGCACCTGGTGCTGCTGGAAGCGCTCGACAAGGATGTGATCGAGCAGACTCCCGAGGCATTCTATTACCTGTCGCGCGCCACCTTCGTGAAGGACGAAGGCCTGATCGACCGGTTCGACCAGGTGTTCAACAAGGTCTTCAAGGGCCTGCTCACCAGCTACGGCCAGACGCCGATCGATATCCCTGAGGAATGGCTGAAGGCCGTTGCCGAGAAATTCCTCACGCCCGAGGAAATGGAGGCGATCAAGTCGCTCGGCTCGTGGGACGAGATCATGGAGACGCTGAAAAAGCGGCTCGAAGAACAGCAGAAGCGTCATCAGGGTGGCGATAAGTGGGTCGGCACCGGCGGCACCTCGACTTACGGCAACGATGGCTACAATCCCGAAGGCGTGCGGATCGGCGGCGAGAGCAAGCACAAGCGCGCACTCAAGGTCTGGGAAAAGCGCGAGTTCCAGAACCTCGACAACACCCGCGAGCTCGGTACCCGCAACATCAAGATCGCGCTGCGCCGCCTGCGCCGCTTCGCGCGCGAGGGCAACGCCGACGAGCTCGATCTCGACGCGACGATCGAAGGGACTGCACGGCAGGGCTGGCTCGATATCCACATGAGGCCTGAGCGGCACAATGCGGTCAAGCTGTTGCTGTTCCTCGACGTCGGCGGATCGATGGACCCGTTCATCAAACTGGTCGAAGAGTTGTTCAGCGCCGCCACCACCGAGTTCAAGAACCTTGAATTCTTCTACTTCCACAACTGCCTCTACGAAGGCGTGTGGAAGGACAACAAGCGCCGCTGGTCTGACCGCACCAACACCTGGGATATCCTCCACAAGTACGGCCACGACTACAAAGCAGTCTTCGTCGGCGATGCGGCGATGAGCCCGTATGAGATCACCCATCCGGGCGGCTCGGTCGAGCATTTCAACGAGGAAGCGGGGACCGAATGGATGAGGCGCGTCGCGCACGTTTATCCCGCCACGGTGTGGATCAATCCGGTGCCTGAGAAGCAGTGGAACTATTCGCAGTCGACCAAGATGATCAAGGAACTGGTCGGCGGTTCGATGTATCCGCTGACCCTGGCCGGGCTGGACGATGCAATGCGTGAGTTGACTCGCAAGAAGCATTGATGTGTTGCGCCAGAGCGGTGCCCACCCCATTTTGGCGGCATGACACAACGCCTCCCTGCCCTGTTCCTCGGTCACGGATCGCCGATGACCACGATCACCGACGGACCCGAGCGCCGCGCCTGGCAGGCGCTGAGCAAGGTTCTGCCCCTCCCACAAGCGATCCTGGTGATCTCGGCGCATTGGGAAACCGAAGGCGCAGTGCATGTGACCGAAGGTGAGTGGCCCAAGACGATCCACGATTTCCGCGGGTTTCCGCCCGAGTTGTTTGCCTTGCAGTACCCTGCCCCCGGCTCAGCTAGGTTGATTGCGCGGCTAGAGGAATTGCTCGGTCCGCAATTGGTTCAACCGGCCAACGACTGGGGTTTCGATCACGGTGCCTGGGGCGTGATGCAGCCGATGTTCCCTGACGCCGAAATACCAATGGTCGAGATGAGCCTCGACCGTTCGCTCTCACCCGAGCAGCATCTAGAACTTGCCGCCAAGCTGGCCCCCTTGCGCGATGAAGGCGTGCTGATCGTGGGCAGCGGCAATGTGGTGCACAACCTCGGCCTGTGGCGGCAGTTCGCCGGGACCCGGCCCGATTGGGCGGTGGAGTTCCAAAGCCGGGTCAACGCTGCGGTGATCGCCAGCGACCATGCCGCGCTCACCCATTTTGCTCCCGGCGACGAAGCCGCTGCGGCTGCGATCAACAGCGCCGAGCATTATCTCCCGCTGCTTTACCCGGTCGGCGCACGGCTACCCGGTGACGAGGTCGGCGTATTCAACGATACGATTGACGGAGCGCTGTCGATGACCTGTTACCTGATCGGGGATACCAGCCTGCTCGCCGGGATCAACTGAAGGCTTCGGCCGGATCGATGCTCCGCGACAGGCTGGTGAATGACCGCGGGCCGTCGGGGGTGATGGTGAAGCAATCCTCCAACCGCACGCCGAACTTGCCCGGCAGATAGATGCCCGGCTCATTCGAAAAGCACATGCCCACGTCCAACCGGGTCTTTTCGAGGTGGACCAGGTTGACCGGCTCGTGCCCGTCCATGCCGATGCCGTGGCCGGTGCGGTGTGACAGGCCCGGCAGCTTGTAGCCCGGCCCGTAGCCGAGGCTTTCGTAATGCCGCCGCACCGCGTCATCGACCGCGCCGCATTCAACCCCGACCCGGGCGGTATCCATCACGATCTGCTGTCCTTGCCGGACATGCGCCCACACCTTGCGCAGTTCGGCACTAGGTTCGTCCAGCACGATCGTGCGCGAAATGTCCGAGGTATAGCCGTGCACCTGGCAGCCGCAGTCCATCAGGATCACTTCGCCTTCGCGCACTTCCTGCTTCTTGTGCGAGCCATGCGGATAGGCCGCAGCCTCGCCCAGCAGCACCAGTCCGCCGTCGGCATCGCCGCCCTGCTTGCGAGTCGCGTCGACGATCAGCGCGACGATATCGGCCGGGGTCATACCCTTCTGGATTTGCCCGGCGGCGTGGTTCATCGCGTTGAGGGTAATCGTGTTGGCGACCTGCATGAGCGCCAGTTCGGCCGCCGTCTTGCGCATTCGCACCGCGCGCACCTGATCCGCGCCTGAGACTATTGCGGTGTGCGGCATGGCTTTCTGCAGGCCGTCGCGAATGAATTCGTGGACGGTCTCTTCCACCGCGAGCGGGCGGGCGCCAAGCTTGCGTTCTTTGAGCCAGCCAGCAACCAGCGCCATGGGATTCTCATGCTCATCCCAGGTGCGAATCGTGGCAGGAACGTCGAGCATTTCCTTGATCGACGGCGCTTCAAAGAACGGCGTAACAACCACCGGTTCGCCATCCGCCGGGATGATCACGGCAGTCATGCGCTCGCTGCGCCACCATTGGATTGCGGTGAAATAATCAAGGCTCGAACCCGCTTCGATCAGAATTGCACCGATCCCGGCCTTGCGCAGTTGGGCCTGCAGGCGGCCAATCCGCTCGATCCGTTCGGCGCGGGCGATCGGCTTGACACCCGCCGCAAGATCGACCAGCGAGGAACGATCTGCCGCAGCGGCTCCCGAAAGCGGGTAGACGTTCGCGATGCCCGCGGCGGCGATCCCCTTGAACAAAGTGCGGCGGTCCATCGTCAGTCCTTTCCCGAAAGATCAGTAGAGCAGCAGAGACCGAACCGCCTCAGCCCAAGCCGCTTCATCGCGGCCCGCCAGCGCCTCCAGATCACCGGGCTGAGCCCCGGCATCATCAACCCAATCACGTAAGCCCGGGCCGCCGTTGATCACGTCGATCGCCATCCGCTCGAACTCGTACTCATAGGGAAAATCACGCCACAGCGCATAGCCCGGATGGAGATTCCGGATTGCCTTGAACGCCAGCGCCTGCATCCGCCAGGGCCGGAAAGCATGGTGGTTGTAGAACGATCCCTCGGCATGGATCATCAGGCCGCTGCACAGTTCGCCCGCGTGCTTGTGGAACGTGGGGGTGAACCAGCATTCACGCAGCGCAGCTCCGGTCAGCCATTGCGACGCGATCCGGCGCATCTCCGCATGCACCGCTTTGGCATCCAGATCGGATGCGCCGAACAGCACTTCAAGCGGGCGGGTGGTGCCGCGCCCTTCGCTGAGATTGGCGCCTTCAAGCATCACCGTCCCGGCATAGGCTCGCGCCATGTTGACGTTTGCGGCATTGGGACTGGGGTTGATCCAGATCCGGTTTTCGGGCCAGCCAAATCCCGGGCCTTCAGGCTCCCAGCCCTCCATCGCGATCACGCGGTAATCGACTTCGAGCTTGAAGTGATCGATGAACCAAAGGCCCATTTCGCCCAAGGTCAGCCCGTGGCGCATCGGCATCGGCCCTGCGCCTACGAAGCTTTCCTGCCCGGGCAGCAACGTGGTGCCTTCGATCGGGCGCCCCGCCGGATTGGGGCGGTCGAGCACCCACACTGCCTTGCCGGTGCCCGATGCCGCTTCGAGCAGATAGAGCAGCGTGGTGACGAAAGTATAGATCCGGCAGCCCAGGTCCTGCAGGTCGAACAGGAACACGTCGGCGGTGCTCATCATCTGTCCGCTGGGGCGGCGCACTTCGCCATAAAGGCTGAACACGGGAATGCCATAAGCCGGATCAACCTCGTCCGGGGTCTCGACCATGTTGTCCTGCTTGTCGCCCTTCAGCCCGTGTTGCGGGCCGAACGCTGAGCTGACATTAACCCCCACCGCGATCAGCGCATCGAGCGAATGGGTTAGGTCGGCCGTGACCGACGCTGGATGCGCAATCAAGGCGACGCGCTTACCTTCGAGTGGGGCGCGCAAGGATGGGTCAGCCAGCAGGCGATCAATGCCGAATTTCATGGGTAGTCCGGTGCCGGAAGCGTCGCGGCGAAGCAAGTAGGATGGTGGAAATCCGGTGCGCCCGATGGATGCGCCAGCGCCCAGTAGCTTTTGGTGCCGTCGGTTTCTTCGATCACGGCGGATAGGGCCAAATTGCCTTTCAGCGTGCCGATGTCGAAAACGGTCTCCAGCGCAAAGTGCGCCTCGCTAGCATCGCAGCCAATCTCGGGAACTTCCACCATCTCGCGCATACGCATATCGGCGCGGTAATGGAGAAAGTCATACGCCGCCCACTGCGACGACGGCGAAAAATTGAACTCACTATAAGCTTTGTCCCCGATGAAGGCTTCGAAGCAGGTATGCTGCCACAACCCATCAGTGCGCTCGGCTGCAGATGGCTCACCCAGTTTGAGTGCGTTGAGATTGCATTCGGCGTAGTACCGGAGCCAAAGGCGATCCGCCGTGCGCATCATCTGCACTTCAACAAACTCGACGGTCTTGGCGGACGTATCGGGATGACAAACTAGGCGAAAAGTTCCCAAACCCGATTCCCCGTGCTAACCGCCGCGCGCCATGACGACTTACCAATCAGACCTGCTCCGTCTGCTCGACGAACGCGGCTACATTCACCAGGCCACCGATGCCGCCGGGCTCGATACGCTCGCCAGCAAGCAGGTCGTGCCGGGTTATATCGGCTTCGATGCCACCGCGCCATCGCTGCATGTCGGTTCGCTGGTGCAGATCATGATGCTGCGCCGGCTCCAGCAGGCCGGGCACAAACCGATCGTGCTGATGGGCGGCGGGACCACCAAGGTCGGCGATCCATCCGGCAAGGATGAGAGCCGCAAGCTGCTGACCAGCGAATTGATCGACGCCAACATCGCTTCGATCCGCCGGGTGTTCGAACGCTACCTGACTTTCGGTGACGGGCCGACGGATGCGGTAATGGTCAACAATGAAGAGTGGCTCAGCAAGCTTGGCTATGTCGAGCTGCTGCGCGACGTTGGTCCGCATTTCACGATCAACCGCATGCTGACCTTCGATTCGGTCAAGCTGCGGCTCGAGCGCGAACAGCCGCTGACCTTCCTCGAATTCAACTACATGATCCTCCAGGCTTACGACTTCCGTGAGTTGGCGCTGCAACATGGCTGCCGTTTGCAGATGGGCGGATCGGATCAATGGGGTAATATCGTCAACGGGATTGAGCTTTCGCGGCGGATGGAGGGCAAGGAAGTGTTCGGGCTGACCACTCCGCTGCTGACCACGGCGGACGGCGCCAAGATGGGCAAGACCGCCGCTGGGGCAGTCTGGCTCAACGAACAGCAGCTGCCGGCCTACGATTTCTGGCAATATTGGCGCAACGCGGACGACCGCGATGTGGGCAGGTTCCTGCGGCTGTTCACCGATTTGCCACTCGGCGAAATTGCCCGGCTCGAATCGCTACAAGGCGGCGAGATCAACGCGGCCAAGGTCGTCTTGGCGAACGAAGTGACCAAACTCTGCCGCGGTGCCGATGCAGCCGAAGCGGCCGCGTCCACCGCAGCGGCAACCTTTGTTGGCGGCGGCATTGGCGAAGATCTGCCAATTTTGGCCCTTCCGGCGGAAGGAATCGCCATTATCGATGCGCTCGTCGAGATCGGCTTTGCCGCGAGCCGCGGCGAAGCGAAGCGGCTGATCGCTGGCGGCGGGGCGCGGCTCGATGGCACGCAGATCACCGATGACGCGGCGCAGATTGCCGGGGGCGGTGAACACCGGCTTTCTGCGGGCAAGAAGAAGCACGGCATAATCCGGCCGATCTGAGACTGCTGCCCGGCAAATCTTTGCCGCCATTTACGCAATGTTTGCCTTTGCCGGGCAAAGTGTGAATCCGATTTCATGGAGGCATTGCAGGCATGGGCGCAGGAGCTCAACTGACGGTTACCGATCTGCGCCGCGCGGCGCGGCATCCGGTTGACTACAGCGTAATTGGTGAACACCGCCGCCTTGGCGATATTCACCTGCACGTGGTGAACGTGTCGGCCCACGGCTTCATGGTCGATGGAGATCTGGATCTTACCCGCGGCGAGCGCGTGATCATCCGCCTCCCCGAAATTGGCCGCATCGAAGCGCACCTGATCTGGGTGGCCGAAGGGCGCGCGGGCTTCCAGTTCGAACGCATCGTCCGGCTTGAAGACTTCATGCGGATGATCGATGCGCTTCAGCCCAATCCGCGGCTTCGCCGATCGCGCTAAACGCCTGCGCCGCTCACGCTGAGTTCCGCTAAAGCCCGCGTTTAGCGGGGCGAAGCAACACCTGCCTTGGCAATCGCTCTTGCCGCTGCCATTGCGGTGACGTGAGCGAACCGACACATCCCCTGCAAGTCCGCGACTATCGGCTGGTCTGGCTGGCGCGCTTCATCTCGGTCGCGGCCACAACCGCGATGGTGGTCGTGATCGGCGCGCAGACTTACCAGATCGCCCGCACTCAATATCACATGGATGAGCAGCAAGCCTCGTTCATGCTTGGCGTGCTCGGGTTGACGCAGTTCGTGCCGTTCCTGATCCTGACCCCGCTCGCCGGCGTGGTGGCGGACCGCATGGACCGGCGCTTTGTGGCCGCAACCGCAACCGCAGTCGACCTGCTGATCGCGGTGGCGCTCGCCATTGCCAATGAGCAGCAATTCCTGACTCTACCGCTGCTTTTCGCGCTGGCGGCACTTTATGGTGCGGCCCGGGTTTTC
>JAYUCG010000060.1:0-34638 GCA_043740455.1 Novosphingobium sp. | reverse complement strand
GTCTTGAAGCCATCCGCGCCGTGATAATTGCCCATGCCCGATGGCCCGACCCCACCAAACGGCAGGTCTTCCATCGCGTTGTGGAACAGTACGTCGTTGACCGTGACCCCGCCCGAAATCGTCCGGGTCAGCACCTTCTGTTCCTCGGCCTTGTCGTTGCCGAAGTAGTAAAGCCCGAGCGGCCGGTCGTGCGCATTCACATAGTCGATCGCGCCATCGATGCTGTCGTAAGTCATCACCGGCAGGATCGGGCCGAAGATTTCCTCCTGCATCACCTTCATGTCGTCGGTGACGTTGCGCAGGATCGTCAGAGGCATCTTGTTCCCGTTCGAGCCGGAAAAGTCCTCGCCCGCCGGATTGACCTCGATTGCTTCGGCGCCCTTTTCCTTGGCATCGGCCAGATAGCCCTGCAGCCGCTCGTAATTGCGGCCGTTGACCACCGAGGTGTAATCGTCGTTGGCGAGCAGCGTGGGGTACATTGCGGCGACGCCCGATTTGACGCTTTCGATCACCGCGGCTTCCTGATCCTTGGCGACCAGCAGGTAATCGGGGGCGAGACAAATCTGCCCGGCGTTCATCATCTTGCCCAGCGCGATGCGCTCGCCGACTTTGTTCTGATGGGCGCTACGGCTCACAAACGTGGGCGACTTGCCGCCCAGTTCGAGCGTGACCGGCACCAGATTCTCCGCTGCGGCGCGCATGATGTGCTTGCCCACGCTGGTCGCGCCGGTGAAGATCAGGTGATCGAAGGCGAGCTGCGAGAAGGCGGTGCCGACTTCAACCCCGCCGGTGAACACCGCGATTTCCTCTTCAGCAAAGTACTTGGGCACCACTTCGGCAAACACTTCAGCAACGCGTTCGGTAAATTCGCTTGGCTTGATCATCGCGCGGTTGCCGGCGGCGAGGATGCCCGCCATCGGCACCATCACCATGCCCACAGGGAAGTTCCACGGGGCTATTACGCCGACCACGCCTTTTGGCTGGTAAATGACTTCCGCCTTGGCCCCGAGCAGTCCCAGCGGGAACATCGCCTTTCGCTTTTCCGCCCGGCCCCAGGCTTCGAAATGCTTCTTTGCGTGCTTGAGCGCGCTGACCGAAGGCATGATGTCGGTCATCAGCGTCTGCTCGGTGCTGCGGTGGCCGAAATCGGCCGAAGCTGCCTTGGAGAAGGCGTCCTTGTGATCGATCAGCAAAGCAATCGCCCGGTCGATCCGGTCGCGGCGGACCGCCATCGATTCAGGCAAGGCAGCAGTAAAGGCCGCGCGCTGGCGCTTCAGAACATCGGCCATGCGGGCCGTTTCGGTGGTGCTCATGCTCGCTCTCCCGGTTTCGATTTGCCACCTTTTCCATCAGCGCGACGCCGATGGCAAGGCAAGCCTGCGTTGGCCCCGTATTTGGGTGGGCAAAGCTACGCGCGATTGCCTTCGCCACAGTGCAATACTAATGCCTCGCTAACCCCTCCCTAATGCCCTGAAAGGCACCCTCGCCATGGCCCAGTTTTCCGCCAACGATCCGGTCGTCATCCTGTCCTACGCGCGTACCCCGATGGGCGCGATGCAGGGGGCGCTCGCGGATGTCACGGCGACCGATCTGGGCGCGACGGCGATCAAGGCTGCAGTCGAGCGGGCCGGCGTGAACGGCGGCGATATCGAGCGCGTGTACATGGGCTGCGTGCTACCCGCCGGTCTGGGCCAAGCCCCTGCCCGCCAGGCCACGATCAAGGCCGGCCTGCCCGCCTCGGTCCAGGCGACCACGGTCAACAAGGTCTGCGGATCGGGCATGCAAACCCTGATCATGGGCGCCGAAGCCTTGGCTGCAGGTAGCATCGACATGGTTGTTGCAGGCGGCATGGAGAGCATGACCAACGCGCCGTACCTGCTCAAGAAGCACCGCTCGGGCGCGCGGATCGGGCATGATACCGCCTATGATCACATGTTTCTCGACGGGCTGGAAGACGCCTACGAACCCGGCCGCGCGATGGGCACTTTCGCGCAGGATACCGCTAACGAATACCAGCTGACCCGCGAAAATCAGGACGACTACGCGATCGAATCGCTTCGCCGGGCCAAGGCCGCGATCAGCGAGGGCGCCTTTGCCGACGAAATCGCCCCGGTCACCGTGATCAGCCGCGCGGGCGAGACTGTGGTCGATACCGACGAGACCCCCGGCAAGGGCAAACCCGACAAGATCCCGTCGCTCAAGCCCGCCTTCGCCAAGGACGGCACGATCACCGCCGCCACTTCGAGCTCGATCTCGGACGGTGCCGCCGCGATGGTGCTGACCCGCGCCAGCGTCGCCGATGCCAAGGGACTCAAGCCGGTCGCTCGGGTTGTCGCTGTCGCCGCGCATGCGCAGGCCCCCAAGGACTTCACCACCGCCCCGGTCGGCGCGATCAATGAAGTCCTCGCCAAGGCTGGGTGGACAATCGCTGATGTCGATCTGTTCGAAGTCAACGAAGCCTTTGCCTGTGTCGCGATGTTCACGATGCATGACCTCGGAATTGCGCACGAGAAGATCAACGTTCACGGCGGCGCGACTGCGCTCGGCCATCCGATCGGTGCCTCCGGCGCGCGGATCGTCACCACGTTGATCGCCGCGCTCAAGCGTCACGGCAAGACCAAGGGCGTGGCCAGCCTGTGCATCGGCGGCGGCGAAGCTACGGCGGTCGCGGTCGAGCTGATCCAAACCTTCGCTTGCGCAAGTGCTGAGGCAGAGTAATCTCCTGGACTTCTAAGCAAGTCCGAGGAGGGTTTATATGCATACGTTTGGCCGATTTTTGATCCTGTCCTCTGCCACGCTTGCGCTCGTCGCTTGCGGCAAGAAGGAAGAGGCGCCCGTTGCAGCGCAAAGTGATGCGGTAGTTGCGACCGACGCCGCAGCAGCCCCAGCCGCTGGGCCGACTCCTGGCGTCTATGAAGTGACTGACGCCGCCGGAAAGAAGCTCGACACCACCACGATCAATGCCGATGGCAGCTATGCCTCGGACATGGCAGATGGTCACCGGGTCGCCGGGATCGTCAAGATGGTCAATGGCAAGACCTGCTTCGATCCCTCGGGCAAGGCGGAGCCTGAATGCTATACCGACTCTGTCCGCGCCGCAGATGGCAGCTTTACCGCAACAGACCCGAAGGGCAGCATAGTAACGGTACGTCCGAAGGCGAAATAGGGTTATCGTGGGGGAGCTCTAGAGCTCCCCTGCACCCCAGATCCGCGCTTGCTCGATGAAGCCTTGGCGCGGGCCGACCGCGATCTGACACCAACCACCACTACAATTGCCCAGTTTACCGACCACGCCCGGTGCAAGCCGCCACAGCAGTTTCGAATTGGCGTTGGCAGCCTCGTGCATCTCGACGGGATCCTTGCCGGCGACAAACCCGCTGCGTTCCCGCGTGAGCAATCGCGCCAGCACCCAGCCCTGCGCGCCATCAGGATCCTGGATCAGGCGCCAGCCTTCCATCATCCGCAGCACCTTCAAGGGAAGATGCTGGCGGTGGTAAACCCAGGTGATGCGGTAATCTTCGCCCGGCCCCACCCGCATGTTCACTTCATCGGCCCGGATCGCCGCCCAGTAAGGCGTCTTGGGGTCTTCGGCATGGGCTGGATTGGCCAGCATGGCGGCGACGGCGATCAAGAATGAAAAGGGAGGTCGGGACATCTCCTTCCCTTAACGCCCATGCTGGTGTCCCATCAAGTCGCTTGACCGGATCGACCTCTGCGGCATAGCCCAATCCGCGATGACGATAGTATCCGACAACAACGGCGTCCGCCGCGTCAGTGGCATCCCCCGGGTGCATGTAACCCGCCGCCTGATGCCCTCGGTCGAGGCACGCATGGCCGAGCTGTTCGACGTGACCCTCAATACCGAGGACCGCCCGTTGAACCGGGCGGAACTGGTCGAGGCCATGCGGACCAGCGACGTGATCGTACCAACCGTTACCGACCGGATCGACGCGGCGATGCTGGAGGAGGCCGGCGGCCGGCTGGGCCTGATCGCCAACTTCGGCGCGGGCACCGAACATATTGATTTGGTTGCGGCACGCGCGCACAAAATCGTGATCACCAACACCCCCGGGGTCTTTACCGACGACACCGCCGACCTCGCGATGATGCTGATCCTCTCGGTCCCGCGCCGCCTTGGCGAAGGCAGCCGCCTGATCCAGGCCGGTAGATGGACCGGCTGGGCCCCCAGCGCGATGCTGGGGCACTGCATAGGCGGCAAGCGGCTCGGGATCGTCGGCATGGGGCGGATCGGTCAGGCGG
The DNA here is from genome assembly GCA_043740455.1 of Novosphingobium sp. Lineage (GTDB taxonomy): Bacteria > Pseudomonadota > Alphaproteobacteria > Sphingomonadales > Sphingomonadaceae > Novosphingobium. The sequence goes on along the minus strand of JAYUCG010000060.1, from coordinate 30,378 downwards.
TGGCACACCGCGCCCGCGCCTTCGGGATGGAGGTGGTCTATCACAACCGCCACCGTTTGCCGCCCAGCATCGAGAGCATGCTCGGCGCGCGCTATGAGGTCGATCTTGAACTGCTGATCGCCGAAAGTGATGTGATCACGTTGCACTGCCCAGCGGGTGCCAGCACGCACCATCTGATCAACGCCCAGCGGCTTTCAGCGATGAAGCCCGATGCCTACCTGATCAATACCGCGCGCGGCGACCTGATCGATGAGGAGGCGCTGATTGCGGCGCTCAGCAGCGGCGAGATCGCCGGCGCTGGCCTCGACGTGTTCTCCAACGAACCAGTCGTCGATCCCCGGCTAATTGCCTTGCCCAACGTGATCACCCTGCCGCACCTTGGCAGCGCGACGACCGAAGGCCGTGCACATGCCGGCGAGAAGATCATTGCCAACATCCGCTTCTGGGCGGATGGGCACCGTCCGCCCGACCAGGTACTTGACGGCTGGCTTTAACATCGCACCGCTAACCGTCCCGCCTCGCAACATCCGTGCGCGAGGGCGCTTGCTCCCCTTGCAATCGTTGCTCTAAGCCGCCAGCGGAGATTCGTGTGCGGGCTCGCCTGCCGCGAATGAGAGGGGAGAATTCGATGCGCAGAATCGCGGCCAGTGCCGCCGCCGTTACCGGCCTCGTTCCGGCGGTGGCCTTCGCTCAGGCCGACGCCGCCCAGGTAACCGGCGGCACGCTCGACACAGGCGACAACGCCTGGGTGCTGGTCTGCTCGGCGCTGGTCCTGTTGATGGCGCTGCCCGGGCTGTCGCTGTTCTACGGCGGACTGGTGCGGACGCGCAATTTCCTCTCGGTCATGGTTCAGGTAGGCGCGGTCGCTGCCGTTGTCTCGCTGCTGTGGATTGTCGCGGGATATCGTCTTGCGTTCGGCGATCCGAGCAATGGCTGGATCGGCACCGGCAACACTTGGATGCTCAACAACACGATCGACCTTCTGCGCGGGAACAGCGCGGTGAGCGAACGAACCTTTGCTTTGTTCCAACTAACCTTCGCGGCGATCACCCCGGCGCTGATGATCGGTGCCTGGGTCGAACGGGCACGCTTTGGCTGGGTCGTGACCTTTTGCGCGCTGTGGAGCCTGGTGGTTTATGCCCCGGTCGCCCACTGGATCTGGGGAGATGGCTGGCTGGCAACAACGATGGGCACCAAGGATTTTGCAGGCGGGATTGTCGTTCACACCACTGCGGGCGTTTCCGCGCTGGTAGCGGCGCTGCTCGTGGGCAAGCGGCAGGGCTTTCCCAAGCAGCTGATGCTGCCGCACAGTGCGGCCATGGCAATGCTCGGCGGCGGGCTGCTGTGGGTAGGCTGGTTTGGCTTCAACGGCGGTTCCGCACTTGCCGCTGATGACAATGCCTCCACCGCGATCATCAATACCCAGCTGGCGGCCAGCGTCGCCGCGCTGGTCTGGTTGGCAATCGAAAAATTCCGGGTGGACAAGCCGACCGGCGTGGGCTTTGCCACCGGCGCGATTGCCGGTCTGGCGACGATCACTCCGGCAGCGATGTTCGTTTCGCCTGGCGGGGCCATTGTCATGGGCGCGCTGGCGGCCCTGATCTGCTTCCCGATGATCCAGTTGATCAAGCGCAGGTTGAAGATCGACGATTCGCTCGATGTCTTCGCGGTGCATGGGGTTGGCGGGATGACCGGTTCGCTGCTGCTTGCGGTATTCATGTCGTCGAGCCTCGGCGGCGTTGGCTACGATGATGGCGTGACCATGCTCCAGCAAGTGTTCAGTCAGATCGTCGGGGTTGGCGCGGTCGCGATCTATTCCGCCATCGCAACCGCAGTGCTGGCGGTGCTGGTCAGCCTGGCAGTGCCGATGCGGGTGAACGAGGACGACGAGCGCGAAGGGCTCGACCTGGCCAGCCACGGCGAACGCGCGTGGGAATTTGACTGAGCCGCTCACCGAACCTGGTCCGCGCCAGACGCTCCGGCGGACTTTTACTTTCGCGGGCCGTTCGGGCCGCAGCGAGCTGATCGCCTATCTGTTCGCGACATTGCTGGTTTCGGTACCGGTTTCGTTCGTCACCGGGCTTGTCCTCGAACACGATGCCCACGTGCTGGCCGGCAACGGACTGACTGTCCTGCTCGCGCTGCCGGTGCCCGCGCTGCTGGTGCGGCGCTTCCACGATAGCGGTCGCAGCGGCGCGTGGGTCTGGCTGGCGGTGTTCGGCTTTGCTGTGTGGCTGCTGCGCACCATGATCTCGGCGCTGTGGGGGCTCGACGCGCGGCTTGGTTTCGATGCTTGGACCTGGCTGCTCGGCTGGGTGGTGATTGTTGCCAACCTGGCCAGTGTGATGCTGGCGCTGCTCCCCGGCTCGGTCGGCACCAACCGCTATGGCTCCGACCCGCGCGAGGGACCTGCGCTTTAGGCCGCCAGCTCCTCGGCCAGCAGGTGCCCGATCAGGCGAATACCTTCGGGGTTGCGGGTCAGCGAAAGGTGGCGCACCCGCACCTCCACCTGACGATCCGATTGACCCGGAAGCCCGCAGGCCGAAGCGGCAGATACGATCCCGTCGATCAGTGACCACACCGCAATGGTTCGCACCGGCGGTTTGGCCGCGATGTCGATGTCGAGCGGCGGCTCGTCAACGGTATGGTCGTTGAGGAATTCGTACAATCGCCATGCGTTGTTTGCTCGCGGGCTGCCCGAAAACGGACTGCCCAAGGTCATGACCAGGCGGGCATGTTGCGGATTGCGCTTGGCAACTTCGCGCGCGTAGATCCCGCCTAGGCTCCACCCGATAAGGATCGCCGGTTCTCCGTGACGCGCGTGAACCTGCTCCAGTCGCTCGGACAGATCATCAAGCAGATCAGACCTGGCGCCCTTGTTCTGGCCCAGCTCCCAGCCGTAAGCCGCGTATCCGGCGGCCTGCAGCGAACGGCGCAGGCGGATCGAGGAAATGTCGCTGGTCAGGTATCCGGGATAGACAATCACCGGCTGACCCCGGCCGGGTACCATCGGCACCGGGCGCTGGAATGGGCTGGCCAGCAACATGGGTATCTCAAGCGCTTCTGCCGCCCACAGGCGCAGCGAGGGTGGCCGGCCTTCCAACCCGATCAATCCCCGGTCAGAATCCGGTCGACCAGCTGCTTCACCGTGGGGGTGAAGTTGTTCGAATAGAACGGGTCCTGCTTGAAGCGGTAGGCGGCGTGGCCGGCGAACATCAGGTTTTCGTCGATGTTCCCGCCGTGCGCGATGTCCTGCAGGGTCTTCTGGATGCAGAAGCTGCGCGGATCAGCGAGGCGTCCGGTGGTGTAATCGTCATGGTCCTTCCACGACGAGAACCCGCAGTGCGACAAGCAGCCCATGCAGTCCTTCTGGTCCTGCTGGATCATGCCGCGCTCGCCGGGAGACACAAAGATGATCGTATCGTCGGGCGTACGCAGGCCATCGGTAAAGCCCTCGGCGACCCAGTCGCGAGCGTGATCGAGATCCTTGGGCGTCACCCAGAAGTTCTTGCCCTTGACCCCCACGTCGAGCCGCACGGTGTGCTCCCCTGCTTCGACCTTGGAATAGGGAATCTGCCGGTGCGAACGCGCCTCGAGGCTGCGCAGGAACGGATTGCGCACGGCCGACGAGTAGAACCCCGTGGGCGAGAAGCGGTGCAGCAGCACGTCGCCTTCTTCAATCTCGCGCAGGGCATCCTTCCAGCCTTGCGGGATCGGGCTTTCCTCGGTCAACAGCGGCCGCGTGCCGAACTGGAAGGCGATGCTGCCAAGCTCGGGATTGTCGACCCAATTGTCCCATTCGCGCAGGAACCAGACCCCACCAGCCATGACGATCGGCACATCATCGCGCACGCCCTCGGCGCGCATGACGTCGCGCAGCGCCTTGACCCGCGGGTACGGATCTTCGGGCTTGAGCGGATCTTCGGCGTTCGACAGGCCGTTGTGTCCGCCGGCGAGCCACGGATCTTCATAAACCACCGCGCCAAGCAGCTGCGGCACCTTGTGGTAGGCCCGCTTCCACAGCGCCCGGAAGGCCCGCGCCGAACTGATGATCGGCAGGTAGTAGACGTTGAAGCGCTCAGCGATTTCACTGAGCTTGTAGGGCATCCCCGCGCCGCAGGTCACCCCGGTGATCATGCCCGGGGTCTGCGCCAGCACGCCTTCGAGAATCTGTTGCGCGCCGCCCATTTCCCATAACACGTTGATATTGATCGCGCCATGGCCGCCCGACAGTTCGTAAGCGCGTTTGACCTGCGCGACCGCGCCATCGATTCCGTACTGGATCAGCTGTTCGTGCCGTTCCTTGCGGGTCAGCGCGGCGTAAACCTGCGGAACGATCTTGCCCTCGGCATCGTAGCTATCGGCATTGACCGCGCTGACCGTGCCGATCCCGCCGGCTGCTGCCCAGGCACCCGAGCTCATGCCGTTGGTTGCCGATACGCCCTTGCCGCCTTCGATCAACGGCCAGACTTCACGCCCGCCATAAAGAATGGGCTTCAAGCCCTTGAATGCGGTCGCACTAGTCATTGCGTCCCTGTCTTCCCATTGGCCGTGTTGCACGGCTTTATTTCCTTTGGTGCCGGACGGTTTCCGGTCACTTCGAACGCGGCGAAATAGCCATTCAATTCGGGCTTACTGACAAATTGAACGAGTCGAAAGCCCAGCGCTCCAAATTCGCAGAACAGCAGCCGCGGCGGTATCCCATGCTGGTCAGTCGGGCGATCGATATCGACCACGATGACCTTGCCGCCTGGCTTCAACGCCGGTCGAAGGTACCACAAAAAGGCGTAGGGTTCACGCACTTCGTGATACATGTGGACCATCATGATCCGATCAAAGCTGCCCAGCGGAAGTTTGGCGTCCTCGGGCGTTCCAGTGCGGATCGAGATGTTGTCGAGCCGGTCATGTTCGACTCGGCGGCCAAGCCGCTGGATCGCGCCAGGATCGATATCTTCCGCCAAGACCCGGCCTTTTGGCCCGACCCGCTGCGACAGGCGCACCGTATAGTAGCCCTCACCTGCCCCGATATCGGCAACCGACATCCCGGGCTGGGTCCCGGCCAGGTCCATCACCACCTTCGCCTCGCCCAGGTTATCGCGCGCGTCTTCGGCGGCGAATTCGCTTCCAGCTGCGGAAACCGGCCGAAATGCTTGGGGAAAATCGCGCGCTGCGGGGCCCCGACTGGCGTCTTGGGCCGATTGGCCGCACCCTGCCAATAGCAGTAGGCCGACAACAGCGGCCGCCCCAAACGGACGTGAACCAGGAAAATACAGCATTGCTGGCCCGGCCCTTAGCCGAGCCGCGAGCGCTTGGCAAAACTACTTGGCAACAAGCGGCGCGGTAAGGTCGATTCGTTGCTTCTCCGCAACCTTGCCGCCCAGCAATTCGACTTCGACCAGCCCGGTGGCCATCAGGGCAAAAATCCGGTTGTCGGTGAAGATCGGACGGGAATTGCCGTACCAGTCAATGCACAAGACTTCGCATTCATAGCTATCGTGGGTTTCCACATCGTCCTTGGGGGTTCCCTTGATCGCCCCCAGGTCAGCCAGCGTGCACTCGTTTGAAAAACCCAGGAACGCAATGTCCGACACGTCGGAATAGAACCGCCAGCGGCCCGAATCCTGATCACGCGTGACCACCGGTATGCCCTTCAAGCCGGACCCGTTCACTTCCACGGACGAACTTAACGCATGGCTGCGGCCGTCGCTTTCATAGCGCCCGGCAAGTTTGGCCTGTCCGCCGATCCGGGCGGTCTTGCGCAGCTTGATCAGGCTGATCACCAGGCCGCTGTCATCGCGGTAAACGCTCATCATGATATTGTCACCAACCCGTTCGACCCGAACGAACTGGTGCCCCGGTTCCAGTACCTGCACGTCCTGCAAATGATTCAACGACACTGCGATGGCGCTTGCGGTCTTGGGTCCGTCTTCCGCGTCAGGCGGATATCCTCGCGCTTCTGCTTGATTGCTTCGAGCCAGCGCAGGTATCCGGCAAATTCCCTCTCACCGGAGAACAGCGTCAATTGCGGGCGGGTTAGTGCGTTGAGCGCCCGGTCGTTATAAGGGCGCAGTGGAACAGGCCCGGGTTTCGCGGGCAGCATTGGGGCGGGCGGCACGACAATCGGGGGCGTGACCGGAGCCGGAACAGCGGCCGTTTGATCAGCTGGTTGTTCCTCCCTGACGTCAATCAAAACGTCTCCACCACCTCCGCGCGATTGCGCAACCGCCGGGTTTGCGAAGGCCGCGCTGGCGAGCAATGCCAATGCCAAGGTGTGCCGCATCATCCCATTCTGTTTTGCAGGAAGATATAATGTCACGTAAGTATCGCAAGCACTGGATTCCGTAGCGTCAAACCGCTCCACCCAGATCAGTCGACATCCTCGACTTCGACGGTCTCACCGCTGACCCGCTGCGCCAGCGCCGCCGCCATGAACGGATCGAGCGCGCCGTCGAGCACATCGGCCGGGGTCGGGCTGGTCACCCCGGTGCGCAGATCCTTGACCATCTGGTACGGCTGCAGGACGTAGGAGCGAATCTGGTGACCCCAACCAATGTCGGACTTGCCGGCATGTTCGGCGCTCGCGGCGTCTTCACGCTTGCTCATCTCGGCTTCGTATAGCCGCGCTTTCAGCATCCCCATCGCGATCTCGCGGTTCTTGTGCTGCGAGCGGTCGATCTGGCTGGCGACGACGATCCCTGACGGGATATGCGTCATCCGCACCGCCGAATCGGTGGTGTTGACGTGCTGGCCGCCCGCGCCCGATGCGCGGTACGTATCGATCCTGAGGTCGGCCGGATTGACCTCTACCGCAAAATTATCGTCGATCACCGGGTAGACCCAGACCGACGAGAAGCTGGTGTGGCGGCGCGCCGAGCTGTCGTACGGCGAAATGCGGACCAGGCGGTGCACTCCGCTTTCGGTCTTGGCATAACCGTAAGCGTTCTCGCCCTTGCACAGGATCGTCGCGGACTTGATCCCGGCCTGTTCGCCCGCCTGGTATTCGATGACCTCGACCTTGTAGCCGCGCTTTTCGGCCCAGCGGCTGTACATGCGCAGCAGCATCTCGGCCCAGTCCTGGCTTTCGGTGCCGCCCGCCCCGGCATGGATTTCGATGAAGGTGTCGTTACCGTCGGCCTCGCCGCCGAGCAGCGCCTGGACCTTGTCCCGGTCAGCGCGGTCAGCCAGCGCGGCCAGTGTGGCCAGGCCTTCCTCGATCGTCGCCTCATCGCCCTCGGCTTCGCCCAGATCGATATATTCGATCGCGTCGGCCATGTCGCCGGAGATCGTGTTGACTGTGCCGATCGCCGCCTCAAGCTGGCGACGTTCCTTCATCACCGTTTCGGCGTCCTTGGGATTGTCCCACAGCTTGGGATCTTCGACCCGCGCGTTCAGTTCATCGAGCCGGCGCAGCGCGCGGTCCCAGTCGAGAAACTTGCGGACCAGCGCGAGCGCCTTTTCGATGCGTTCAATATGGGCCTGCCCTTCGGCACGCATGGTCACTCACTCCGCTCTTCGAATGAGCGAGCGCCCTAGCCGGATTGCTTGCGAAGTAAAGAGTCTAGCGGCGGCTGGCGGTTTTGAGCGCGCGAACCGCCTCGAGCGTCTTCTTGACGTGATCGTTCGGGTTCATGTCGGTGTAGACCAGCTTGATCTGGTGATCGCGGCCAATGACATAGCTGGTCCGCGCGGTCCGCCCGGTGGTGGTGCCGTCAGAACGCTTGAGGTGGACATCATATGCCGCAATAATGTCGGGCGTGGCTACGCCAACCGGAAACTTCTTGCGGCATTCGGTGGTCGAGAAGCGCTTTTGCGTTGCGATGTCATCCGCCGAAAGTCCGATTACGGTCGCCCCAGCGGCCTTGAAGTCCTTCACCGCCTCGGCAAAGGCATGGGCTTCGAGCGTGCAGCCGTCCGTGAAGCTCTTGGGGTAGAAGTACAGCACCACGGGGCCTTTACGCAGCGCCGCGGCCAGGCTGAACGATATCTCTTTGCCCGCAGCTGCGGACGCCGTGACGAAATCGGGCGCCTTGGCCCCTTGGGGTAGCTCGGCCGGCGCAGCGGCAGGTATCGCCAGCAGTGCGGCGAGAGCGAACGGGGCGATCAGCAGCTTGTTCATTCGGGTTTCCTTTGCCGGCAGCATGGCATCTATTGGACGGTAACCCCGCCATTGGCCGAGATGGTCGGGGTGGGATTGGGTTCGGTAGCATCGCCAGCACTGGTGTCAGCAGCAGGGCTTCGGCCCCGCGACGCTGCGCCGCGCTTGATTGCGTTGATCAGGGCGCTGCGCTGGGCCTCGATCTCTTCGGTGCCCATGCCTGGGCGTGCTTCGCTTTCAGCCTTGAACGCTTCCCAGATCACCGAGGGTTTGGCATCGCTGCCCGGGGCACTCCCGAACACGCGCTTGCCACTAATCCGGTCAACCTTGACCCAGTGGATGTCGCGCGGGGCGATGAACGGCCTGGTGCTCCAGCGCGGCCTGGTCGACAGGATCAGCTGCTTGAAGATCGGCGCTGCGATCGTTCCGCCCTGGGCATAACCGCCCAGCGAGCGCGGTGCATCGTAACCAAGGTAGACCCCGCCGACGATGTCCTGATTGCCGCCGCAAAACCAAACGTTGGTCGGGCCGCTGGTGGTCCCGGTCTTGCCGAACAGCGGCAAGCCAAGATCGGCCAGCGTAATCGCGGTGCCGCGCGTGACCACGCCTTCAAGCATGTGCACCACCTGGAACGCCGTACGCGCGTCGAGCACCTGCTTGCCCCGCGAATCGAAGCGCGGCATGGGCTTGCCATCCCATTCGGCCATTTCGCACGAAGTGCAGCGCCGGTTATCGGCCCGCCAGATGACCTTGCCATTGCGGTCCTGGACATAGTCGATCATGCTGGGCGCAAACTGCACCCCGTTGTTGGCCAGCGCGGCATAGGCGTTGACCATCTGCTGCACCGTGGTTTCACCCGCGCCAAGCGCGAACGAAAGGTACGGCGGATACCTGCCGATGCCCACCCGCTCAAAGGTGTTCACCACATGGTCCATGCCGCTATCGTTGGCGATGCGAACAGTCATCAGGTTGCGCGACTGCTCAAGCCCCCAGCGCATCGTGTGGGTGGCATTGCCGCCGCCCTGACCGCCGAAATTCTGGAAGCATTTCTGCCCCAGGCTCGCGCCCTGATAGACGCAGAACTTGCCATCGACCACTTCGCTCGACGGGCTCATCCCGAAGTCCAGACCGGTGCCATAGACGAATGGCTTGATCGTCGAACCCGGTTGACGCTCGGCCTGGGTGGCGCGGTTGAAGCTGCCCAGCCCTTCATCGAACCCGCCCTGCATCGCCAGCACCCGGCCCGAATGCGGATCCTCAAGCAACATCCCGCCCGAAATCTCGGGGATGACCCGCAGCATGAAGGTATTGCCGCCCGAGGGCGCCACAGCGATCACATCGCCCTTGCGCAGCGCATCGGGCGCGGACAGCAACACGTCGCGGGTACCGTCGGCAAAACCGATGGTGGGGTTGCCGCTGCCTTTGACCAGCACAACCGCGGTCCGCCAATCCTGATACGAAATCGACAGGTTCAAGCTGGAAAACTGCCCCTGCCAGCCCTCATCATCGACATCCATGTGCGCGATCGGCTTTGCGAAGGCGCGCCCACCGCCGTACCGCAGCAGTCCGGCCCGCAGCGAATCCTGGGCGGCTTTCTGCAGTTCGGGGTCGAGCGAGGTCCGCACCCACAGGCCGCCGGCATAGACGCTGTTGGGGCCGTTTTCCGCATTCTCGCCGTACTTGGTGATCAGCAAGCGGCGCACTTCTTCGACAAAGTACCCGTTGGCCGGATCCCAATTATCCCCGCGCCGGGCAACGATACCCAGCGGTTCAGTCTTGGCCTGCGCGGCGCCCGCTTCGCTGGCCTTGCCGTTCTTGACCATCTGGTCGAGCACCCAATTGCGCCGTTCGAGCGCTTCGGCAGCATGGCTGGCGCGGCCATAGATTTCCGGCCCGCGCGGGAGCGAGGCAAGAAACGCGTCCTGCGCCAGATCGAGCTGGTCGACGTCTTTGCCGAAATAGGCCTGCGCCGCCGCCTGGACCCCGAACGACTGCCGGCCAAGCGGGATCTCGTTGAGGTAGAGCTCTAGGATCTGCTGCTTGGTCAGCACGCTTTCGATGCGGCGCGCCAGGATCATTTCCTTGAATTTACGGCCGATCGAATATTCGTTACCGATCAGGATATTCTTGGCGACCTGCTGAGTGATGGTCGAACCGCCCTTGGCCCGTTTGCCCGATCCGAACTTGGTCACATAGTCGACCACCGCCCCGGCGATACCTGTGTAATCGACCCCGCCATGCGTCCAGAAAGTCTTGTCTTCGGCCGAGAGGTAGGCGTTCACCAACTTCTCGGGGAAGTCGACGTAACGCAGTTGGACGCGCCGTTCCCGCGCATAGCTGTAGACGATGTCACCGCTCCCGCCCCGAACCATTGTCGGCAGCGGCGGCTGATAGGTGAGCAGGCTCTCAGCCGATGGTAGGTTGCGGGTGATGGTCACGAAGACCAGCAGGTTGAGCGCGAGGAACGCGCCAACGACGTAGTTGACGATCCGGAACCGGCCGCTCTGCGCCCAGTTTTCTGCATACCATTCGCGCAGCCGGGTCTCGTTCCACCAGCCTATGGCCGCGCCGGGCCAAGCCCGCACGCGCGACCAGATACCACCCGCCTCGCGGCGAATGCGCAGCCGGACCGATTCAGCGGAGTCGTCATCGCTTTGAAGCATAGGACAGAGTCTCTAGCATGCCCTGCGGCGGCATTGCCAGCGGGTTCCTGCGGTCATTTCTTCAGCACCGATGTGCGCGCGAAAAACACCTTTATCACTTGCGTTAGCGCGGCGGCGAAAGCCTGCCGTCCGCCGGGTGAGGTTAGCCGGGCCATATCGGCCGTATTATTAATGTAGCCACTTTCGAACAGCACCGACGGCACATCAGGAGATTTGAGCACAGCGAAGGCTGCCGATTCCGGCGTAAGGTACTTGAACGGCATGGCGGCGTGCCCATCACGCAGGATAAGTCCGGCGAACTGGCTTGAGGCATCCTGGGTCTCGCGCTGGGAGAGATCGACCAGGATCGCATTGACCGTGTCGCTCTGCCCCGTGATCCGCACGCCATTGATCTGATCCGCTGCATTTTCGCGCGCGGCGAACTTTTCGGCCACCTGGTTGCTGCCCTTGTCGGACAGCGTGTAGACCGTGGCGCCCATCGCGCTGCCATCGCCATCGGTGCTGTCGGCATGGATCGAGATGAACAGGTCGGCGCCCAGCTTGCGCGCAATCGCCGGTCGCTCTTCCAAGGTGACGTAAGTATCATCGCTACGGGTCAGCGCCACGCGCACCCCGCCCTGCTTCACCAGCTCATCGCGCAGCGCCAGCGCGAGCGATAAGGTCAGCGCCTTTTCCTTGAGATCCCCGGTCCCGGCACCCGGATCCTTGCCGCCATGCCCGGCATCGATCACCACCAGCGGGCGGCTCGCGTCCATCGGCCCTTCGATTTTGGGTAGTCCAGCAAGCGAACCCGGCGGCTGAAGGTCAACCTTCACGACATAGGAATAGCCTCGCCCGGCCCCGCCGAATGTCCGATCTGCACCAACCATCACGGCAAAGACCGCAACCGGCGCAAGGACAATCAAAACAAGCAGGAGGATACGGCGCATTGATTGGCAGACTAAAGCGCCTGTCCCTGCGACGCAATCGTTCGCGGACGGACTATCACCCAGAGCAATCAACTTGCTGCCTTAACAATCCAGTGCTAACTGTCACCACGCTGAAAGCAGGCACTGCCGCTTTCGGGGGAGAAACCGGCACAAGAATACCGCCGGTTCATACAGGTTGATGCACCAATGAAGAGCTTTCCATCGTTTCTGGTACTTGCGACCCAACGGGTCCGGGTGGGCAGAGCGCTGGACCGTGCCGGCATTGCAAAGCCGCACCTCATTATCGGGGCAGACACACTTATCGCCGCCGCTGCTGACACGTGCAGCGGTTCAAACCATCCATCCGCGCTATCGAACCGGGCTGACCGCCCCATGCGCAGAGGTACCGCACTAAGCCGCGCCATCCGTGGAGACGCCCGTCAACGGCCTGTCTCCGCGTGGCGCGCACGGAGAATTCATAATGACAATGCGCATGCTAATCGATGCGCGCCACCCGGAAGAAACACGGGTGGCGGTGCTCAAGGGCAACCGAATTGAAGAATTTGACTTTGAATCCGCTGAACACAAGCAGATCAAAGGCAACATATACCTCGCCAAGGTAACCAGGGTCGAACCGTCGCTGCAGGCGGCATTTGTCGATTTCGGGGGCAACCGTCATGGGTTCCTCGCCTTCAGCGAAATCCATCCTGACTATTACCAGATCCCCAAGGAAGATCGTGAGGCCTTGCTGGCCGAAGAAGCCGCGCATGCCGAGGAAGAAGCCGCGCTGCGCGCTGCCGAAGACGGCGACGACGACTTCCCGAGCGACGAGCACGGCGAATTCGCAGTCGACGACGGGGACCACGATCACGGCCTCGACGCCGATTTCGGCGGGCTGACCGAAGTCGATACCGCCGAGAAGGACGACGTCGCGACGATCGAGGATGGTCATGTCGAAGCATCCTTCGATGGCCACGATGAAGACGCCGGTGAAGACAACGGCGAAGAGGCCGGCTCTGACGATAATCGTGGCCGCCGAGGCCGCCGCCGCCAGGGCAGTGGGGGCCGTGCCCAAGGCAAGGCCGATGAACTGCGCGCCAAGCGCATGGCACTGCGCCGCCGTTACAAGATCCAGGACGTCATCCAGCGCCGCCAGGTGTTGCTGGTTCAGGTGGTCAAGGAAGAACGCGGCAACAAGGGTGCCGCGTTGACGACGTACCTCAGCCTCGCCGGTCGCTATTGCGTGCTCATGCCCAATTCGAGCCATGGCGGCGGGATCAGCCGTAAGATCAGCTCGTCGACCGATCGCAAGCGCCTGAAAACTATCATCAGCGAGATGGACCTGCCGCGCTCGATGGGCTGCATCGTCCGCACCGCCGGGCTCAGCCGCACCAAGACCGAAATCAAGCGCGATTTCGATTACCTTGCCCGGCTGTGGGACGAAATCCGCGAACGCACCCTGGGCTCCACCGCCCCGGCGCTGATCCATTCGGACAGTGACCTGATCAAGCGCGCGATTCGCGACATCTACAACCGCGAGATCGAGGAAGTGATCGTCGAGGGCGAACACGGCTACCGTGCTGCACGCGATTTCATGAAGCTGCTGATGCCCAGCCACGTCAAGCGGGTGAAGCAGTACGCCGATCCGGTTCCGATGTTCCAGCGTTACGGCGCGGAAGACCAGCTTACCGCGATGTACGATCCCGAAGTCCAGCTGAAGTCGGGCGGTTACATCGTAATCAACCCGACCGAAGCATTGGTTTCGATCGACATCAACTCGGGCCGCTCGACCAAGGAGCACGGGATCGAGGCGACCGCGGTCAATACCAACCTCGAAGCCGCGCGCGAAATCGCCCGGCAGTTGCGCCTGCGCGACATGGCGGGCCTCGTCGTGATCGACTTCATCGACATGGAGTTCACCTCCAACGTCCGTAAGGTCGAAAAGGCGATGAAGGACGCGCTCAAGAACGACCGGGCGCGCATTCAGGTCGGCCGCATCTCCAGCTTCGGGCTGATGGAAATGAGCCGCCAGCGTCTGCGCACCGGCGTGCTCGAAGCGACGACCCGTGGTTGCCCGCACTGCGATGGCACCGGCCTGGTCCGTACCGCGAGTTCGGCCGGCCTTTCGGCGCTGCGCTTCATCGAAGAAGAAGCGGCCAAGGGCAAGGGTTCGACCATCTCGCTCTATGCCAGCACCGAGGCGGCGGTTTACCTGCTCAATGCCAAGCGAGGCGATCTTGCCGAGATCGAAGATCGCTACGGCGTGCGTGTCGAAGTCCTGCCCGAAGGGGAGAATGAAGGGGCAAAGATGCGTGTAGCCTCGTCCGGACCGCGCCCTGAATTCACTCCCAAATTCGAAGCTATCGTCATCGAGGAAGAAGAAGACGACGAGGTGTTCGAGGACGATGAGGACGAAGGCGAGAGCGAGAGCGAAGATCGGATCGCCGACGAAGACGATCGCGGCGAAGATCGCGGCAAGCGCCGTGGCCGCGGACGGCGCCGGCGGGGCGGCCGTGACCGGGCCGAACCTCGCGCTGATCGCGAAGTCGAAGGCGAAGCCCAACGTCCTGAAGGCGAAACGGAAGATGACGCCGAGCGCGCTGAAGTTGGCGAAGATACCGCCGAACGCGCCGAAGGCGATGACGAAGCACCGCGCAAGCGCCGGCGGCGTGGACGGCGGCGGCGAGGCGGTCGCGGCCGCGGTGAAGGCGAAGGCGCCGATGGCGAAAACGCCGAAGGTAACGGTGAAGGCGATATCACAGAGGGTCAGGCTGATTCCGAAGCGCCAGTCGAAGTTGCCGAGCCGGAAGCCGACGAAGCTCCCGCCAAGCCCAAGAGCAGCCGCCGCAAGAAGGCTGATGGTAAACCAGTGGAAGCCGCTGAGCCTGCTCCTGAAGCAGCGCCGGTCGAAGCGCCCGTTGCCGAAACAGAGGCTCCGGCCAAGCCCAAGCGCGCCCGCAAGCCTAAGGCAGAGCCGGTTGCCGAGCCTGAGCCCGCTGCGGAACCCACTGAGAAACCCGCTGCGACCAAAGTGGCCATCGAAAAGCCCAAGCGCAGCCGCAAGAAGGTTGTCGCTGCAGAAGTGACCGCCGAAGCCGAACCTGCTCCTGCGGATCTTTCCGAAGATGGCTCCCCGCGGCGCGGCTGGTGGCAGCGAACGTTCGGAGACTGATAGTTAGGGCGGGCGCGGACTAAAATCCGCCGCCCGCCTACCTATCTCAACATAGATGACCGCAGCCGACGCCGCCCAGCGCCCGTACCACCACCGCCCGGGCGGTGGTTTTCGCAATCCGCCGGGCAGTCCGCCGCGCCGCGCGCGGCTCCGTGATTTCCTGAAGTTCCTGCTGTGGGACATGCGCCGCGCCAAACTGCCGCCGGTTCCGACCGGTCTTACCGCAGCGGCCGCGCCCGATCTTGCCGCCCTCCAGAGCAACCAGATCGCCTGGCTGGGTCATGCTTGTTTCGCCATGCGGATCGGCGGCAAGCTGGTGCTCACCGATCCCTATCTTAGTCCGCACGCCGGCCCGTTCGGCTTTGGCCCCAAGCGGTTCCTCCCCCCGGCAGTCGCGGCAGCTGATTTGCCGCGGTTCGACCTGATCGTGATCAGCCACAACCATTATGATCACATCGATACTGCCGCGCTCAAGGCCTACGGCTGGCGCACCGAGACGCCGGTTGTGTGCCCGCTTGGCGTGGGAGCTCTGCTGCGACGACAGGGCTTTGCCCAAATCACCGAACTCGATTGGTGGCACGATTACGGCTTGGGCGACCTGACCATTACCGCCCTCCCCGCCGTCCATTTTTCGGGCCGTGGGCCGTTCGACCGTGACAAGACTTTGTGGGCCAGCATGGCAATCGCAGCGGCAGACCGAAAGGTCTGGTTCGGCGGCGATACCGGCTACGGTGAGGTGTTCAACGAAATCGGCCGCCGCGCCGGGCCGTTCGACCTGGCGCTGGTCGGTATCGGTGCTTACGAGCCGCGGATCATCATGGAAGCCAGCCATGCCACGCCCGAAGAGGGGGTGATGATCGCGCGGGACATCGGCGCGAAGGCTGGAGTCGGTATGCACTGGGGCAGTATCATGCTGACCCCGGAGGACCCGTTCGAAGCACCCGAGCGGTTCCAAAAGGCCGCACTGGAACAGCAATATGGCGAGGCAAACGCTTGGATCATGCAGGTCGGCGAAGTGCGGGACTTCTGAGGGTCAGGCGGCCTTGATGGCTTCGCCCCATTCAATCCACCCCGCCCAGCGCGGCGTTTTGGGGGCATAACGAGCGCCAAGCTGATTGAGCGAAAAGTCCGCTGCGCCTGAAATCGCGGCACCGACCGGACGCGTCAGATGGCACCCGCCGGCAAGCCGCTTCCACACCGGTTCAATTCGGTTTTGCCATTTGACCACATCCGCGTCGGGTGCCTTGCCGTGTTCGGCATAAAGTAGCCTCCCGCCCGGCCGCAGCACGCGGTGCAGCTCGCGCAGCGTCTGCGCGGCGTCGTCAACCGAGCACAGGGTGAATGTGCAGACCACGCAATCGAAGCTCGCGTCGGCAAAAGGAATGGCCTCGCCCATCCCTTCGCGAATATCGGCAACTCGGCCCTGCTGCGCAGCGGCGGTCCGGGTGAAGTCGAGCCCTTTGGCCGAAGGATCCATCCCGGCATAGCTCTTCACCCGCTCCGGATCGTAGAACTGCTGGTTGATTCCGCCACCGCAGCCGATTTCGAACACGTCACCGCTGGCCAGCGGCACGACCTTGTCGCGTACCTGCATGATCGCCGGCGAAGAACAGGCGCAGCGGATCAGCCGCGGCACGATGCGTTCGTTATACCAGTTACCCAGCCCCATCGGTTCCATCTCCACCTTAACCCGATCAGCAGTGTGGCACGGCTGCACAATGCAATCTACCCGTGTTCGCTGCACATACCGAGCAGGATTCGGGAGCCCTGCCTGAGACCGGCCACGCCAAACCCAATCCCAATTGAATAAACCTTTCGGCATCGATTGGCAGGCGTCACAAATATATTTGTTACCAGTCAAGCATGTCCTAAGCTTGCCCTCGATGTCCCAGACACGCCCGCATATGGCGATCCTCGGCACGCTGACCGACAAGCAGAGAAAGAGGTGTTGCCGTTCGTGTCCGACGGGCTGACAAGCAAGGAAATTGCTCATAAATTGAATATCTCAGAGAGTGTGGTCAACCAGCGGATCGAGATGATCAGGCATCGTCTGGGAGGTCTGCCTCGATCGCAGATTGCCCGTCTGTACCGCCGCCAAAGCACAGTGATGCTCACGATTCCGGCCAGTAATTCTCGTACAGAATAAGCCAATTGCCCTTCAGGCTTCCGCCAGTCTGGATCAAGCAGGCTTCGAGGATGGGGTCGTCTTCCCTGTCGAGCTTAGTGCCCGGCAGTACCGCGAAGTGTTGCAACCCTCCACAATTTCCCGAAAACTGGAGACTGCACTTGCCGGGCCCGATCGCTATTGGTGGCGAACGGCGGCGATTGTCACGCTTGCCGCAGCCATCGCGATAACGGCATTGCTGGTGCTCAGCGTTGCTCAAACCCTCGATGGACTTGTCGGCCCTTGATCGCCGCGGTCTGGCAAATCCTGTTCCATTCGCTTGGCGCCTGGCCATGCGCTGCCGTCGTGCCGTGCTACGTGCTGGCGCAACTGCGCGGCGATCTAAGCGGGCGAGGCTTGACAGGTCTGCTGGCAATCACCGCCGCGGTTGGTTTCCTGATCACGACAGCAGCGGCATCGGCTCACCCGGCAAAGACCGACTATCAGGCCCGGTTCGGCCTCGATACCCTACTCCTTGCTGCGCTTGTCGTCATCGGCCTGCGCAGCGTGCGGATTTACACGATCATTATCGCCGCCGCTCAGTTGCTTGCAGTGATGCTCGACGCCATCGCCGCCTCGCGATTTGCAGTCTGCTCGGGCACGCATATGGTCCTCCTGTTCGGCGTCGCACTCATGCAAATATCCGTGCTTGGCTAAGGCCTTGTCGCGCACCGCAGCCGCCGGTCATTCTGGCGGCGCCGCGATCCTTCGGAAAATCGTGGCGCAGACCTTGCTCCCC
Source organism: Novosphingobium sp. (assembly GCA_043740455.1). Classification (GTDB taxonomy): domain Bacteria; phylum Pseudomonadota; class Alphaproteobacteria; order Sphingomonadales; family Sphingomonadaceae; genus Novosphingobium. The sequence continues at coordinate 12,637 of JAYUCG010000060.1, read as the reverse complement.
GCGCGAACGGCGCTAGATAGGGCCCCGAACGCGGCCAATTTGCCGTCAGTAAGGCAGGATTGAAATGGCGACCTTCACCCTCCCCGCAAACAGCAAGATTCGGCGCGACGGAATTGCGCACAAGGTTGCGGGCGCGTCGCGGGTCAAACGCTTCACCGTCTATCGCTACGATCCGGATAGCGGCCAAAACCCCCGTTACGACACGTTCGAGATCGACCTCGATAGTTGCGGGCCAATGGTGCTCGACGCGCTGATCAAGATGAAGTCGGAAATGGACCCGACGCTCACCTTCCGCCGCTCGTGCCGCGAAGGGATCTGCGGGTCCTGCGCGATGAACCTTAATGGCCGCAATGGTCTCGCCTGCACCACCGCGATCGAAGACCTTCCTGGTGACATCCGCATAACCCCCTTGCCGCATATGGAAGTGATCAAGGACCTGGTTCCTGATTTCACTCATTTCTATGCCCAGTACGCTTCGATCCGTCCGTGGCTCCAAACCGTTACACCCACGCCTTCGGGCAAGGAACGCCTGCAGAGCCCGCAGCAGCGCGAGAAGCTCGACGGCCTGTACGAGTGCATCCTCTGCGCCTGCTGCTCGACCGCGTGCCCAAGCTACTGGTGGAACAGCGACAAGTTCCTCGGCCCGGCGATCCTGCTCCAAGCCTATCGCTGGCTGGCTGACAGCCGCGACGAAATGACCGGTGAGCGGCTTGATGAACTGGAAGATCCCTTCCGGCTCTATCGCTGCCACACGATCATGAACTGCGCCAACGTCTGCCCCAAGGGCCTTAACCCAGCCCGCGCGATCGCCGAAATCAAGAAGATGCAGGCGGCCAAACACGTCTGATGAGCGACGTCGTTTCATGAGTGATGACCGCGGATTCAGAAGCGAGCCCGATCCGGACAATCCGGGGTGGCAGACCTGGCAGCTGAACGACACGACCCGCTTCAATAGCTGGATGTTTCCCAAGTTGCTGGTGCGCCGCGACGATGATGGCAAGGCGCGACTGCGGATGTTTCCCGAACACCGCCACACCAACCTGGGCAACAACATCCACGGCGGCACCGTGATGGCGCTGGTCGACATCGCGCTGTTCGCTTGTTCGCGGCAGCTTGGAATCATCGAAGCTGGAACCGCGGTCACGCTTGATCTCAACGTGCAATTTATCGGCGCTGGCAAGCCCGGCATACCGTGCGATGCGGTGACCGAGTTGCTCAAGGAAACCCGCCGCCTGGTGTTTTTGCGCGGGATAGTCGAGCAGGGTTCCAGCGACATTATCGCCGCCTTTTCGGGTACAATCCGCAAGCCAACCGCGCCGCGATGACCAGCGTTGCCGCCGCTTACGAGGCGTTGATTGCTGCGGGTGAACTGCAGCCAGAGCCAGCGCAACGCGCCGCTGCGGAGCGACTGACGCAAATGCAGATGGCGCTTGAGGCGATCCCTTCGCGCGGATCGGTGTTGTGGCGGCTGGCCGGTCACAAACCTGAAACGGTACGCGGGCTCTACCTGTGGGGCGGCGTCGGGCGCGGGAAATCCATGCTGATGGACCTGTTCCACCGCTGCCTAACCATCCCTGAAAAGCGCCGCGTCCACTTCCACGCCTTCATGATTGAGGTGCATACGCGGCTCCGCGAAGCCCGCAAGAGCGAGAGCGGGGACCCTATTCCGCCCGTAGCTGCGGCGATTGCCGATGGGCTGAGGGTGCTAGCTTTCGACGAGATGGTGGTCAACAATTCGGCTGATGCCCAGATCATGAGCCGGCTGTTCACTCAGCTGATTGTCGAACACCGGCTTTGCATTGTCACCACCTCCAACCGCGCTCCTGCGGAACTCTACAAGGACGGGCTCAACCGTGAGCATTTTCTGCCGTTCATCGCGCTGATCGAGCGCGAGCTCGATGTGCTGCCGCTCAATGGCCCGGTCGATTACCGGCTCGAGCGGCTGGGCGGGATCGACAGCTGGCACACGCCGCTGGGCGACGCGGCGACGGCGCAAGTGCGTGAGGCTTTCTTCCGCCTGACCGACTATCCGCCGGAAGACAGCGCCCATGTGCCCTCGGCCGATCTGAATCTTGGCGGCGGACGCGTGCTGCACGTGCCCAAAAGCCTCAAGGGCGTCGCGGTGTTCAGCTTCAGGCGGCTCTGCGGCGAGCCGCGCGGCGCGGCGGATTACCTCGCGATTGCCCATGCCTACCACACTGTAATTTTGGTTGGGGTGCCGCAGATGGGTCCGGACAGCCGCAATGAGGCGGCGCGTTTCGTCACGCTGATCGATGCGCTGTACGAGAACAAGGTCAAGCTGTTCGTCACCGCGGCCGCCGAACCCGATCAGCTGTACCCGGCCGGCGATGGCCGGTTTGAGTTCGAACGGACTGTTAGCCGTCTCATGGAAATGCAGAGCAGCGACTATCTGGCCGCCGGGCACGGTGAAGCGTGATAAGTGACCGATTGTTTACTTTGAGATAATGTAACATCTGTCTAAGGCAGCGCACGAAATGCCCCTTGATTCGAAGAGATACACCTCGTGCGCCACCTGCTTCTCTGCACTACTTTGCTTGCCAGCCCCGCCCTCGCTCAAGCGCCAGACAATGATGGCGATGCTGCGCAAGCCACGGACATTGTCGTCACCGCACAGCGGCTCAACGCGGCACGGGAAAAGATCGACCCGTCGATTGGCGCGCAAGCATCAACATTCCAACACACCGATCTCGAAATCCAGCCGGGCGGCATCGATCGCGGCCTCGCCGGTGTGCTGCTGCAGGCCCCTGGCGTGTCGATGGACAATGACGGCGATGGCGAAATTCATATCCGCAACGAACACGGCAACGTGCTCTACCGGCTCAACGGGATCAACATCCCGCAAGCGTTTCATGGCTTCGGGTCGCTAGTCGATCCGCGGGTTGCGGAATCGGTCGAAGTCCTGACCGGGGCACTGCCAGCGCAATATGGTTTTCGCACTACGGGCGTGGTCAACCTGACGACGCGCAAGGAATCCTTCGATGCCGATGGCGATGTCGGGATCTATGGCGGCAGCAATGGCACCTACACGCCAAGCTTCACGCTGCGCGGCCCGATCGGGCGGCTCAACTATTTTGTCTCGGGCAGCTACCAGCAGACAGACCAGGGGCTGGCCAACCCCGAACCGACGCGACGCGCGATCCATGATCGCTCCAAGACCTGGCGCGGGTTTGGCTACCTTTCGTATATTCTGGGCGACAACGACCGGATTGCGGTGTTCGGCGGCACCGCCTTGGCCAAAGTGCAACTGCCCAACCAGACCGGGATCAGCCCCGATTACCAGCTCAACGGCCGCACCACGTTCGATTCCACCACGCTGGACCAGAACCAGCAGCAGGATGCCTGGTTCGGGGTTACTTCGTGGCAGCACTCGACCGACCGGTTCAATCTGCAGGTTGCCGCCTTCACCCGCTACGCCAAGGCCCGCTTCCTGCCCGATCCCCTGGGCGGCACCCTGATGTTCAACGGCACCGAGTCTGATCTCACGCAGGTTAGCAAGGCGATCGGTTTCCAGGTCGATGGCTCGCTCAAGCTTGGCGAAGCGCACACGCTGCGCGCGGGCCTGTTCTACCAACAGGACCAAAGCCGCTCGAACAGCATCAACCGCGTATTTCCGGCGGACGGCTTCGGCAACCAGACCAGCGACGTTCCGCTCGTAGTACCGGTAAGCGAGCGCCTGACCGGCCGCGATTGGTCCGCCTATGTTCAGGACGAATGGAAGCTGGGCGAAGCTGTCACGGTGAATGCCGGGCTGCGCTACGATCATTCCAAGAGCCAGATCAGCGAGAGCCAGTTCAGCCCGCGCATCGGGCTGGTCTGGACGCCTGACACAGCGACCACCGTTCACCTCGGCTATGCCCGCTACTTCACCCCGCCTCCGCTGGTCCTGATCGGCCAGGGCACGCTGGCCGCCTTTGTCGGAACCACCGGCACGCCACCAAACGTCACCTCCGGCCCGATCCGCTCGCAGCGCCAGAATCTGTTCGATATCGGGCTGCAGCGCGAGTTTGGTGGCCGCCTGACGCTCGGCATCGATGTCTATTACAAGCTTGCCACAAACCTGCTCGATGATGCCGCGCTGGGCACGCTCAGGATATCCTCGCCGTTCAACTACGCCAAGGCGCGCAACTGGGGGGTGGAACTCAACGCCAGCTACGCCAAGGGCCCGTTGCACGTATACGGCAACCTTGCACGGGGACAGCAGCAGGCAAAATCAATCGTTTCCAATCAGTTCCTATTCGAACCTGCTGTCGTGACTTACACTGGCACGAATTATATCTTCACCGATCATTCGCAGAAATGGACGGCTTCCGGCGGGGTTCAGCTCGATCTCGACGACGGGATCGGCAAGCTGCGGCCAGCGTTCGATTTCATTTACGGCAGCGGTCTCAGATCTGACGATCCGATTGGCCATGTGCCTAATGGCGGCACCTTGCCATCGTACCTCGTGGCCAACTTCGGGCTGGCCCAGGTGATCGGCAGCGAGGAGCACGGCTGGACCTTGCGATTCGACGTCATCAACCTGTTCGACAAGGTTTACCTGCAGGCGGACGGTTCGGGCGTGGGCGCCGGGCAGCCGGTCTGGGGCCAGCGTCGCGGGTTCTTTGTGGGGCTGCGCAAGTCGTTCTAGGCGGCTTGCAACGCCGCGCAGGCACCCCATATTCCGGTCAATTCCGGCGATCACACCCCGCCGATGTGGACAGTCCCATGATCGAAGTCCGTCCGTTTACCAGCCTCGGCCATGCCGATCACGGCTGGCTCAATGCCGTGCACCATTTTAGCTTCGCCAATTACCACGACCCGGCCCGGATGGGCTGGGGCGCCTTGCGCGTTTGGAATGACGATACCATCGCTGCGCAGAGTGGCTTCCCCCCGCATCCGCACCGCGACATGGAAATCATCACCTTCGTGCGCAGCGGCGCGATCACCCATCAGGACAACCTTGGCAACAAGGGCCGGACCGGTGCCGGCGATGTTCAGGTGATGAGCGCCGGGACCGGGATCACGCATGCCGAGTTCAATCTGGAGGATGAGCCCACCACCCTGTTCCAGATTTGGATAGAAACCGACCGCCAGGGCGATGCGCCACGCTGGGGCCAGCGCGAGTTTCCCCGCGGGACCCGGGCCGGGCGCTGGGAAGTGGTCGCGAGCAGCTCCCCGGAGGCAGATGATGCCCTGCTGATCCGCGCCGATGCGCGGGTGCTGGCGGCCACGCTCAAGGCCGGTGAAACCATCGCATTGCCGCTCGATCCCGATCGCCACCAGTACCTGGTCGCAGTCGGCGGCGAGATCGACGCCAACGGCCAGCGCGCGGCACCGCGCGATGGCGTGGCGATCACCGGCGAAGCGCTGCTTACCGTAACCGCGCTGGCGGACACCGAATTGGTCCTGGTCGATAGCCGCTGACCGGTCCGCCCAAACGGGCCACAGTTAGGGCTAACGAAAAATTACCATATTTCGCTTAGTCCGGCCTGATGACCAACGGGACCATGCCCCGCTGCCTTGAACAGCTCCTTCCGTGCAGCGCGCGGAAGGGGTTGATTTCGTTCGCCAATCATTGCTGGCATCCGGAACATTACGAGGGCCGCTGCTGATGTGGCCGTTCAACCGTAAACCCAAGCAGAAAAAGCGCCCGACGCGCCTGCGGATATTCGTCTGGGCCTGCGTGATCGCGGGATTTGTCGCCGCGATCCAGTTGCTGTTGCCGCTCGAGGATATCTACCGCGGTGGCCGCAACTACCTGCGGGCCAAGCCTGCCGACGGGCACGTGGTTGTGGTCGCGATCGATGAACGCTCGATCCGTGATCTTGGAACACTCAACTATTCGCGCTTGAACGATGTTGCGATGGTCGAAAACCTGCTCAAGGCTGGCGCCAGTCGAATCTATTACGACAAGGCTTTTGCGGACCGTGTGGATGAGAAGGGCGATGCGGCATTCGCCAAGACCATTGCCGAAAATCCCAATCGGATTTTCCTTGGCGCAACGATCCTGCCCAACAACACCACTGGCCTTAGCGAGATTGTCAGGCCGACCAAGCCGTTCGCCGACGTGGCACAAATGCGTTCACTGACCGGCCGCATCGCACCATTCTCACTCGCCGCGGAACTCGATTATTCGACCAGAATCGACGGAAAGCTGGTGCCAGGAATTGCAGCCGATATCGCTGGCCGAAATACAAAGACCGAAGGTCACTTCCGTCCCGACTGGTCAATCCAGGTCAAATCCGTGCCGACAATTCCATATATCGACATTTTAAACGGAAAATTCGACCCCAAGAGCGTTGCTGGCAAGGACATCATCGTTGGCAAGACTACGGTCCTGTCCGCAGACTGGCTGCAAGTGGCAGGCCAGAAATGGTTTCCGGCAGTCTATACTCATGCGGTTGGCGCGCAGACCCTGGGCGTCGGCAACCCGATCGATATCGGCGCTCTGCCTGCTTATTTGGTGGCGATTTTCTTTGCCGCATTGTTCCTGCGCGCGCGCACCCGCCGCCGCGCTGGTCTCACTGTGTTGGCGGTGGTTGGTTTTGGTGCTGTCGCACCTTTCCTGCTTGATTCCTATCTTGTCACTGCGGACTTCCTGCCGGCTTACCTCCTGTTCGGGATCGTTGCAGTGCGGGCGACCGCCCATCGCGACCTGCTCGAAGCAAGCAGGCGCAACGCGGGTACGCTGATGCCCAACCTTTCCGCTTTGCGCGAAGAACGGCTGGCCGCCCTGCGCCCGGTGATCGCCTTGCGCATCCGCAATTATGCGGCCATCGGGGCCAGCTTCGCTGACCCGGTCGAAGACGAGCTCGTCTCAGAGATTGCCCGGCGCCTAAATGTGCCGGGACATGCTACGACCTATTATCAGGCCGAAGACGTCCTCTACTGGCTGGCCCCTGAGCTCAACGCGAACGATCTACGTGGGCATGTCGAGGGCCTCGCGCGGCTAATCGAAAGCCATTTCGTCATCCGCGAACGCAAGGTCGATGTGCAGATGGCATTCGGCATCGACATGGACATCTCGCGGCCAGTTGCCAATCGTATTGGCCGGGCACTGCTTGCCGCCGATAACGCCGCGAGCAACCAGGAACTGGTAAAGTTCAATACCAGCGTCAACGACGAAGACAGCGCGTGGGAGCTCTCGTTGATGAGCGAGCTTGATGCCGCGATCGACAACGGTGATATCTGGATTGCCTACCAACCGCAGTTCAGCTTGCACGACGATCACATCTCTGGCGCGGAAGCGCTGGTCCGGTGGCAGCACCCCACCCGCGGTGCCATTTCGCCAGAAGCATTCATCCTTCCTGCCGAAGCGCACAATCGCATCAGCCGCCTGACTTTCCATGTCCTTGAGGAGGCGACCCGATCGGCCCGCAAGCTGATTGCCGACAATCCGACGTTCCGTCTGAGCGTCAATGTCTCGGCCAACCTGCTCCAGCAGGAGCACCTGCCGTTCAAGATCTCGCAGGTCCTTGCGCGGACCGGCTTCCCGGCGGGCAACCTTACACTGGAAGTCACCGAATCCGCGCCATTCAAGGAGCACAACCTGGTCAAGAAGAACCTCTCCGGCATCGCCGCGATCGGAATCGATCTGTCGATCGACGATTACGGAACGGGTAACGCGACGCTGGAATATCTGCGTTCAGTTCCATGCCAGGAGATCAAGATCGACCGCCGCTTCGTGATCGGGCTGGTCGACAATGCCAGCGACATGATGCTGGTCGAATCGACCATCGTCCTGGCCCACGGACTGGGACGCCGGGTCATCGCCGAGGGGATCGAGGATCCCGAGACGCTTTCGCTGCTGCGGGCGATCGGCTGTGACATCGCACAAGGCTATTACCTCGCCAAACCGATGCAGCTGGAAGCACTTTCCAACCTGCTCGCCAACGAAGCGAAGGTAAGAGCGGCCTGATTGCCGGAAACTGTCGCAGAAGCGGCGGCTCGCATGCCCCTAAGAAATTCGCTGAGGGCAATATCGATCTGCCCGGCATTGCCCCTTCGGGCCGAATCACAGCTTCGCTAAGTAGCTGCCAAAGCTAGCGATTCGTTGCCGCGCCAACGCGCGCGCCTGCGCCAGCGCGCGCCAAAATCATCCCAGACACAAACTACAGCGTTGAAATTCAGTGCAAAATCACTTGCACCCGGCAATTCTTTATGGTGAATTTTGTCCTATTGCCTTTGGTTACTATTTAGTTAAAATGACCGTCGTTCGATCTCCACCCGAGTTCGACATAAGTCCAGGAGGCGTCCTATGTGGGATTGGCTTATCAAGGCATTCGGCGAACGCTGAATGCTACTCACGAGTTTTGAAACGGCCCTGACACAAGTCGGGGCCGTTTTCATTTGCGGGTATTGGTTTGTAGGTTCAGCCGACCAAGGCGCTGAGCGAGCGATCCAGCATCAGCAACTGCCACAGCAGCCGCCCATGATCGGCACGCCCTGCGATATGTTCGTCGGCAATGCTACCTAACGCCTTGGCGTCAAACCATCCGGTCCTGGCCAGTGCAGCGCTTGAACCGATCGCGCGCGCGCTGGATGCAAGCGGCCCGCGAAACCATTGGGCGATTGGCATCACGAAGCCCTGCTTGGGCCGATAGAGCACTTCCTGAGGAAGGTAGCGTTCCATCGTCTTCTTGAGCAGCCACTTGCCCTCGCCGCGCCTCGTCCTGAGGCCTTCGGGCAAGGCAGCGGCGAATTCGATCAGCCGGTGATCGAGCAGTGGCTCGCGCGCCTCAAGGCTCACCGCCATGCTGGTGCGATCGACCTTGGTCAGAATGTCACCCGGCAGCCAGAACTTGAGATCGGCATATTGCGCCCGGTCGAGCCCCGAGCGCGCCTCGGCCCGGCGCATCGTGGCTTCGAACGGCAGCTCGGCCCGGTAGTCGCCGCGCAATTTGAGAAAGTCAGGCGAATAGAGCCGCTGCCGCAATTCCGGCGGGAGGATCGCTAGCGCACGCGCGTATCCCGCTTCGCTGCTTCCGGCGAGGCTGAGGAGTGTCGTCTTGGCGCGGAGCGGGCGCGGGGCCCAATCTGCTTTGGGGTAAACCGCCCCCAGGCTGCCCAGCATCGGGCCGCGCAAGCCTTGCGGCAGTAGCCCGCGTAGCCGGTCCTCGGCGTACTGGAACTTGTGCCGCCGATAACCGGCGAACGCCTCATCCGCTCCGTCACCTGACAATGCTACAGTAACGGTTTCACGCGCCAGCTGACAAACGCGCCAGGTCGGCAGCGCCGAGGCATCGGCAAAAGGTTCGTCGAACATCGCGGCAAGGGTGCCGACATGCTCGAAATCGTCCGGCGAAACCTGTCGCGCATGATGATCGGTGCCGAACCTGGTGGCGACAGTCTGCGCATAAGCGCTTTCGTCCAGCGCCGCGACGTCGAACCCGATCGAGCAGGTCTTGACCGGTGCGTTGCTTGCCTCGGCCATCAAGGCAACGACCGCCGAGCTGTCGACCCCGCCGGACAGGAATGCACCCAGAGGCACGTCGGCGACCATCCGCGAAGACACCGCCTGGCGCAGCAAGTGCAGCAGCTCCGCCTCCAGATCGCTCGTCCGGCCCTTGCGCCGCTGCGCGAATGATACGTCCCAGTATTGCTGTGGCTCTGGCAGCGGCGCACCGTGACGCAGCAGCAGGGTGTGGCCGGCGGGCAGCTTGTACACGCCGCTCAGGATCGAACGGTGATCGGGCACATAACCCCAGGTCATATAGTCTTCGATCGCCAGCGGATCGATCTCGCGGCGCAGCAGTGGGTTGGCCAGCAGACCCTTGAGTTCTGACGCGAAGGCCACGCTGCCATCGCTGAGCGGCGCGTAGAACAGCGGCTTCACGCCAAGTCGGTCGCGGGCGAGGAACAAGGTCCGCGCTGCCAGGTCATAGATCGCGAAGGCGAACATGCCGAGCAGCCGGGTGGCGCAGCCGGGTCCCCATTTCTGCCACGCGGCGAGGATGACTTCGCTATCTCCATCAGTGTGAAATTGCGCGCCGCTGCCGCGCAATTCCTCGCGCAGTTCGCGGTAGTTGTAGATTTCGCCGTTGAAGACCAGCATGGCGCGGCCATCGCTTGAGGCCATCGGTTGCGGCGATCCGGCGATGTCGATGATCGACAGGCGCAGATGACCCAGCCCCACCCCGGGCGCGGTCCACACCCCTTGCCCATCGGGGCCGCGATGGGCCATAGCTGCGCTCATCCGCTCGATCCGCGCTGGATCGACCGGCTTTGGCGTTTCAAGGTGATAGATCCCGGTAATCCCGCACATGGGGCGCGCTTAGCGGGCTTGGCCGATGCGGTCCATCCATGAACCGGGGTCGCCGATGGCCGCTTGGAAGGCGCGAACCTCTGCCGCCGCCTCGTGACCAGGCCGCTGTTCGGACGAGAGGATCAGGACTGCGGTAGGGCTGGCGTGCAGCATCAACCGGTCACCGATGTTGGCCAGCTTGAGCCGGGCATTGCTGCCCGTCAGCAGGTCGCCCGAGCGATACCAGGTGAAGGCCATGCGCTCGATCTTTGCGGGATGCGTGAGACGGTCCGAACGGGCCCCGGCCAACTGCGGGCCGTTGCTGGTCCAGGCCCAACCGCTGTCTGGCACCAGTGCGCCTTGCCCGAAACCGCCGGCGTCCTGCCCCTCGCCCTGCCCGGCATAGAGCGCGTAGGAAACATCCACCTCGTCGCCCGCGGCGTTGCGATAGCGGCCGAGCAGACGGTGATCGGCACCCAGCGCGCGCGGCTGCCATGATGCCAGGGGCTTGAATGGAACCTTTGTCCAGCCCGAAACATCCGGCAGGAACACCTGGCGCGGCATTGGGGCCGAGAGGCCATCGGCCGCACCGGCCCAGGCTACCCCGCCAAGCACCAACGCCGCCGCGCCGATCAGCGCAACCGGCGGGATCAGTGAAAATCGCTCGGCCTTGGCAAGCCACGAAGATGCCTTGAGCCGCGTCCAGTCCGCATAGGGATCGTCGATGCCGCGATCGAAGTAACGCCAGGCAAGGCCCAGCACCGCGGCAAGCACCACGGCGAAGAAGACCCAGCCATAAATAAGGTGGTCGATCCCGCCAGCCTTCTCCACCCCGACATACTGCGCGGCAAAGATCGTGCCCCAAGCGCGCACGCTATTGGCAAGGATCGGGACGACAATGCACAGTGCGAAGAACGCGATCCGGCGAGGCCAGCTTCTGAAGCAGACGTTTCCGACCAGCACCCCGAGCGCGATCATGGCGATCAGGAACTTGACCCCGGAGCAAGCCTCAGCAACTTCGAACAGGCCCGCGGGGGTATCGATGAACACCCCGTCGATCGTCGCCTGAATGTGGCTCAGGTGAACCAGAGAGACGGTCATCCTGGCGGTGATGATCTGCAGCGGCGGAACCAGTTCATCGCCGAACGGCACCAGGAAGGCCATGTAGGCAAAGGGAAACAGCAGCCCGGCAAAGACCCGCGGGCCGAGCAGCAGCAACGCGCTCGCCGGCAGCATGGCTACGGCGCCGGCCTGACGCAGCAGGTCGAACCCGGCGAAAGCGCCAAGCACCCAGAGCAGGACGGCCCCGCCAAGCGCCAGCAGGCCGAGGCTCGATGGGCGCGGTTCCAGCTGGTCCACGATCTCGCGGCGCTGCCACGCCAGCCAGCCAAGGATGGCCGGGATCAGGAGGACATGGTTGTAGGTGGAGCTGTTCCACCATTGGCCGAACATCGCCAGCCAATCAGCTGCGAAGGCAATCACCAGGGCCAGCCATGCAGTGCCCAGCATGGCGAGACTGCGCCGCCACGGTGCCGGTACCTGCATCAGGCCGGGGGCCGCGACCAGAACATCAGGCGGCATCACGGACAGCCGTTTCGGCTAGGCCGAGCATCCCGGCAAGCGGCGCCAAGGTCGCCTGCCAGCTCAGCTTGTCGACCACGAAGCGGCGCGCTTCCGCGCCTAGTGCAGCGCGCCGCGCCAGATCTGCGAGCAGCGCCACGGCTTTCTCGGCCAGTTCGGCATCGCTCTCGCCGACTGCATAATGATGGCCGTCGCTGCCGCCGATCCCGGTCGCCGCGTCAGGCGTCAGGACCACCGGCAAGGTCATCGCCATCGCCTCAAGCACCTTGTTCTGCACGCCGCGCGCCAGTTCGAGCGGGACGAGCGCCAGATCGGCTGCGGCCAGATAGCGCCGCATGTCATCGACCGCACCGTGCACGAAGACGTTAGCCTTCCCGTGCAATGCTTTCAGGCTTTCGGGCGGGTTGCGGCCAACCACGTGGAAACTTGCCTCGGGAATGATCTGACGGATGGCCGGGAGCAGGCGCTCGATCACCCGGCGTGCTGCCGCGATGTTGGGCGCGTAATCCATTTGCCCGGTAAAGATGATGCGCGGGGATGACGCCGCCAGCATGGCTTCGGCCGGAACACAGTCGGCTGGATTGAAGAAGGAAGCATCGATCCCGTTACGCAGCGCACGCACATCGCATTCAAGCCGGTCTTGCGGCAGCAGCCGGGCGCGGAACAGTGCGGCTTCCTCGCTCGATACGAACAGGCTGACGTCGGAGCGCCGGGCGAGCCGCGCCTCTTCGGCGCCGAGCAACCGGCCTTCGCGGGCATCGATCCAGGCGCGCGGGCCCTTCCCTGCTTCGGCATAGGCTTCGAACTTCGCCG
>JAYUCG010000059.1:0-20305 GCA_043740455.1 Novosphingobium sp. | reverse complement strand
TACGAAACCGGTAAACAAATTTCCTCTCAAACCGCCACCGGCGGCTCGTTGTAGCTGCCTTGCGCGGTGATCGCTTCGTCGGGGGTGGCAAGGATGTGTTTCAGCGCTTCGGGCGGGTAAGCGATGTTCGGCACCGCTGGATCGTAAGCCGGCTGCGCTACTGGCTCTGCCGCCATGCACGGCGAGGGGTTGAGCATCGCCTCGGCCTCCTCGCCCGAAATCCCGCATACCGCCAGCACGGCAGGATCGACCCAGCGCGCGGGATCGAGCGGGGTCATCTGGGTGGATACTTCCAGCGTCAGCCCCTCGGGTCCAGCGAAGTAGATCGACTTGCAGAAGCCGTGCCCGATTGGGCCGATCGCGGGAACACCGTGGCTGCGGATGCGGTTGCGCAGCGCGATGAGCCCGGCCTCGTCGGGTGCGCGGAAGGCGATGTGTTGCATGGTTCCGGCGGCGCTTTTGCCTGCCCCGGTGCCTGAGTGCGTGATGCCGATGGTCGACGGGATATCCGCCACACCGTCCAGTTCGACTACCGAGAAGAAGCTGTCATCGGCCATCTTGAGGAAGGCGTGCTTGCCGCCCGGCACCCCGTGCATGTCGAACAGCCCGACCAGCGGGAAGCCCAGCACCTGCGTGAAGAATGTCAGCTGCGCCTTCATGTCGGCGGACATGATCGCGATGTGGTGAATGCCGTCGGGCTGCTGGGTGGGCATTAGGTTCTCCCGCTGATTTTGAATGTTCGTATCACGCCCGCTTCAAGAAAGGAATTCGATCCATCTCGACAACCCGCCCGAACCACGCCACCACGCGGGCAGTGCAGAGCGCCCAGTTCCATCGCCGTTCGTTCATCGCCGCCGGGGCCGCGCTGCTGTTGATGCCGCGCCGACTGCGCGCGCAGGAGGTCACCAAGATGTTTCCATCCCAGCGCCCCGGTCCTGCCGCGCGGCGCCTTGTCAGCAAGGCGGTCGAGGCTGAGATTGCGCGGGTTTCTGCGCTGATCGCCGATCCGGAACTGGCCTGGCTGTTCCAGAATTGCCTGCCCAATACGCTCGACACCACAGTCTTCATGGGTGAGGCCGACGGGCATCCCGATGCCTTCGTCATCACCGGCGCTATCCCGTGCCTGTGGCTGCGCGATTCGGCGGCGCAGCTGCGGCCCTACCTGCACCTGGCGCACGGCGATGCGGACCTGACGCGCTTGTTCCGCGGCCTGATCCGCCGCCACGCGCGATGCGTGCTGATCGATCCTTACGCCAATGCCTTCATGCGCGATCCGGCCGCCATGTCGAACCTCGACTGGGCCAAGGTCGACCGGACCGAGATGAAACCGGGGGTGGCCGAGCGTAAGTGGGAAGTCGATTCGCTGTGCTACGTGCTGCGGCTGGCTTGCGATTACTGGCAGGTGAGCGGCGATAGCGAGCCGTTCGATGCGACCTTCGCGGCGGCGGCCAAGGCGATCGTCGCCACCTTCAAGACCCAGCAGCGCTTCAGCGGAGTGGGGCCATACCGTTTCCAGCGGCGCAGCGACCAGCCGACCGAGACGACACTGGCCGGAGTGGGGGTGCCGACGAAGAAGACCGGCCTGATCCATTCCGCCTTCCGCCCATCCGACGATGCCTGCACCTTCCCGTGCAACATTCCTGGCAACCTGTTTGCGGTGGCGACCTCGCGCGAACTGGCGGCGCTTGCCGATGCGGTGTTGCTCGACGCCCCCTTCGCCGCCGAAGCGCGCGCCTTGGCGGACGAAGTCGAAGCTGCGGTTTACAAGCATGGCACCATGACGCTGCCCGATGGCCGGCAGGTCTTTGCCTATGAGACCGACGGTTACGGCAACCACTTGTTCATGGACGATGCCAATGTGCCAAGCTTACTGGGCCTCGCATACTTGCGCTGCGTCCGCGCGGACAATCCGCTGTGGCGCGAAACCGCCGATGCGGTTTGGAGCGACGCCAATCCCTGGTTCTTCTCCGGCAAGGCCGCCGCCGGTGTCGGCGGGCCGCATATCGGCGAGGGCCAGGTCTGGCCGATGTCGATTATCGTGCGTGCCCTTTCAAGCGATGATGACGTGGTGATCGCTGGGGCGCTGAAGACCCTGCGCACGAGCCACGCCGGGACCGGCTTCATGCACGAGGCCTTCGATCAGGACGATCCCGCGAAGTTCACCCGTAAATGGTTCGCCTGGGTCAACGGGCTATTCGGCGAGCTGGTGGTCAAGGTGGCGAATGAGCGCCCGCATCTGCTGGCGGCGACTTACGCCTAGACGGGCCAGGCAAAGTCCAGCGCGACTTCGCCAGTCAGCGCAGCGCGTGCATCGAAACTGCGCTCGATGATCCGTCCCCGACCTTCGTCATCGACCAACACCACGGTCGAGCAACGCGTGCCGTAAGCCGGATTGGCGATGAACACCGGCGAGAACGCGTCTTCGGGGTCGGGACTTTGCGGTGTCTCATCGCGCAAAGCGGCGAACAGGTGGTCCACTGACTGATCGCGCTCAAGCCATGCGGCCAGCGCGACTTCAAGCTGCGCAGTCTTGAACCAACGGTCGCCGCGTGCACCGTTCGATAGTCCGTGCACGCCCGGCTGGAGGTCGTGCTCGGTCCATTCGGGGTGATTGCTGGCGAAGCGCAGCACGTGCCCAGCGGCCAGCCAGAGGTTGAACGCATTGCACGCCGGGGCTGGTTGGGGCGGCTCGCCCAGCAGCGCATCGGTCACCAATGCCCCCCGCGAGGCAAGCTCCGGCCGGGGATAGCCCGGCGTCCGCAGGTTGGTGACCAGCGCAAAGCGGCCCGCCGGGTGGACCCCCAGCCAGGTCCCGCCCGCTTCAAGATCACGGCCCGCAAAAATACCGTTGTCCCACGCCGCCAACTGCGCTGTCGGGCGTAAGTGGAATTCATCGCGGTTGCCGATCGCCACTAGCCGCCAGCGCGGATGCGCGGCCCACGCGATCGCGGCCACGCACATCAGATCAACCCCTTGGCTTTCAGGCTGACGTGGCCTTCCTTGCCGATGATCACATGATCGTGAACCGTGATCCCGAGTAGCCGCCCGGCCTCGGCGATCTTGTTCGTAATCTGCACATCCGCCCGGCTCGGTTCGGGTGAACCCGAAGGGTGATTGTGCACCAGGATCAGCGCCGAAGCGCCGAGTTCGAGCGCTTTTTTGACCACTTCGCGGGGGTGGATCGCGGCTTCGTCGAGCGTGCCGTCGCTCAGCTGATCGTCGAGGATCAGGCGGTTCTTGGTATCGAGGTACAGCACCCGCACGCGTTCATGGTTGAGGTGCGCCATGTCGATCGTCAGATAGTCGATCAGCACCTGCCAGCTGCCCAGGACGGGCTGTTCCTGCAGCCCAGTGCGGGCCATGCGCCGTGCGGCTACGGCCACGATCTTGAGCGCGGTGGCGCTGGTTTCGCCCATGCCGGGGTGCTGCGCGATGGCGCGCGGATCAGCGTTGAACAGTCCGGCAAGCCCGCCAAACCGCCGCAGCAGGTCGTGCGCGAGCGGCTTCACGTCGCGGCGCGGGATCGCGGTCATCAGCAGGTATTCGACCAGCTCGTGATCGGCCAAGGCCTCCGCCCCGCCGCCGAGCAGCCGCGCGCGCAACCGGGCACGGTGCCCGGTGCCGTAATCCGGCGGATCGTTCGATGCGGTCACGCGTTTCCCCTTGGCGGCTGACCCGCAATTCATTGCCTTTCCCAGGCACCTCGCGCAAGGGTGGTGCAATGTCCGGTGCCGACCGCGAAGAATTAGAAGACCCGCCGGTCCCGCGCGTTCCGCGTTGGCAGCGTCGGCGTTGGCGGATCGCTGCCGTGGTCGTCGCGCTGCTGGGTGCGGCACTACTGGGTCTGTGGCTGGCTCGCGACAATATCGCGCACAAGGTGATCAACCGCAGTCTGGCCGGCCTTGGCCTGCCGGTGACTTACAAGATCGAGCAGATCGGCCCGACCCGCGAAGTGTTGACCGATATCGTGATCGGCGATCCCGCGAACCCGGACCTGACCGTCGAGCGTGCCGAGGTGCGGATTATCCCGACCTTCGGCTTGCCCACCATCGGCGAGGTGACGCTGCTGCGCCCGCGGCTCCATGGCCGCTGGGTGGATGGCAAGATCAGCTTCGGTTCGCTCGACAAGGTCATCTATGCGAACAAGGGCGGCACCAAGGGCTTGCCGGACCTCGCGCTGGTACTGTTCGACGGCCGGGGGCGGATCGATACACCATCGGGTGCCATTGGGCTCAAGGCCGATGGCAGCGGAAACCTGCGCAGCGGTTTTGCAGGAACGCTCGCGGCAATCGCGCCGAACTTGCAACTGGGCCAATGCACCGCACAGCAAGTGAGCGCTTATGGCAAGGTTACCACTGCTTCGGCCAAAGCCAGCTTCGACGGGCCGCTCCGGCTGAAATCGCTCGATTGCCGCAAGAGCCAACTCGCGCTGCGCAATGCCACGCTGGGCGTTGTCGCCACGCTCAATTCCGCGTTCGACGGGGCCGATGGGACTTACACCCTCGATAGCGGCGCGCTCGACTATGCCGGCAACCGGCTTGAGCGGAGTACCGGTACGGGCCGCTTCACCCTCGCCAAGGGCGATGTGGTGCTGGACTACCAGTTGAAAGGGCAGGGCCTCGCCGCCAGCGGGGTCAAAGCTGCTTCGCTCGAACTCGAAGGTCAGGCGCGCAGCCATGACCAGATGGCGGGCTTCAGCAGTGAGGGCGCGCTCAAGGCGGCAGGATTGTCTCCGGGCCACGGGCTCGAAACCACGCTCGCCGGCATCGAGAAATCGGGGCAGGGCACGCTCGTTGCACCGCTGGCCGCGCAGTTGCACCGCACGCTGCTGCGCGAAGCCCCGGGCAGCAGCTTTGCCGCGACGTACCAGTTGCGCCAATCCGGCCAGCTGACCAGCCTGACGTTGCCCGGCGCATTGTGGCGCGGCGGATCGGGCGCACGGCTGGCGGCATTGTCGCGCGTGTCGGTGACATTTGGCAGCAAAAGCGGACCGATCATTGCGGGCAACCTGCTCAGCGATGGGCCCGGTCTGCCGCAGATCGAAGGGCGGTTCGAACGGCGCGGCAACGGCGGCGGGTTCGCCTCGCTGGCGCTCGCGCCCTATCGCGCCGGTGATGCCATGATTGCCTTGCCCGTGCTCAAGCTGGTGCAATTGCCCGGCGGGGCAATCGGGTTCGCTGGTCGCGCCTTGGCCAGCGGCGCGCTGCCGGGGGGCAGGGTGGACAATCTGGTGCTGCCGATCGAGGGTAACTGGTCCGCCACAGGTGGGCTGTCAGCGCTGCACCGCTGCACCGCGGTGCGGTTCGACCGCTTGAGCATTTCGAACCTGACGCTGGCCGGCCAGACCCTGACGCTGTGCCCCGGATCGGGCGGTGCAATTGTGCGCAGCGACGCGCGCGGCACCTGGGTCTCTGCGGGCACCGCGGGCCTTGCGCTCAACGGCACGCTAGGCAGTACGCCAATCCGCTTGCGCAGCGGCGCGCTCGGCATGGCCTGGCCCGGCGCGCTGGTCGCGAAAAGCGTCGACGTGTCGTTCGGTCCGCCGTCGGGGCCGTCAACGCTCAGGATCGCGCAGCTCAATGCCATGCTGGGCAAGGATATCACCGGCACCTTTGCCGATACCGAGCTCAAGCTGTTCGCTGTCCCGCTCGATGTGCTGAATGCCGCCGGTAACTGGCGGTTTGCGGGCAAGCGGTTCGATGTCAGCGGGGCGAGCCTGACGGTCAAGGACCGGCTGCCGGAGAAGGAAGCGCGGTTCTATCCGCTGGTCGCCCGCGATGCGACGCTGAGCCTGGTTTCCACCACCTTCACCGCCGACGCGCTGCTGCGCGAACCGACCAGCGACCGCGTGGTGACCGAAGCCAGGATCGTCCACGATCTCGATGTCGCGAGCGGCCATGCCGACCTGCTGGTTCCGGGCATCGTATTCGATCAGAAGCTCCAGCCGGGCAAGCTCACCTATTTCACGCAAGGCGTGATCGGCGAAGCGCAGGGCACGGTCTATGGCCGGGGCCGGATCGATTGGGACCCACGGGGCGTGACCAGTTCGGGTGACTTCACAACCGACAACTTCGATTTCGGAGCGCTGTTCGGCCCCGTCAAAGGGGTGCGCGGGACGGTCCATTTCAGCGATCTACTGGCCTTGGTCACATCGCCCAACCAAACCCTGCATGTCGCGTCGATCAACCCTGGGATCGAAGTCAACGACGGCGACGTTTCATTCCAGCTCGAACCCGGCCACCTGCTCGTGGTCAACGGCGCCAAGTGGCCCTACATCGACGGTTCGCTCGAGTTGGCGCCGACCCGCTTCGTCATCGGCGCGTCCGAAACGCGGCGCCTCACCATTAAGGTGCGCGCGCTTAATCTCGAAAAATTCGTCTCGCGGCTCAACCTGTCGAACATCTCGGCCAGCGGCACTTTCGACGGTGAACTGCCGCTGGTGTTTGACCAGAACGGCGGACGGATTGAAAACGGGATCCTCGTCTCGCGCGATCCGGGCGGGAACATCTCCTACGTCGGTGAGCTGACTTACAAGGACCTGTCGACCATGGGCAATTTTGCCTTCCAGGCGCTGCGCAGCCTTGATTTCAAGCATATGGAAGTGGCGCTGCAGGGGCGGCTTGACGGCGAGATCGTGACCAAGATGCGGATTGACGGCATCAGCCAGGGGCAGGGAGCCAAGCGCAATTTCCTCACCCAGCGCTTCGCCAGATTGCCGATCCGCTTCAATATTTCGATCAAAGGGCCGTTCCACCAGTTGTTCAGCTCGTTCCGTTCGCTCTACGATCCGACTTACGTGAAGGACCCGCGCGATCTGGGGCTGATCCCGGGCGCGCCGCCGATGCCGGGCGAACCCATGCCCGCAGCGCCCGCGCCACCGCCCGCCGTGGTGCCAGCGGCGGCTCCGGCCTCGCCGAAGAGCGGCAACATTCAGCATTCAGACAGCAGGACAGGTTCATGAACAGCTTCGAATTGACCTACCGCGCCTTGGCTGCGAAAACCGGACCCATGCAGGGATCATCCGTTCAAATCGCAGCCGGGAAACGAAGGTCGCAGCGCCGCAGGGTAACCGCGGCGACGATGGTGATGGGAAGCGCGCTGGCGATCGGCGGATGTGTCACGGTTTCTGCACCGGACAAGCCGATCGTGATCGAGCTGAACATCAACATCAAGCAAGATGTGGTCTATCGGCTGGCGACTGACGTTGCCAAGACGATCGACGAAAACCCTGGAGCTTTCTAGGGATCTTGCGAGAGAGATTGGAGTTGTTGAGATGACTGTTCAGTTCCTGCGCAATCCCGGCCGCATTGCCTTGCAATCGGCTGCGGTGTTCGCACTTGCCGCGCTTGCCGTGCCGGCCCTGGGCCAAGCACGCGATCCGGCTTACGAAGCCGCGCGGGCCGCTGGGCAGGTGGGTGAGCTGGTCGATGGCTATCTTGGCTTCCCGTCGTCACCCACCGCAGAAGTGCGCCGCGTAGCGGACGCGGTGAACATCACTCGCCGCAAGATCTATACCCAGCGCGCGCTGACGCAGCACTCGACGGTCGAGGAATATGCCTTCACCACGGCTTGCCGCCTGATCCTCAAGACTGCCCCGGGCGAGAAGTATCAGGCCCCCGACGGGACCTGGCATACGCGCGCCGCTGGCGAAGCGCCGTCGCGCGATCCCAAGTGCGCCGCAGCCGATGCCATGCCGGGCTGAACGCCGGGCTGAACGGGCTGGAATCGTATGTTGAATTCGGGCGTCGGCACCAGTTGCCGGCACCCTTTCTGTACCGCGGTTGACTCGGACCGACGCCTTGCCTAAGGGGACCGCGCGCTGGCGCTCCCGCGATTGCGGAAGCGCTCGGCAAACTCATTTTCTGGCTGGTACGGCCCGCATCGGGCACCGCCGTGAACAGGGCTTTCGCGTGACTGATTTGAGCGAAAACAACGGCGGGGAAGACCTCGACCGGCGGATCGCCGAAGCGCAGGCGAAGCATGATCGGGGCATTTCCACTGCCGAAGGTCGCGCTGAATCGCGCGGTTGGGCCGTGGGTATCGAATTCGTCGGTGCGGTGCTGGTGTCGGGTTTCATCGGCTGGCTGATTGACCGCTGGATTGGGTCGAAGCCGTGGGCGCTGATCGTGATGTTGG
The DNA here is from genome assembly GCA_043740455.1 of Novosphingobium sp. GTDB lineage: Bacteria > Pseudomonadota > Alphaproteobacteria > Sphingomonadales > Sphingomonadaceae > Novosphingobium. Next base: position 12,169 of record JAYUCG010000059.1, on the reverse strand, counting down.
TTTTGGGTTTTGCGGCCGGAACCCGCCGCGCGATGCAGACTGCGAGCGATTTCGATACCGATCCCGGCAACGACGATTAAGATTGAGAGTATCGATGGCCAACCCGATGGAACAGTTTTCGGTCGAGACGATCAAGCCGCTGACACTGGCCGGCTACGATGTCTCCTTCACAAACAGCTCGCTGTGGATGCTGATCGCCATCGCGGCGATTTCCGTGTTCCTGTTCGTCGGCACCGCAAAGCCGCAGCTGGTCCCTGGCCGGTGGCAGGCGGCAACCGAATATCTATATGATTTCGTTCGAAAAATGCTCGACGAAAATGTCGGACCAGAAGGCCGCCGGTTTGCCCCGCTGATCTTCTCGATCTTCATTTTCGTGCTTGCCTGCAATCTGCTCGGCCTGATCCCGTGGATCGGTGCTTTCACCCCGACCAGCCATGTCACCGTCACCTTCGGTCTCGCGATGATCGTGTTCGTCACGGTCTGCGTGGTCGGCGTCTGGCGCCACGGCTTCCACTTCCTCAGCCTGTTCTGGCCGCATGACGCCAACATCTTCCTTGGCGCCTTCGTCTTCGCCATCGAATTCCTGAGCTTCCTCACCCGCCCGTTCACGCTTGCCATCCGGTTGTTCGCCAACATGACCGCCGGGCACGTGCTGCTGAAGGTGTTCGGGACGTTCGTGGTCGCGCTCGGATCATTCGGGGCGCTGCCGTATGTGTTCGGGATCTTGCCGCTGGCGGTCAATGTGGCGCTGACCGCGCTCGAGATCCTGATTGCGGTGGTTCAGGCCTATGTTTTCGCGCTATTGGCTTCGCTCTATCTCAACGATGCCATCAATCTTCACTAATCGTTCCAACCGTCATTTCTAGAATAAGGGAATTCATCATGGATCCAGCATCTGCAAAAGTCATCGGCGCCGGTCTTGCTGCCATCGGTGCGGGCCTTGCCGCTATCGGCGTGGGCTCGATCTTCGGCCAGTACCTCAACGGTGCAGTGCGCAACCCGGAAGCCGACGCCAAGATGGGCGGCCGCCTGATCTTCGGTTTCGCGGTCACCGAAGCGCTCGGCCTGATCGCGGCCGTTGTCGCGCTGGCGCTGGCATTCGGCTAAGCTTTTTCGGCGGTGCAACCGGCCTCCGGGTCGGCTGCGCCGCCATACTTTTGACAGTCGGCAGAACCCACGATGCCTCAGTTTGATTTTGCGCATGTGTTTTGGCCGCAGCTGGCCTGGCTCGCGATAAGCTTTGCCTTGCTCTACTTCGGCGTTGTTCGTCTGACTTTGCCCAAACTGGGCAAGGTGATGGACGCGCGCGACAACAAGATTGCCGGCGATATTGCCGAGGCCAAGGCGGCCAAGGCGAACGCCGACGAGATCGATGCGCGTTACCATGCAGATATGGCAACGTCGCGCGATGAGGCGCGCAATGCGATCGCGCTGGCCAAGGCGGCCGCGGCCAAGTCAACCGAAGCCAGGCTCGCCGTTGCGGCGCAGCAGGCCGAGGCTGCAATCGCTGCAGCCGAAGCGCGCATCGCCAAGGCGGTAACCAAGGCCGAAGGCACGCTGCGTGATGCTGCGGCCGAAAGCGCGGCAGACATCGTCGCCAAGCTGACCGGTAAGCAGCCGGGGCCCGGTGCAGCGCAAGCTGCCGTCGCGGCTCTGGTCTGAGGAGGCGGGACCATGGCGATTGCACTGAACGTTCTGACCGTTGCCGCAGAACACGGCGGCGAACATGCCGAAGCAACCCTGCTGGGGCTGGGCCCTGAGGGCTGGGTCTACGCTGGGATCACGATCTTTTTCCTGATCGCGATCTTCTACGCCAAGGCGCACCGCCAGGTGCTGGGCGCGCTTGATGCGCAGATCGCGGAAACCCGGCGGTCACTCGACGAAGCGCAGGCCGTGCGGGCTGAAGCCGAAGCCATGCTGGCGAGCGCCAAGCAGCAGCAAGCCCAAGCCACCAAGGATGCCAAAGGCATCGTGGCGCATGCCCAGCACGAGGCAGAAGCCATCGTGGCCCAGGCCGAACTCGACGCTGGCGAACTGGTCGCGCGCCGCGAAAAGATGGCGCTCGACAAGATTTCCGCCGCCGAACGATCGGCAGTCGAACAATTGCGCGCCAAGGCGGCGAGCGCAGCGGCGGGTGCCGCGCGCGTGCTGATCGCGCAGGGCCACGATGCCAAGGCCGACAAGGCGCTGGTCGACGGCGCTATCGCCGACCTTTAACGAAATTCACGAGCTGGAGAGGGGGGAAGGGGCGGTCCTAAGGGCCGCCCTTCCTTCGTTAAGCGGGTTAGGGCTCGAGCACGATCTTCCCCACCACTTCCCGCGCGGCCATGGCGTCAAACGCCTCGCGCCAGCGGCTGAGCGGCAGCACGCGGTCAATATGCGGATTCAGGCGGCCGTCAGCGGCGAGGGTGGCGACCGCCTCGCGGATCGCGCGCCCGCGTTCGGGGAAGCGCCGGGCATATTCACCGGCGCGCACCCCGACCACGCTGAAGCCCTTGATCAGCGGGATGTTGGTGGAGATCTCAGCGATCCGCCCACCGGCAAAGCCGATCACCAGCAGCTTGCCGCCGAAGGCGACGCAGCGCGTGCTCTCATCGAACACGTCTCCGCCAACCGGATCGTAGACCAGGTCGCACAGTGCGCCGCCGGTGAGTTCGATCACGGCCTCGCGGAAGCGGCCCTCGGCCAGGATCACCGCATCGGCCAGGCTCGCCGTCTTGAGCCGCTCGACCTTGTCGGGCGAACCAGTGCTGGCAATAACATGCGCGCCAAGCCGCTTGGCCAGCTCGACTGCGGCCAGGCCCACCCCGCCGCTGGCACCGTGGATCAGCACCCATTGCCCGGCCTGCAGCCCGCCGATCTCGACCAGTGCGGTGTAGGCCGTGCCGTAAGCCGCTCCCAAGGCTGCCGCCGCAGGGAAGCCGACGCTCTCTGGGATGCGACCCAGCGCGCGCGCCGGCACGACGGCGTATTCGGCGAAGGCCCCGGTTTTGTTGCCGCCGTAGACGTTGTCACTGGGACCGAACCCGCTGTCACCGTCTGCCTCGACGACCTCACCGGCAAATTCCAGGCCGGAAGTGAAGGGCAGTTCCGGTTTGAACTGGTAGAGGCCCTTGGTCATCAGCAGATCGGGGAAGTTGAGCGAGGCAGCGCGGACCTTGACCAGCACTTCGCCGCTGCTGCGTGCGGGCAGGGCGACGTCGACCAGCTCGACCCCGGAGAGGTCGGAGCTCAGCTGCGTTACCTGCAGGGCCTTCATCGCTTAAAAGCTGTCCTTCGCGGCCCGCAGCGCCGCGAACGTCGCCACCGCATCGCCGCCGCCCCAGCGTGCGGCCAGCGCCGGATCGTCGGCGCGCAGGAACGGGTTGGTCGCAAGTTCGCGGCTGAGCACGGTGGGCACCGTGGGCATGCCTTGATCGCGCAGTTTGGCGATCTGCGCGGCGTAGTCCTGCAGCTCGGCGTTATCGGGATCGGCGTGCAGCGCGAACTTTGCATTGGAAGCGGTGTATTCGTGCGCGCAGTAGAGCATGGTGCTGGGCGGCAGTGCCTTGATGCGGCTTAGGCTGGCCCAGAACTGGTCGGGCTGCCCTTCGAACATCCGCCCGCAGCCCAGCGCAAACACTGCGTCGCCGACAAAGGCCATTTCTGCCTCGGGCAGGTGGTAGGCGATGTGGCCGTTGGTGTGGCCTGAGACGTCGATCACCGTCGCGGTGAAATCGCCCAGCATGACGGTATCGCCCGCCGTCACTACCCGATCCGGTGCGGTGCCGAGCTTCTCGACCTCTGCGGGTCCGGTGACACTGCAGCCCGTGGCAGCCTTGATCGCCGCATTGCCGCCGGCGTGATCGGGGTGCCAGTGGGTGTTCCAGATCTGGGTGATCTGCCAGCCCTTGGCCTTGGCCTCGCGCAGGTAGGCATCGGCATCGGGAGTGTCGATGCAGGTGGTCTCGAGACTCTCCGGATCGTGCAGCAGGTAGCCGTAGTTGTCGGACAGACAGGCGAACTGGTGGACTTCAAGCATGGCGGTCTCCTGCCTTCACCATACCCGCTTTGATCTAAAGCAAAAGCCCGCCCGGATCGCTCCGGACGGGCTTTGTATTGGGTCGCGTGAAGCGAAGGATCAGTCCTTCTTGGCCTTCAGTGCGGCGCCGAGGATGTCGCCGAGCGAAGCGCCCGCATCCGACGAACCGTACTGTTCCACGGCTTCCTTCTCTTCATGGAGCTGACGCGCCTTGACCGAGAAGTTGGGCTTTTTCGAACGATCGAACCCGGTGACCATCGCATCGAGCTTCTGGCCGACCTGGAAGCGGTCAGGACGTTGCTCGTCGCGGTCGCGGCCGAGGTCGCTGCGCTTGATGAAGCCGGTCGCGCCATCGTCGCCAGCCTGCACTTCGAGCCCGCCATCGCGAACTTCGAGAATGGTCACAGTGACCACGTCGTTCTTCTTGAGCCCGGTGGTCGCACCGCTTGCAGTGGAAGCGCCGCTGCTGGCGACCGCCGGAGCGCCCTTTTCAAGCTGCTTCATGCCAAGCGAGATGCGTTCCTTCTCGACATCGACGTCGAGCACGATTGCCGAGACTTCCTCGCCCTTGCGGTGCAGTGCCAGCGCGTCTTCGCCCGAGATGCCCCAGGCGATGTCTGACATGTGGACCATGCCATCGACGTCGCCGTCGAGACCGATGAACAGACCGAACTCGGTCGCGTTCTTGACTTCTCCCTGTACGGTCGAACCGACCGGATGCTTGTCGGCAAACTGCTCCCACGGGTTCTGCGCGGCCTGCTTGAGGCCGAGCGAGATGCGGCGCTTGTCGCTGTCGACTTCGAGTACGATGACGTCTACTTCCTGCGAGGTCGAAACGATCTTGCCGGGGTGGACGTTCTTCTTGGTCCAGCTCATTTCCGAAACGTGGACCAGGCCTTCGATGCCCGATTCCAGTTCGACGAACGCGCCGTATTCGGTGATGTTGGTCACCACGCCGTGCAGCTTCGCGCCGACCGGGTACTTGGCGGCGACGCCTTCCCACGGATCCGATTCCAGCTGCTTCATGCCGAGGCTGATGCGCTGGGTTTCCTGGTTGATGCGGATGATCTGCACCTTCACGGTGTCACCGATATTGATGACTTCGTTGGGGTGGTTGACCCGCTTGTAGCTCATGTCGGTCACGTGGAGCAGGCCGTCGATGCCGCCCAGATCAACGAACGCACCGTAATCGGTGATGTTTTTGACCACGCCATCGATGATTTGGCCTTCGGCGAGACCCGAGATGAGGCCCGTACGCTGTTCGGCGCGGGTTTCTTCGAGCACGGCGCGGCGCGAGACGACGATGTTGCCGCGGCGGCGATCCATCTTGAGAATCTGGAACGGCTGCGGGATATCCATCAGCGGCTGCACATCGCGAACTGGGCGGATATCGACCTGCGAGCCGGGCAGGAAGGCCACGGCGCCGTCGAGGTCGACGGTGAAACCGCCCTTGACCCGGCCGAAGATAACGCCGTCAACGCGCTTGCCTTCGCCAAATTCGCTTTCCAGCTTGTCCCACGCGGCTTCGCGGCGGGCGCGGTCGCGGCTGAGCATCGCTTCGCCGTCGGCGTTCTCGACGCGGTCGACATAGACTTCGACTTCATCGCCCACGGACAGGCCGTGCGGTTGGCCGGGCATTGCGAATTCACGCAGCGCCACGCGGCCTTCGCTCTTCAGGCCGACGTCGATGACGGCCTTGTCGTTTTCAATTGCGGTAATGGTGCCCTTGACGACGCGGCCTTCAAAGCCGCCATCCGCGGCACCGCCGAGGGATTCGTCGAGCATCGCGGCGAAATCGTCGCGTGTGGGGTTGGCAGAAGATGCCATATATGAGTGTTCCTACACTGATGTTTCCGGCCGGGCGGTTTTTCCGCCGGTCTTTTCTCCGCTGCGGCGGGATTGCCGCCCCTCCCGGGCAGGGAAGGTTTTAAACGGGCCAAAAGTAGCCGATCTGCCACAGCGGCCGAATGCCGATGCAGCGTCTTTCATCGCCGAAGCTTTGTTGGACGCCGAGCGCATAGGCTCGGGACACGGGAAAATCAAGGAAATTGCGGCATCCCGCCGCGTCAGATCCCGTCGATCCGGTGGAGCAAGTCCAGCGAGCGGGGCAAGGCGAGACCGCCGTATTCGGAATCGAGCTTGAGCAGGCGTTTGCGCGCCGCATCACGCTGGCCCGAGCCGATCATGGCCGCGATCGAGCCTAACTCGCCTGCGATCTTGGCGTCGATTTTGGCCAGGCACTTGTCCGGATCGGATAGCTTCCTCGCAAGCGGACGGTCGAGCATGTCGAGCACCCGGCCAAACTGGCCACCATCGACCAATTCATGGCCAAGCCCGGGGACGACCACCATGCCGCTGGCCTGGGTGCAGAACCGGCGGAGCGATGCGGCCGAGGCATGGGCGAGATCGACATTGAGCTCGTCGCGTGCGCCAGAAACGTAGACGACGCGGGACTGCAGCCGGAACTGAGCCCACAGTGCGCGATCGGTGGGCACGAAGCCCTCGTCGCCCAAGGCGTCCGCTCCGGCGAGCAGGAAGGCGCCAGTGAACAGGTCGGGGTAGCCCACCGCCAGCTTGAAGGCGACTTTTGAGCCGCCGGAAAAGCCTGCGATGTAAACCCGCGAGCGGTCGACGGGGTAGCGCCCGATCACATTGGTCGCGGCCAGGATCGCCAAGGGATCGCGCCGTCCCAGCACGGGTTGGTCATTGCCGCTGTGACCTGCAGTGACGAAGATGATCCCGCGCTGCTCCAGCGCGGCGCGCCAGATCGGCGGGATCTGCGGCCCGCCTTGCCACGGCGGGACGAACACCATCAGTCCGTAGCCAGCAGTCGGCCGCCTGGAGGGGATGAATATCCGATAATGCTCGGTAGCCAGATCGAGCGCCTGATCGGCGAGCCGCTGGTTTCGCTGCGCCATCGCGCGAAAAGCAATGTCGAGCTGCAGCGGCGACTCTAGCCGCTGCGCCATCGTTACGTTGCTCGACAGGCTGTCATAGCTGGCGAAATGAACCACGCTGTCGCTGAGCGGCAACGCTCCAGCGGTGAGGCCGAGAGCGGCGAGGAGGAGCAACCCAAGTCGAGGAAAAATCGGTTTCAAGGCAGGTGAGACTAGCACCCGGACGGGGCGGCGTTCAATCGTCCCGCTTCAGCAACATTCAACCCGCGAGCGCCCCTTGGCCTTGGCTGCGAAGAGGGCGAGCTCGGCATGCTTCATCGTCCGGTCGAGTGAACCCGAGATCGGAGCGATGCCCGCGCTGGTGGTGACCCCGAAACGCTCGGCGAATTCGGATTGGCCCAGCACTGCCAGCGTTTCGACCACCGGCCCGCAGACCTCGCTGGCTTGCTCAGGGTTCAGACCCGGCAGCAGCACCCCGAACCGCTCGTTGCCGATCCGCGAGATAATGTCCTCGCGCCGCACCATATCGCGCAGCAGTTCGGAGAAAGCGCAGAGCATTTCGTCGCCCGCCGACTGGCCATAGCGCATGTTGAGCGTCATGAAGTGATCAAGATCAAACAGCGCCAGACTGCCGCCCGCCTTGCTGCGGACCATGTATTCGAGCATCGAGACGAAGGCGACGCGATTGGTCAGCCGGGTTAGCGGATCGGTCATTTCGGCCGTGAAGAGTTGTTCCTCAAGGCTCTTGCGCGCGGTGATGCTGCGCATCATGCACAGCACGCCATAGAGCCGCCCCCCACGATCCCCTGGACCATCGTGGAGCGCCCGCATCTGGATTTCGAACCAATGGCCGGTAACCCCCGTGGCCGCCGGAAATTCGTTCCAGCGCGCGCTGCCGCGACCGGACAAAGCGGCGCGGTGCTCGGCCTCGATTGCGGCGGCAAACTGCGGCAAGACCAAGTCGCGGATATGCGGCCCGATCAGCATCGCGGGAAGGCGATAACCCAGTTGCTCGATCGCAGGCGAGGCGGTGAGGATGAACCCGCGCGCGTCGCTTTTGAAGATGATGTCGTCCGAATTTTCCGCAAGCAAACCATAGAGCGCGCTGCGCTCCTGCAACGTGAAGTCCACACCCATCTGTTCTTGCCCCCTGGCAACGTGCCCGGCAGCCACCTTCCAGCCCCATGCTAAGGGAAGGCGGCCCCAGCCACATTCAAGCTACTATCAAGTTCGGCTGACAGTTTCCGTTTCCCGAACCCCACGATGCCACGAACGCGTTAGCCGGTTAGCTAACCAGACTAATATTATTCAATGGTTTCAATGTATTAACCGTACTTCTGCGATTCGCAAATCGATTCGCTCAAAGCTCGATCATGATCCTGACCTTGGTCAGTTCGACGCCCAGCGAATTGGCGACAAGCTGCCGCGCCTGGGTCAGCACTTGGCCCAGCGCATCGACATCTCGGCCGGTGGCCAAGCGCGTTTCGCCTAGGCCAAACAGTTCGGCGATTCTGGCGAAGCGTTCGGGCGAGGGACGAGCGCGGCCTTGTTCCCACGCCCAGACCGTGGGCTTGCTCACGCCGAGCTCTTTGGCGACAGCATCCAATGTCATGCCCTTGGCCTTGCGCAGGTGATGCAGCCGCGTGGACAGTGATTGCTCGGGCTGGCTAAGCACCAGCGGCGCGGCAGCGCTGCGCAGTTCGAGAGCACTCAGCACCGCGACCGAAAGCGGGCTATCGAAGTGTCCGCCATGGAATTTCTCGTCCGCCCAGACGATCGTCGCCGGGGTCGGGCCGATTTCGGGCAAGTCGATATCGATCCGTTCGCCCTCGCTGAGCGTGGTCTCGGTCTCGAGCAGCAGCCCAGTCGCCGAGACGTTGTGGATCAGCACGTCCGCCGCATCGCCCGAAGGGAGCGCACCCGAAACCTTGAGTTGCAGCCGTCGGCGCTGCGGGCGCGGGGTTGCGGTGCCAGCGTCCTGAGGTTCGAAATGTGCAGAGATGACCATGCGCCAAGTCGTCCGCCGGCGCGGTTAAGTTTTGGTTAGGATGTGCGCGGCCTTGCGCCGAGCCGTTGGTTTTCTCGGCGAACCGATCAGGCGATCAGCATCTCGACCGCGCGGATGGCCTCGGCAATCGCCTCGTCGCGGCCGACGAAGGACGTATCGAGCACCAGTGCGTCGGGTGCGGCGACCAGCGGGGCTGTCGCGCGCGAGCTGTCGCGTTGGTCGCGCACGCGCAGGTCTGCTTCGATTTCGGCCAGGCTGACCTTGCGTCCGCCCGCGCGCATTTCGGCGAACCGGCGCTCCGCGCGAGCCGCAACGCTGGCGGTGACGAACAACTTCACCTCAGCCTCGGGCGCAATCACCGTGCCGATATCACGCCCATCGAGCACCGCGCCGCCAGGCTGGGTGGCAAAGGCGCGCTGCAGGTCATAAAGCGCGGCGCGGACTTCGGGATGCACCGAAACCCGGCTGGCGAGTCCGCCAGTCGCTTCGCTGCGCAGCTCGGGATCGGCGATCAGCCGGTCGGGAAAGTCGCAAGCTTTGAGGGCATCCTGCGGATCGTCAGGGTTACCGGCACCCAGCGCGCATTGCAGTCCGACCGCGCGGTACAGCAGCCCGGTATCGAGATGCGGCAAACCGAAGTACGCGGCGAGCGCCTTGGCGATGGTGCCTTTGCCCGAGGCAGTGGGGCCGTCGACCGCGATGATCATGGCGACAGCCCATCCAACAATGCCTCGAACACCGGAAAGCTGGTCGCGATCGGGCGGGTGTCGTCGACTTCCACCCCGTCGAGGCTGGCGAGGCCGGCGATGGCCATGCTCATCGCGATGCGGTGGTCGAGGTGGGTTTTGGTGCGTGAATTGGCACTGCCGCGCAGTTGCTCGCCGCCGGTGCCTTCGATGGTCAGTCCATCAGCGGTCTCGATCACATTCGCGCCTGCACCGGTCAGCGCGGCGGCCATGGCGGAGAGGCGATCGCTTTCCTTGACCCGCAATTCGTCGAGGCCCGATGTGACCGTGGTCCCCTGCGCCAGCGCAGCGGCGACGAACAGCACCGGGAATTCGTCGATCATGCTTGGGGCGAGCGCCGGATCGACTTCGATCCCGCGCAATGCCGAATGTTTGACCAGCAGGTCAGCGACCGGCTCGCCGCCGACTTCGCGGCGGTTCAGTTCTTCGATGCTGCCACCCATCTGGCGCAGCACGGTGACAATCCCGGCGCGGGTCGGGTTGAGGCCGACGTTCTCAATCAGCAGTTCGCTGCCCGGTACCACCAGCGCGGCGACGATGAAGAATGCCGCAGACGAGGGATCGCCGGGGACTTCGATGGTCTGCGGCTTCAATTCGGCCTCACCGCGGATGCGGATTACGCGTTCGCCGCCCACTTCCTCGACGGTCAGGTCCGCGCCGAAGCCGCGCAGCATACGCTCTGAGTGATCGCGAGTTGGGACCGGCTCGATCACCGTGGTAATCCCGGCGGTGTTGAGCCCGGCGAGCAGGACCGCGCTCTTCACCTGCGCGCTGGCGACGGGGAGGCGGTACTCGATCGGCACCGCTGGCCAGACCCCGCGCAGGGTGAGGGGCAGGCGCCCGCCTTCGCTCGCCTCGAACGCTGCGCCCATTTGGCTCAGCGGTTCGATCACGCGGCCCATCGGACGGCCCGACAGGCTGGCATCGCCGACGAACTGCGCAGTGATCGCGTGGCTTGCCACCACGCCCATCAATAGCCGGGTCGAAGTGCCCGAATTGCCCATGTCGAGCGGTGTCTGCGGCTGGAGCAGCGCACCGACGCCCACACCATGCACCGACCATTCGCCATCGCCGAGCCGCTCCACCGAAGCCCCCATCGCACGCATCGCGGCGGCAGTGGCAAGCACGTCCTCGCTCTCGAGCAGGCCCGATATCCGCGTCTCGCCCACCGCCAAAGCGCCGAGCATGATCGAGCGGTGGCTGATCGACTTATCGCCCGGCACGCGGATGGTTCCGCGCAAGGGTCCGCTAGGCAGGAAGCGGCGCGGGTGGGCAGGGGCGACATCATTGTTCACGCGCGCGCTTTGACAGCGGGCGCGGGCTATGGCAAGGCGCGCCCCGCGCTGGGACTGGCGCATCTGCCTCCCAATACGTATTTAGCTTTTTCGCCGCCTCTCCTGCGCGGCGCATGTGAGGAATTTTATGGTCAAGGCTGAATGGGGCACCAAGCATGGCTGCCCGAAATGCGGCACCCGCTTTTACGATCTGGGCAAGGATGACCCGATCACCTGCATCGAATGCGGCTATATTTGGCAGGCCGATCCGGTGCTGAAGTCGAAGCAGCCGATCCCGTACGAAGAAATCCAGAAGGCCAAGGTCGCCGAAGTTGCCGACACGGACCTGGCAGATAACGATCTCGACATCGACGAGGACGGCGATTCGCCCGATAGCGACGTCGATTTGGGCGGTGACGACGACCTTGGCGTGGGTATCGACGGTGACGGTGATACCGCCGAGACTTGAGTTGATTTGAGCCCATTATGGGCTTGCCAAGGCGCGGGGCCGCAACTAAGTGGCGGCCTCTCGCGCTCTGGCGTGGGGTTGGCTGGTCTCCCAAGGTCGGCCGAAACGAATGGTACGGGGCCTTAGCTCAGCTGGGAGAGCGCCTGCATGGCATGCAGGAGGTCAGCGGTTCGATCCCGCTAGGCTCCACCATCCGTAAGACAAGAGTACTTGATTTCCACGCTGGCTGACGAGGTTTCGTCCGCCGGCGTTTTTCGCGTTTGGCCAATTCGGGTCGGCGCGAACGGAGGTGAACGACCGATGTTCGACACGCTGTCCGACCGGCTCGGCACAGTCTTTGACCGGCTCAAAGGGCGCGGTGCGCTGGGCGAGCAGGACGTTCGCGAAGCCATGCGCGAAGTGCGGATCGCGCTGCTCGAAGCAGACGTCGCGCTGCCGGTGGTTCGCCGCTTTATCGACGCGGTGACCGAGCAGGCGGTGGGCCAGTCGGTGCTGCGTTCGGTTACTCCGGGGCAGCAGGTCGTCAAGATCGTCAACGATGCGCTGGTCGAGATGCTCGGCGGTGATGAAGTGGCCGAGCTCGATCTCAACGCCGCACCGCCGGTGGTGATCATGATGGTCGGGCTGCAGGGCTCGGGCAAGACCACCACCACTGCCAAGCTGGGGCAGCCTGGTAAAATGTTTGTGGTAGATATGGAACAGGGCCGCATCATCAGCGATGAAGAATTGAAAAGAGGCATCTGCTCGCAGAAGC
>JAYUCG010000058.1:0-26405 GCA_043740455.1 Novosphingobium sp. | reverse complement strand
AAGGTCCTTGAGGTACAGCGTCCTCAGGTCGAGCTCGGCGTTGGGGCCCGAGATTGCCCCGGCCACGCCGTAGCGCCCGCCATTCCTCAGGCATTTGAGGATTTCTGCAAACTGGGAGCCGCCAACCACATCCACGGCGGCGTCGAACGGAGCGGCTGCGAATATCACAGCCAGATCGGCGCCGCGCGGGATGACGTTATCCGCACCCAATGCGCGAACCGCGTCGGCCTTGTCCTCTCCCGCCATCGCGGTGACCCAAGCCCCGCGACGCTTGGCCAGCTGTACCGCGGCCGATCCGACTCCGCCCGAAGCGCCCGTAATCAGCACCCGCTCGCCAGCCGCAAGGCCGATGCGCGTCAGCATGTTTTCGGCCGCTGAGTAGGCGCAAGGGAAGCTGGCCAATTCGGCGTCGCTCAAGTTACTTTGAACGGCGTGGGCGTGAACCGCAGGAACCCGACAGTAATCGGCAAAGCCGCCGTCCACTTCGGAACCGAAATAGACGACATCGAAGGGCTCATCCCCCCGGAACACAGGCTCCACCAGCACCCGTTCGCCAATTCGGCGCGGATCGACGCCTGCGCCGACCGAGACAATCCGGCCGCAGGCATCCGCGCCCTGGATGCGCGGAAACTGGAACGCCGCGCCCGACCAGCCATCCTCCTCGGCTCCGGCAATGCCCGTCACCGCGCCCGCCTCGGTCGCCTCGGCGACGGCTTTGGAATACCATCCGATGCGCGTGTTGATATCGGTGTTGTTTACCCCGGCCGCAGCGACTTTGATCAGGACTTCGCCCTGCCCCGGCACCGGAACGGCGAGGTCATCGCACAATTCAAGCTTTTCGAAGCCGCCGTTACCGGTGAGCAGGACCGCACGCATGACGGCCGGAATTGTCACTCTGCGCGCGCCAGCCCGAACTGGTTCAGATACCATTTCTGGAAATTGATCACGCTACCTTCCTGATTGGAATAGCGCCCCGGGCGATAGCGGCTCGACATGATCCCGGCCTGATTGTCCTCGGTGATCACCTTGTCCTGCGTCGTGGTGGCGTGATAGCCCCAGATCATCTTGGCCACATCGACTTCGTCCGCGCCGGCGCGGCCATCGACCAGCCAGATCATCTCGACATCGGTCCTCAGCGCAGAACGCGGCGTGAACTGGAACAGGATCGCGAAGTGATCGTCGGCGACGATCTGGCTGAACGGACTGAAGCTCAGATGCATCCGCCCGCCGTCGGCCGAAATGCGCTTGCCCATCAGCGGGGCTGGCGCGGTCCCGTCCTTGGTTTCGGACGACCAGCCGTCCTTGTTCATCCGCTGCATTATCAGGCGCAGATGGCTGCTGGTCGGCGGTTCATCGATATTGCCGATCGGCCGTCCCAACGCTGCGGCGCGGGTCTCCCAAGCCTCCAATTTCGGGGTGAAACTGGCGATGGCATCGGCTGGCCCGGAGCTGGGTCCAGCCCCCACGGCCACGATCGATTCCGCCGCATGCATCGAGCAGAATTCGGGGTGCGAGGGCACGCAGTGATAGCATTCGAAGAAGTTCTCGATCACCAGCTTCCAGTTGGCGTCGGTGGGATAGCTGCCGGCATGGGCGATCCGCGCGTCAGCGATGCCGTGATAGTCAAGGATCGGCCCCATATCGCCGAAAGTAGCATCGAAGCCGTCCGGCTCGTCCTCGCTCAGGTTGATGAAAATCAGCCCATGGAAAAGCCGCACATGGCAGGCGAACAAGCTGTTTTCCGCCTTATCGAAATCATCGGGCATCAGCCGCGCGGCGATCAGACGGCCGTCGAGGCCGAAGGTCCAGGCATGATACGGGCAGACCAGCCTTGGGGCATTGCCGCTCTCGGCCGAACAGAGCGTTGATCCGCGATGGCGGCAGACATTGAAGAACGCGCGGACGCTGGCCTCGTTCTCGCGGATTACGATGATCTGCTCGGCACCGATCCGGAACAGGAAATAATCGCCCTTGTTCGGCACGCGCGAAACATGCCCAGCGACGATCCACTTCTTGCCGATCACCTGTTCGAAATCGGCCTTGAACACCGCTTCGCTGGTATAGAACTCCTGCTCAAAGCTGTAACCAACCCGCGTGCGGGCAGCGAGGCGCTGCATCAGTTCGTTCGAAGTTTCGGTCATACCATTTTGATCCGGGCACTGGTTGGGTCGTAAAGCGGTTTGAGCGAGGCCGTAGCGGGATAGCGCACCCCGGCAATCTCGATCTCGTAATCATCTGCGCCGATCGGGCCGACCACGCCGCCATCGGCAGCGGTCACATAACCAAGCCCGCAAGCGGCACCGAGGGTATGGGCATACATCCCCGAGCGGATGTACCCGGCGATCCGGTCACTCTGCCAGATCGGCTCGTTATGAAAGAGCATCGGCTGGTCGGACTTCAGCAGGAACTGGACGAGGCGCTGTTTGAGCCCCTCCTCTTTCTGCCGCAGCAAAGCCTCACGGCCAATGAATCCGCCCGGCTTGTCCAGCTTGACCGCAAAGCCTAGGCCAGCCTCGAGCGGCGTGTCCTCGTCGGTAATGTCATGTCCCCAGTGGCGGTAGGCTTTTTCCATCCGCAACGAGTTGAGCGTATGATAGCCGGCATGCTTCAGCCCGAAGGCCGTTCCCGCCGCGATGATCACGTCATAAACCCCGGCCAGGAATTCGGTCGGCACATAGAGCTCCCAGCCGAGTTCGCCGACATAGGTAATGCGCGAAGCGCGGATGATGGCGTAGCCCAGCTCGATCTCCTGACTGGTGCCGAACGCGAATGCGCTATCGGACAGGTCATTGGGGCTGAGCGACTGCAGCAGGGCGCGTGAATTGGGCCCCATGATCGACAGGACGCCCATGCCTGATGTCACATTGGTCAGCACCGCATGAGCATCGGCAGGCGTGTGGCGCTTCAACCAGTTGAAGTCCTTGGTCTCAGTTTCGGCCCCGCCGATGATCAGATAGGCGGTATCGCTCAGGCGGGTAACGGTGAGGTCAGCCTCGATCCCGCCCTTCTCGTTGAGCCACTGGGTATAGACCAGCTTGCCCGGCGCGACATCGACATCGTTGGCGCAAACCCGGTTCAAAACCGAGCAGGCATCGCGGCCTTCAAGCCGGAATTTGGCAAAGCTCGACTGGTCGAACAGCGCCACGGCCTCGCGCACCGCCTGGCATTCGGCGGCGCTGGCTTCAAACCAGTTCTGGCGGCCATAGCTGTATTCGTACCGGGGTGATGAGCCCGGCTCACCATACCAGTTGGCGCGTTCCCACCCGAAGGCTTCGCCGAAGCAGGCCCCGGCAGCAGCCAGCCGGTCATGGATCGCCGACTTGCGCACACCGCGCGCGGTTTCATACTGCTTGAATGGGTAGTGGGTGGCGTAAAGCAGGCCCAGGCTTTCGGTGACCCGCTCGCGCAGGTACTTGCGATTGTTCTGGAACGGCATGTTGCGCCGGATATCGACGGTCCACAGGTCAGCCGGCGGAATTCCGTCGCGGATCCACTCGGCCATCACTTTGCCCACGCCGCCGGCCGATTGCAGCCCGATCGAATTGAGCCCCGCCGCGACGAAGCACCCCTTCAGTTCCGCGCTTTCGCCCAGGTGATAGCGCACGTCCGGGGTGAAGCTTTCGGGGCCGCAGAAGAATTTGAGAATGCCGGCATTTTCCAGCGCCGGCACGCGGCGCATCGCATCGACCAACAAGGGTTCGAAGTGTTCGAAACTGCCGGCGATCTCATCGAAGCAGAAGTCTTCGGAAATGCCGTCCATGCCCCACGGGCGCGCGTTGGGTTCGAACGCCCCGACCAGCAATTTACCGGCATCGTACTTATAGTAGCCGCAGTAATCATAGTCGCGCAGCACCGGCAGGCTCGGGTCGATCCCTTCGACGCCTTCGAACAGCACGTAGTAATGTTCGCAGGCGTGGAGCGGCGCGGTGACACCGACGCTGGCAGCCAGATCGCGGGTCCACATGCCGCCGCAGATCACCACATAGTCGGCATCGATCGGACCTTCGGCGGTGTCCACGCCGGTGGCGCGGGTGCCGTCATGGCGGATGCGCGTCACCTTGGTGTTTTCAAAGATCCGCGCCCCGCCGCTGCGCGCACCCTTGGCCAGCGCCATGGTGATATCGACTGCATTGGCATAGCCGTCGCTGGGAATGTGAATGCCGCCGACGACATCATCGACATTGACGATGTGGGCCAATTCCTTGATCTCTTGCGGGGTCACCACATTGACCGGCAAGTCGAATACCTTGGCCATCGAAGCGCTGCGCTTGAGCTCCTCGAAACGCTCGGCATTGGTCGCCATCGAGATCGAGCCACACTGGCGGTAGCCGGTCGCCTGCCCGGTTTCCGCTTCCAGCCCGCGGTACAGTTCGCCGGTATATTTGGCGAGCTTGGTCATGTTGATCGAAGGGCGCAGCTGGCCCACCAGCCCGGCCGCGTGCCAGGTGGTGCCACTGGTCAATTGCTTGCGTTCGAGCAGGACGACATCCTGCCAACCGATCTTGGTCAGGTGATAGGCAATCGAGCAGCCAATCACGCCGCCGCCAATGATGACGACGCGGGCCTTGCGAGGAAGTTCAGCAGCCACGCGCTCAGACCTTCATCTTGGCGTTGTCGGGGTCATAGGCCGGATGCTCAAGCACCGTCGCTGTATGAAGCTCCCCCTGCAACTGGATCTCGAATTGGGCGCCGGGCGCAGCATGGTCATGCGGCACGCAGGCAAAGAACAGGCTCTTGCCAGTCCGGTGGCCAAAGCCGCCTGACGTCGTCAGACCGATGCAGGCATCTTCCACCATGCACGGTTCCGCGCCCCGCACATCGACATTGGTCGCGGCAACTTCGCCATAGACAATCCGGAACCGGTCGGACGCATCGAGCGTCGCCTGCTTGCCGACAAAGTCATCCTTCTTGAACTGGATGAAACGGTCCATCCCGGCTTCGATCATGGTCAGCTCGTTGGTCAGTTCGCTGCCCCAGGCCTTGTAGCCCTTTTCCATCCGCATCGTATTGACCGCATAGAGCCCGTAATTGGCGATCCCGAACTCCTGCCCGGCCGCCCAGACGGCGTCATAAAGCTTGGCGAGATCGTCCATCGTCGGATGCAGTTCCCAGCCCAGTTCACCGACATAGGACACCCGCAGCGCACGCACCGGCAGACCGGCGATCTCGATGTCCTGCCCGCTCAGCCAGCGGAAACCATCGTTCGACAGATCCGCGTCGGTAAGCTTGGCGAGCACTTCGCGTGAGCGCGGCCCGCTCAGCACCAACACGCCGCGATCCATGGTGACATTGGCGATCGTCACGTCTTCATGCGGCAACTTGCTTTGCTGCATGTGGTCCTCGTCGCGCTGTTCGGCGGCAGCCGCCGAAAGGCAGTAGAAATGATCGTAGGCCATCCGCGTGACGGTCATTTCGCCATAGATGCGGCCAAGCCGGGAAAGCGGATGGACCAGGCCAATCCCGCCCTGCTTTCTTGGCATGCGATTGGCGCAGATGCGGTTCAGGAAGGCTTCGGCGTCGGGTCCGGTGACCTCGTACTTGGCAAAGCCTGACAGATCGAGCAACCCGGCCCGCTGCTCAACGGCCTTCACTTCGGCTGCCACCACTTCGAATACATTGGTGCGGTGGTATCCGGCCTCTTCGCTGCGGCCATCAAGCGAGAACCACTTGGGGCGTTCCCACCCATAGGTTTCGCCATAAACTGCACCCGCCGCGAGCAACCGCCCATAGAGCGGGCTGATCTTCTGGGGACGCCCATCGGGCTCTTCCTCGCCCGGCGGACGGGTGGTGAAGGTCATGCGGTAATCGAGGAAGACCTTCGCGCGGCTGTAAGCCTCATCGGCGAACGGCCCGTACCGGCGCGGATCGAACTCGACCATGTTGATGTCGGCGTCGCCGTAGACCATCGACTGCGCGAGGTATTTGCCCGAGCCGCCGCCCTGCGCGATCCCGAACGAGGTGCCGCAGCACTGCCAGAAATTGGTGAGGCCGGCAGCCGGGCCAAGCAACGGCCCGCCATCGGGGGTATGGGGAATTGCGCCGTTGACGATCCGGCGAATGCCGACCTCACCAAATATCGGCATCCGTTCGATCGCCCGTTCGAGCCATTTCGAAATCCGGTCGAGATCGTCGATGAACAGCTCGCTGGTCGATTCCCATTCGGGCATGCCCTTGGGCGCCCAAGCTTCGGCCAACCCCAAATTCTCGTAAACCCCGATCAGCCCGCTTTTCTGCTCCTGCCGGAAGTAACCCGAGACATAGGGGCAGCGCATCACCGGGATTTCCTCGTCGCGATCGACGAAGGCGGGGATCGGATCGGTGACGATGTAGTGGTGTTCCATGTTGGTGACGGGGATATCGATCCCGGCCATCTGGGCGACCTGACGGGCATAACAACCGGCCGCGTTGACCACCATGGCGGCCCGGACGGTGCCCAATTCGGTGGCTACATCCCATTCCCCGCTGGGCAGCTGGGTCAGCCCGGTCACCCGGTTGCGGCGAACGATCGTCGCGCCCATCGCCTTCGCCCCGATCGCCATGGCATTGCAGATGCCAGAAGGATCGGCGTGGCCATCGCTGGTCGTGTACGCCCCGGCAATCACCCCGTCAGTCGTCATGAACGGGTTGATCCGGCGGATTTCGTCCGGTGGGATGATCTCCATTTCAAACCCGATGATCTTGGAAAAACCATCGATGTATTTGAACCAGGCCAGCTCGCGCTCATTGGTGGCGAGCCGGATCCCGCCCGACTTGTGCCAACTGACCGATTGGCCGGTCAGCGCTTCCAATCGCGGATAGAGGTCGTTGCTGTAAGCGTGGATCTTCGCCAGGTTGAAGCTACCGGTGATGCTCGGGCATTGCCCGGCCGCATGCCAGGTGGAGCCCGAGGTCAGTTCGTCCTTCTCGATCAGCATGCAATCGGTCCAACCCAGTTCGGCCAAATGATAAAGCAGACTGGCCCCCATTATGCCGCCGCCGATGATGACTACGTGCGCCTGTGTCTGCATTGAAATAGGTCTCACTCCCGGGGCATTCTGAGGCTAACTTTAGGGCTTGTCAGGGGCGAAGGACAAATGTGCAATTCAGCGCCATTGGTTCAAAAAATTTTCAGGTTCTCCGGTTGCAGTCCGATACTTCCTGCGTTCAAAAAATTTAGCTGTAATCGCAAAATTTTCATTTGTGGCTAGTCGGGCCGGTGGCTCTAACCGTCGCTGGTAGAGGTGCCTGAAGAGCGCGGAAAGTCATTATGAAAATTGGATTTATTGGCCTTGGCAATGTCGGCGGCAAGCTCGCCGGCAGCCTTATTCGAAATGGCCATGACGTTACCGTGCGCGATCTCGACGATGATCTGGTTCGCGAATATGTCGGGCGCGGTGCGAAATCGGCTGCGTCACCCAAGGCCTTGAGTGAAGCTGTCGATCTGATCGTGACCTGCCTGCCTTCCCCAGCCGCCAGTTCTGCCGTGGCCGAGGGAGCGGACGGTTTTCTGGCGGTGATGCGTCCCGGCCAGGTCTGGCTGGAAATGAGCACGACCGACTTTTCCGAAGTGATCCGGCTCGGCGCCTTGGTCGAGGCGCGCGGCGCGATGTTCATCGAATGCCCGGTTTCGGGTGGCTGCCACCGCGCCGATACCGGCAATATTGCGATCTTCGCGGGCGGACCGCGCGCCGCCTTTGAAGCCGTGCTGCCCGTGCTGACGACGATGGGTCGCCGGATTCTCCATACCGGAGAACTGGGCACCGCATCGCAGCTCAAGGTCATGACCAACTACCTGTGCACAGTCCACCTGGTCGCCCTCGCCGAGGCACTGACCACCTGCAAGGCGATCGGGCTGGACATGAATACCACCTACGAAGCGATCCGCATTTCTTCGGGCAACAGCTTTGTGCATGAAACCGAAAGCCAGGTGATCCTCAACGGCAGCCGCGACATCAACTTCACGATGGATCTGGTCAGCAAGGACATCGGGCTGTTCGACAAAATCGCGCAACAGGCCGGCGTACCCGTTGAAATGTCGCCGCTGATCGTTCGGCTGTTCAAGGAGGCCGAGCAACAATACGGCAGCCGCGAATTTTCGCCGAATATCATTCGCCGCTATGAAGAACCGCTAGGGGTCAAAGTTCTCGGCACCGGATTCCCGGCGGAGATGATCGACGACGAGCCCGAAGAGCCGGGCTATGAGGTTGTGCCGAGGCGCTAGCGCTCTCGCGGGATCCGGTAGTTCAGGCTGGATTGGCCACGTGATCCGCCATCCAGTCCATGAAGGTGCGGATGCGCAGGTTTTCCTTCATGTCCTTGCGGCAAATCAGGCCCCATGATCCCGGACAGATCTCGACATGGTCGGACGGCCTGACCAGCCGCCCGGCAGCCAGGTCCTGATCGACGAACGGGCCGTTGACCAAGGCCACGCCCTCGCCGTTCAGCGCCATTTCCAGCGCGACCGCCAAGGTATCGACCATCAGGTAAGGCACTTCGGGTTCGAACTGGGCCCCGGCCGAGGTGAACCAGCTGTCCCAGTTTTGAACCTCGGTATAGATCGCGACCAAGGGTTGCCGCATCAATTCGGCAAGGCTCGCTTTTCGCCCGATCCGCGCCAGGAATTCGGGGCTGCAAACCGGGAACAGCGCATAGTCAAACAGCGACATCCAATGAAATTTGCCGGGATCGGGCGCAGTCTCACAATAAACCAGCCCGACGTCGGCATGGACATCGTCGAATTCCCATTCCACCGCGCAGGTGCTCAGCGTCAGCTTGATTTTTGGATGCGAGTGCAAAAACTCTGGCACCCGCTTCGCCAGCCAGCGGATCGATGCAGTCACATAGGTCTGGACCCGCAGCGGTTTGTCGAGGGCATGGCGGTGGACCGCCTCCACCCCTTCGAGCAGCGATTCAAACGCGCTGCGCACATAAGGATACAGCACCCGCCCCTCCTCGGTCGAAACGATATGGCGGCCTTCCTGAGCAAACAGCGCCACCCCCAGCGCTTCTTCGATCAGTTGGACCTGGTGGCTGATCGCGGGGTGCGTGAGGCATAGCTCCGCAGCGGCATCGCGAATGCTCTGATGACGCGTCGCTGCCTCAAAGCCTTTGAGCGCTTTGAGCGGTGGCAGCCGCCTGAGCTCGATCTTGCTCGACATTTCGCCCCCTTCCGCGAAGAATCTTACTCGCGGAAGCTAGCAGGCCAAAATGCTATTGGTAAATTAAATTTACGCGTCTTCGCGGAGCATGGCAGCCGCTTTTTCCGCCACCATCACCGTCGGGGCATTGGTGTTGCCGGAGGTAATCGTCGGGAAGATCGAGGCATCGATCACCCGCAAGCCCTGCACCCCGTGCACACGTAGCCGCGCATCGACCACCGCAGTGCGGCTGTCCGGGCCCATCATGCAAGTCGAGGTCGGGTGATAGACCGTGTCGGCACGGTTGCGGAAGTCTTGCAGCAGGGCCTCGTCACCTTCAACCGCAGCACCCGGAACAAGTTCTTCGGTGATGATATCGGCCAACGGCGCGGCCCGCGCAATCTGGCGCAGCAGGCGGTTCCCGGCGAGCACATCATCGATGTCTTGCTGGGTCGCCAGGTAATTGGGCTGGATATGCGGATGCGCCGTTGGATCCGCCGATGCCAGTTCGATATGCCCGCGGCTCGTCGGCCGGCACGGGTTGTGCGATAGCAGAAACGCCGAAAACGGATCGGGATTGAGCAATTTGCGCTCGGACAGGGGCGTCTTGGTGTAGCTCACCGGGCTGAAATACAGTTGCAGGTTGGGATGCATCTGGTCCGCGCTGCTGCGCACAAAGCCGCCACTTTGATTGACACTCAATGATAGCGGTCCGGAGCGATCGAACATGTACCGCAGGCCCGCCCTCGCCTTGCCGAGCGCGGGATAGAGCACGTCGTTGAGCGTCGCGGTGCGGGTCTTGTAGAAATAGGAGACCGCCAGATGATCCTGCAGGTTGCGCCCCACGGCCTTTGCCGGGACCACAACTTCGATACCCAGAGCTTTCAGCTGATCCGGATCCCCGATGCCCGAAAGCATGAGCAATTGCGGCGAATTGATCGCGCCGCCGCTGAGGATAACTTCGCGCCGCGCCCGCACCTGATTCGTCTTCCCGCGCGCGGTGTATTCAATGCCGACCGCACGCTTGCCATCGAACAGGATACGGCTGGCCAGTGCCCGGGTGCGAAGCGTCAGGTTGCTGCGCTTGCGCGCCGGATGCAGGAAAGCATTGGCGGTAGAGGCGCGCCAGCCGCCGCGCGTGTTGATGTGGTAAAACCCCACCCCTTCAGACTGACTGCCATTGAAATCGTTGGTGGGCGGAAATCCCAGCGCGCCGGCCGCCTCGATGAAGTTGTGGCAGACCGGATGCACATGCGGCGTGATGTCGGTGACGTGCTGCGGGCCGCCCCGGCCGTGGAACGCGCTGTGCCGGTCGAAATCCTCCGACTTCTTGAAGTAAGGGAGGACATCGTCCCATCCCCAGCCGGGGTTGCCCAGCGCCTTCCAGTCCTCGTAATCGTGCGGTTGACCGCGGACATAGACCATGGCGTTGATCGATCCCGAGCCGCCGACCACCTTGCCGCGCGGCCAATAGCTCCGCCGTCCGCCGAGCGCCGCAACCGGCTCGGTATCGTACATCCAGTTGATCCGGCGGTCGAAGAAGGTCCGGCCATAACCGATCGGCATCTGGATCCAGATCGAAAGGTCGCTGCCCCCTGCTTCAAGCAACAATACGGTTGTCTTGCCGTCCTCGGTCAAGCGGCTAGCCAGAACGCAGCCGGCGGTTCCGGCGCCAACGATCACATAGTCAAATTCGTCCATCAGCTGACCGGGCTTTGCGTCACTTCCAAATGCAGCATCGTCCCCGTATAGGGGTTGGCCAGGGCAACCGCTTCGTTGAGCTCAACCCCAAGCCCCGGCGCGGTTGGCGGAATGACATGGCCCTGCTCGAACTGCATCGGGGTCTTCAGGATTTCACTGTGAAACCCGCCCCAGCTTTCGATGCTTTCCAGGATCAGGAAGTTTGGCGAACAGGTCGCCAGCTGGACGTTGGCCGCGCCAACCACCGGCCCGCAATAGAGGTGCGGCGCAATCTGGACGTGGTGCACCTCGGCCATCCCGGCGATCTTCTTCGCCTCGAGCAGTCCGCCGACCCGGCCCAGGTTCAGCTGGAAGATCGCGGCGCTGCCGGCCTGCAGCAGTCGGGCGAAATCGTACTTGGTCGCCAGCCGCTCACCCGTGGCGATAGGGATGCTGGTGGCCCGGGCAACCTTGGCCATTTCTTCCGGAGCATCGGGCGGCACTGGTTCTTCAAGCCACAGCGGGTCATAGGGTTCGAGCCGCTTGGCCAGACGGATCGCGCCGGCCGCGGTCATCTGGCCGTGGGTCCCGAACAGCAGATCGGCCTTGGTGCCGACTGCTTCGCGCAATTGCCGGGCAAAGCGTTCGCTGAGCTCAAGTGCATCGAGCGACAGCTGCCGCCCGTCGAAGGCCGAATAGGGCCCAGCCGGATCGAACTTGAGCGCGGTGAAGCCTTGCGCCAGATATTCGGCCGCTCGCACTGCCGCCAGATCGGGGTCGTGATAGACATCGCTCTGATCGCCCAGTTTCGGATAGATGTAGGTGTAGGCGCGGAGCCGCTCATGTACCTGACCGCCCAGCAGCTTGTAAACCGGCTGGTTCGCCGCCTTGCCGACGATGTCCCAGCAGGCCATTTCCAGAGCGCTGAGCACGCCCATCACGGTCAGGTCGGGATGCTGGGTAAACCCGCTCGAATAGACACGCCGCCACAGCGCCTCGATATCGTGCGGATCGCGGCCCTCGGCATAGCGCGCGAAGACATCCTCGATCATCCTGGCGACAAGATGCGGATCGAACGGCACGCAATAGGCCTCGCCCAGACCGCTGATGCCGCAGGCGGTGGTCAGCTTGACGAACACGAAATAGCGCCCGCCGAAGTGCGGCGGCGGATTGCCGACCACAAAGGTCTGGATGCCGGCCAGCTTCACGGGGCGCGGAACCCGCTGATCGACTTGATCTCGAGGAAATCGTGAAGCCCAAATTTGCCGTATTCGCGGCCGTTGCCCGATTGCTTGTAGCCGCCGAAAGGCGCCATGTAGTCCTGACTGGTACCGTTGATGCTGACTCCGCCCGCCCGCATCAGACGCGCAATGCGTCGCGCCCGCTCCAGGTCGCCGGTCTGGACAAAGGCGTAAAGGCCATAAGGGCTGTCATTGGCAATTCTGATCGCTTCGGCCTCGTCGGCGAAGGGGATAAGGACCAGCACCGGGCCGAATACTTCCTCCTGCGCGATGGTCATCTTGTTGTGAACCCCGGCGAAGACCGTCGGTTTGACGTAGTAGCCGCGATCGAATCCGTCGGCGCGGCCGGTACCGCCCGCGACCAGTTGGGCGCCCTCGTCGATCCCCGCCTGGATCAGGCCCTGGATCTTGTCGAAGTGTGCCTTGCTGACCACCGGGCCGAGATGGTCGCCCTTGGCCGTGGGATTGCCCAGCGCCGTTTGCTTCGCAACGCGGGCGGCGATCGCCACAGCTTCGCCGTAGACCGATTGCTCGACCAGCATCCGTGTGGGCGCATTGCAGCTCTGGCCGGTGTTGTTGAAGCATTGCTGGACCCCGCGGGTGACCGCCGCTTCCAGCCCTGCATCCGCAAAAACAATATTGGCTGACTTGCCGCCCAGTTCCTGCGAAACGCGCTTGACCGTTTCGGCAGCGACCTTGGCGATCTGGATGCCAGCGCGGGTCGACCCGGTGAACGAGATCATGTCAACCTGCTCGTGGCTGGTCAGCGCCTCACCGATCGCGGCTCCCGTGCCGTGTACCATGTTGAATACGCCCGCAGGAAAGCCCGCCTCGTCGATGAATTCAGCGAAAAGTTGCGCCGAAAGCGGTGCGACTTCGCTGGGCTTGAGCACCATGGTGCAACCAGCGACCAGTGCCGGGCCAACCTTACAGACAATCTGGTTGATCGGCCAGTTCCACGGCGTGATCAGCACGCAGACGCCAATCGGCTCGTGCGTGACGATGCCGTCTTCGCCCACATCGTAGTCCCACGCCATCTCGCGCGCCGCGCGGACTGTTGCCCTGAGATGGCCGGGGCCGCTTTCGGCCTGGGCATCGTGGCTGAGATCGTAAGGCGCACCCATTTCGGTGCTGATCGCAGTGACCATCTCGTCATAGCGCGCTTCGAACACCGCGATCAGCTTCTCGACCAACGCAAGCCGTTGTTCGAGCGGGGTTTGCGCCCAGCCATCGAAGGCCGCACGCGCGGCCTGCACCGCGCGGTCGACATCGTCAGGACCGCACACTGCAACGGTGGCGCAGACCTCTTCGGTCGCCGGGTTGATCGCATCGACCGTGGCGGTCGAGCTTGCGGGGGCGACCCAGCTTCCCGCGATATAGGACTTGAGCGGCGCGAACTCAGACATAGCCGATAGCGCGCTTTTGGTCGGCGATGATCGTCTTGGCGGCCATGAAGTAGTGGAACGCGGCCCAGAAGCCGGTGGGTGCGAGGATCAGCAGCGCGATCCGCAACGAGGCCGCGTCAGCGCCGGCGGGACCCGCGAACCAGTCGCTGAGCAGCCCCACGCCCTGCGGTGCGACGATCAAGTTGAACACGTTGGCGATCAGCAGCGCCACCGCGCTGAACATCGCGCGCATTTTGGGCGGCGCGAGGTTCTGCCCGAGCGCGAAGGCCGGACCGATGTAGAAGTAGATCGCGGGGATGAAGAGCCACCACATCGCGGTCGCGAGCGGGAGCGAATGCGTGTAGTAGGCGAGGATCGAGGGCACCGTGGCGATCCCGGTCACGCCGCCGAGCAGCCAGACGATCCGCCGCGGATCGACAAACGAGGGCCGCGAGAGCAGCCAGGCGGTCAGCAGCGAGGCCAGGATGCCCATGACAAGGTGGATCGGCCCGACGACCGCGCCCGCTGCGCCCACGTCGAGCGAATAGGTACGTTGGATAAAGGTGGGGGTGAACCACATCAGCCCCCAACCCCAGAGCGCCGAAACTCCGCTGCCCATCAACACGTGAACCGCCGACTTCTGGCTGAACAGGAACTTGAGGGTTTCCATCAGCGTGGGCGCCGCCTCATCGGTCACCGCATCGAGGCGGCCGCGCTTCGGCTCGCGGATCGTAAGCATGATGACCGAGGCGAGCAGCACCCCGGGCACGCCGAGCACGAGAAACGCCGCACGCCAGCCATAAGCATGCGCTACCGCGCCGGCCATGTCCGCACCCAGCCAGGCGCCGATCGGCGCGCCGAGCGCGAAGATCGTCAGTGCCATCGGCCGGCGGCTGGCGGGAAAGTAATCGCAGACGATCGAATTGCACGAGGGCGTGCCGCCGGCTTCGCCCACGCCCACTCCGATCCGCGCGAGCAGCAGTTGCCAGTATCCGCGCGACAGGCCGCACAAGGTGGTCATCAGCGACCAAAGGGTAATCGAGGCGGCCAGCAGGTTACGCCGGCTCGATCGGTCGGCGAGCCAGGAGAGGGGGATGCCCATGCCCACATAGAACAGTGCGAGCGATACTCCCGTCAGGAATGCCACACCGCCATCCGTAAGATGCAGCTCGAGCCGTATCTGTTCGAGCACTGTCGACATCACATAACGGTCGGCGATGTTGATCGTGTAGGCGAGCATCATGATGAACAGCACGTACCAGCGCAGGCCGACCGACGAGGAGGACTGGGCATCGAAACTGGGTGCTGTGGTGGCCATCATGATTCCTCTAGGTTGCCGTAACGTAAGGTCCGAGCGCAGTGCGCAACGGTTCGAGCCAGGGCCCGAATTTCTTCCACTGATCGAGCCCGTCACGGAAGATCGGTTGGCGAACCTGCTCGGAACTCGGGGTGCGCACACTGCGCCGGGTCTTGTGGAATTCGAGGCAGGCCGGTTCGAACGGCAGTCCACAATAGTCGAGAATGCGCCGCACGCTGCCTTCTAGGTCGTCGACCACGTCCTCGTGCTGCACCCGAAGCACGCGCCCCGGCAGCACCGCATCCCAGTGGTCCATCAGCTCGACGTAGGTTCGGTAGTAGCGAGCGATATCCTCGATCCCGTAGGTGAATTCCTGCCCCTGCGCGAACAGCTGTTTGAGGTTGCTGAAGCAGCAGGCCATCGCCTCGCGCCGCGCATCAATGATCTTGGCGTTCGGCAGGATCAAATGGATCAGCCCGACGTGCCGAAAGTTGTTGGGCATCTTGTCAATGAAATAGGGGCGGCCCAGGATCCGGTTGGGCATCGTATCGGCAATGTATTGTTCGCCGAACCGACGGATTACCGCCGCATCGAGATCGGGCAGTACATTAGGGTAGCGCGGCTCGTCGAAGTTGAGTTCGCGGCCCTGCAGTTCGTGCACGATGCGCTGCACATCGGGCAACTCTTGCGTGCCTTCGACCATGCTGTGCGAGGCCAGGATCTGTTCGATCAGCGTCGAGCCTGACCGCGGCAGGCCAAGCACGAAGATCGGCGCGGGGTCGTCGGAGCCCCAGCCGGCCCGTTCGGCGAAAAACGAGGCTGTGCACACGCGCTTCTGTTCGCGCGTATTGGTCTCGAAGAACTCGGGAATGTAGTCGTTGCTCGCGCGGTGCATGGTGTTGCCCTGCTCGTATGCGGCCCAAGCTCCGGCGTAATCGGAATTGTCCTCCAGGGCTTTGCCCAAGGCGAATGCGATATGGATCCGGTTGTTCACCGCAGTCGCGGGATTGTCGAGTTGCTGACGCATCACCGCGATGGATTCAGGCGCGAAGCGATAGGTTTTGAGGTTGGCAAGGCTCCACCACGCGTCGCCGAAATCGGGCCGGTCGGCGGTTGCCGCCAGGTAGGCCTCGATCGCTTCATCGGTCCTACCCTCGGTCTTGAGCGCATGGCCAAGCCAGAGATTGAGATCGGCGCGATGGACGCGCTCTTGAGGAGAATCGCCGGTCGTCTCGCGTAGCATCGCGCGATAAGCCGGGATCACCCCCTCGAAATCACCCAGCCCGACCTGGATGGTCGCCGCTTGGATGCGGTTGGCGTGATGGGCAGGATCGCGTTCGAGCAGCGGCTGGAGTGCGGCACTGGCCTGCGGGAACTTGTGGCGCGCGATCAGCACCTGAACGTATTCCTGCCGCGCCTCGTGATGATCTGGCACCATCAACAGCACACCGGCATAGAGCGTTTCGGCATCATCGAGCACATTGCGCAAGTGGCCGATTTGCGCGAGCAGGCGCATCGCTTCGGGATGATCTCCGAAATCGAGCAGAAACCGGCGGATCAGCATTTCCGCTCGATCGACCTCTTCATCGCCGTAGAGGACTTTGGCCTGAACGATTGGCGGCGGCAGACTGGCGAGGTGTGAGCAATGCTTCACGGCGAGATCGGCGCTAGCGTTGTCGCCCGTCATCCGGAGCAGCCCGTCGAGCATGCGCCAGCCCATCGCCAGGGCTGGATTGATCGCCACCGCGGTGCGTAGATCCGCGATCGCGGCAGGCGCATCTCGCAACGCGACATGGCATAAGCCGCGTTCGAGAAACATCTGGCTAAACCGAGGGCAATGCTGCGCCAGCCGCTCAAGTGCGGCCAGCGCAAGGTCGGTTTGCTGCATCATGCGCAGCGAGTGGGCGGCAACCAGCAGCAGATCGCGATTTGTAGGGTGCGATTCAAGCAGGTGGTTTGCACCGCCAACGACGGTGGCGTAGTCACCTTTCGCCTGAAGTGCGTGCAAGTGAAGCAGCTCTGCTTCCAGCGGAGAAGCAGGAGACGACTGTGGCGACTGGGCTGACTTGTCGCTGGAAATTTCGGCTTGGGAGATCATTACGCCCCGTTCTGTCAGCAATCGCCGCGCGCTTGTCAAACTCGCGGTGCCGTCAAAAAACAAGGGGTGGCGCCTCTGGCACCACCCCCTGCCCGTCGAGTTATCGGCATGCGATCAGATTTTTGTGCTGATCTTGATGCCGTAGGTCATTGGACGCACGATCGTCGAGGTCTTGATGTACTGCGACGAGTTCGTGAACGTCGAGGCGTGGCTGTTGAGCAGATTGTCGCCGAAGATCGTCACGGTCCAGTTGTCCCGGCTGAAGCCGATCTGCGCATCGGTGAGTGCATAACCCGGCATCTTGTAGCGCAGCACCGTGGTAGCGGGAACGATGATCCCGTTCGGGCCGAGCACGTTGCCGTTGCCCGGAACGTCGCCCGACGGGTAGGTCGCAGGCTCGTTGAACTGCGAGCTGGTGTAATTCACGCCGCCCGCCACAAACCATTCCATGCCGCCCTTGCCGGTCCACTCGTAGCGGCCGCGGATGTTGCCCTGGAAATGTGGGCTGAACGGCGTGATGCTGCCGATTTTGCCAAACGGGCTCTGCACCGGTTGCACTACACCACCCGAGAAGACCTGCGTGATGCACTTGCCGAAGCTCGACACGCCCGGGTTGTTCGCAATGAAGCAAGGCTCATTCGACTGCTTCGAGTCGTTGTAGGTTGCCGAACCCTGGATCGTCAGCCCTTCCGCGAGACGCGCCACGATCTGCATTTCGGCGCCCTTGATGCGATAGTTCGGGCCATTGGTGCCAAACGCGGTGTTGCCGAAGCCGCCCGCCGGATTGAAGAAGCCGACCTGCACGTTCTTCCAGTCCATGAGGTAGGCCGACATGTTGAAGGTGACCTTCCGGTCAAACAGATCGGTCTTGAGGCCCACTTCCCAGTTGGTCAGGTTGTCCGGAGCGTAAGCGGCCGGAATTAGCAACTGCTTGTTGTGCGGCGCCACAGGATCCTTAACACGCGCCGAAGGTCCACGGTTGAAGGCGCCGGGACGGAAGCCCTGGCTGAACGTAGCATAGACCATCGTGCCCGGTTGCGGCTTCCACGTGATCGTGCCCTTACTTTTGAAGCCATGATAGCTGGACTTGAGGCCAAGGGCATCAAGGTTTGAGCCGGTCGTGCACACCGGAACCTGATAGCAACCGGCGTTGAACGAGGAATAGACCGACCCGGTCTCGAATTCCTTGTAGTAATAGTGGCGTGTGCCGCCGGTGATGGTCAGGTTCGGCAGGATGTCGAAATCGACCGAAAGGAACTGTGCATACTGCTTGTAACCGCGCTGGGTATCTTCACCGAAGGCAACGGCCGGACCGCGCGGGCCAGGAACATTGAGCGTGGCTGCAGGGCTGGGGGCAACGAGGCCCAAGCACACATTGCCGGCCGACTGGTTCTGGGCGTTAGTCAGCGTGGGACTGCACTGCGGAATGGTCTTGTAATCCCAATCCTGATTGTCCTGAATCTTGAACGACTCGTAATACGCACCTGCGATCGCGCGAATTCGGCCGCTATCGGGCGTACTGATACGGAATTCGTGGCTCTCGTGCGTGTTGCGCACCTTGTCCGTCCAGTAGCTGGTCGGCTCATGGCAATACGGTGCGAGGCCTGCGCCAAAGTAGTAGTTCGCACCGCCGGTGCACTGATAGAAGATGCCATAGGTTGAACGGGCGTAGTTGGTGTAGTCACCCTGCTGCGAGATGTGGCGATTCAGATAGGCGCCCGTGTAGATCAGCTTGAAATCCCCGATCTTGCCGTTGATGGTCAAGGCGGTGTTCGTGTAGCTGTCCTTGGTATACTGCGGCGCAAACAGCGTCGACGTCATGCCCGTGAGCGGGGCATAGTCATAGCTGTAGGTCTGGGTCGCGAAGGTGCCCTTGGACTGGAGGTTCTGGTACGATTCAGCAACCAGCAGGTCCCAATCGGGCGCAATGTTCCAGCCGATCGAGACGCGGCCGCCGGTGTAGTCGACGGGGTTGAAATTGTCCTCGACCAACGAGTTGTTGTTGTAGAGTCCGTTGTTGGTCTGCTGGGCCGCCGTCAACTGGTTGCCGTTGTTCACAAGGGTAACTGGATCCGTGTAATTCAGATAGTAGGAACCAAGATCGCTCGGGCGACGGGTGAAGGTCGAAAACTTGTTATCGATGTAGCCGCCGTGGTGATCTTCATAGACAACCGCGCGGATAGCGAGCTTGTCCTGGATGATCGGAATGTTAACCATCGCGTTGAACGCGCCGTTAGCCCCACCGCCGGCGGTGCCGCCGAAGCTGCCCTCGATCCGAGCTTCGAACTTGCCCAGCTTGGGCTTGTTGGTGATGTAGCGCACCACGCCGGCCTGCGCACCGCCGCCAAACAGCGTGCCCTGCGGACCCTCGAGCACTTCGACGCGCTCGATGTCGGCGACGTAGACGTCTGCGTTGCGCGCCGGGAACTGCATCGATTGGTCATCAAGGTAGAGTGCGACGTTCGGGAAGCCGCCGATCGTGGCCGACGATTGCTGACCGGCAAAGCCACCCGACAGGCCGCGCAAGAAGACCCCGCCATTGCCAGGGCCATTGTTCGCAAAGGTAACGTTGGGGGTGTACTTCAACAAGTCGCTGAAGGTGGTAATGTTGAGCTTGGTGAGCGTATCAGCGCTGAACGCCTGGAGCGTAAACGGCACGTCCTGAATCGACTGATCGCGCCGGGTCGCGGTTACCACGATGTCTGAGTCGCCCCGGGCGCTGGCCTGCTCTTCAGCGGGTTTGGCGGCGGCTTGCGCACTGACTTGCGCGAAGGCAGGTGTCGCGCCTGCCCCTAGTACCGCGATCGCAACGATCGCCGACGACTTTTTCCAACTGGCTTTCAATTTAAGTCTCCCCATTTCACCCTGTGCCCGCGGGATCTTCGCAATCCCATTCAGTCGTTGTAGAGGCTGTCCCCCCGCCGACAAAGAGGCAATTCACCAAAATTTCCCGACCGGTAAATTTAATTCGCAAATCGATCATAACTTCTACATGTTGCAATCAGAACCACTAATGTAGCCATCCCTCAATGGACCGGCCGCCATACGCGGCTAGCCGCCGCCGCCATCGCTCGTTCACCGGGGAATGTGATGCAAAAAGGTGCTGATTTTGTTCTGTTGATTGCGACAGAAGATCGCAAGGGGATCGTTGCGGCGGTTGCGAATTCGATCGCCAGCCAGGACTGCAATATCGTTGAAAGTTCGCAATATGGCGATGGTTCGAACGGCCGCTTCTTCATGCGGGTGGCGTTTTCCGGACCCGCCGCAATGACGATCGAGAGTTTTACCGAGGCGTTCACGCCGGTCGCGACCGCGTTCAGGCTGAACTGGCGGGTCCATGATCTGCGGCGCAAGATCAAGGCCATGATCATGGTCAGCCAGGGCGGCCATTGCCTCAACGACCTGCTTTATCGCACCTCGACCAATCGCTTGCCGATGGAGGTGACCAGCGTGGTCTCAAACCACACCACCTGGCAGCGCCGCGCCGAGCATGAGCAAATCACGTTCCATCACCTGCCGATCACGCCCGAAAACAAGCTTGAACAGGAAGCGCGGCTGCTTCAGCTGGTTGAGGAGCAGGAGGTCGATCTGATCATCCTGGCGCGCTACATGCAGGTCCTATCTGATCAGTTGTGCCGCAAGCTCGATGGCCGCGTAATCAACATCCACCACAGCTTTTTGCCAGGTTTCAAGGGCGCAAAGCCGTATCACCGGGCCTACGATCGCGGAGTCAAGATGGTTGGGGCGACCGCGCACTATGTCACGCCCGATCTCGACGAAGGGCCGATCATCACACAGGACGTGTCGATCGTCGATCACGCCGACACGGTCGACGATCTGATTGCCCAGGGTCAGGATACCGAGAGCCGGGTGCTGGCGCGCGCGGTGAAGTTGCATCTCGAACACCGGGTCTTGCTCAACGGCAACCGCACGATCGTTTTCAAGTAGGGATCGTTGGGGAGCCGGGCCGTGTCGCAAGAGCAATCACTCCTGAACGCGCTTGACGCCGCCGGCATCGCTTGGGCCATGACCGAGCATCAGGCAGTCTATACGGTGGAGGAAAGCGCTCAGCTGCATGCCGAGATTCCTGGGGCGCACACCAAGAACCTGTTCCTGAAGGACGCAGCCGGGCAATTCTGGGTCGTCAGCGCTCCGCACGACGCGCGGGTGGATCTTAAAGCCCTACCCAACATGATTGGATCCAGGAAGGTCAGCTTTGGCAAGGCCGAAGACATGGTCCGCCTGCTTGGGATTGAGCCCGGATCGGTAACTCCGCTGGCCGCCTTTAACGATGAAGCGCACGAGGTGAAGGTGGTGATCGACAGCCGCCTGGCTTCTTCTGCCTGCGTAAACGTCCACCCGCTCCGCAACACCGCGACACTGGGGCTGTCGGGAGCCGACTTGGTCAAATTCCTCGGTGCAACCGGACATCCACCCATGGTAGTTGCGGTACCCGCCCCAAAATGACTATTTGCGAACCACGGTCGAGCAACTTGCCACCAAGTGCCATAGGCCGAAAATCAGGAGAGAAAGTCCCGTGAAGACCCGCGCCGCAGTAGCTTTTGCCCCCAAGCAGCCGCTCGAGATCGTCGAGCTTGACCTTGAAGGCCCCAAGGCGGGCGAGGTACTGGTCGAAATCATGGCGACCGGAATCTGCCACACCGACGCCTACACGCTCGACGGTTTCGACAGCGAAGGGATCTTTCCCACGGTGCTGGGCCACGAAGGCGCCGGGATCGTGCGCGAAGTTGGCGCCGGGGTAACCAGCGTGAAACCCGGTGATCACGTGATCCCGCTTTACACCCCCGAATGCCGGCAGTGTAAGTCGTGCCTGTCGGGCAAGACCAACCTGTGCACCGCGATCCGCGCGACGCAGGGCAAGGGGCTGATGCCCGATGGCACATCGCGCTTCAGCTTCAAGGGCGAGACGATCTACCACTACATGGGCTGCAGCACCTTCTCGAACTTCACCGTGCTGCCCGAGATCGCGGTGGCCAAAATCCGCGAAGACGCCCCGTTCCAGTCCGCCTGCTACATCGGCTGCGGGGTGACCACCGGGGTCGGCGCGGTGGTCAACACCGCCAAGGTCCAGGTCGGTGACAATGTCGTGGTGTTCGGGCTCGGCGGGATCGGATTGAACGTGATCCAGGGCGCGCGGCTGGCCGGGGCAGGCAAGATAATCGGGGTCGACATCAATCCCGCGCGCGAGGAATGGGGCAAGCGCTTCGGCATGACCCAGTTCCTCAATTCCAAGGGCCTGAGCCGCGAGGAGGTAGTCGCCAAGGTGGTCGAGCTGACCGATGGCGGGGCCGACTATACCTTCGACGCGACCGGCAACACCGAAGTGATGCGCACCGCGCTTGAGGCGTGCCACCGCGGCTGGGGCACTTCGATCATCATCGGCGTGGCCGAGGCGGGAAAAGAGATTTCCACGCGGCCATTCCAGCTCGTCACCGGGCGCAACTGGCGCGGCACGGCGTTCGGCGGGGCAAAGGGCCGCACCGACGTGCCCAAGATCGTCGACATGTACATGACCGGCAAGATCGAGATCGACCCGATGATCACGCACGTGATGGGGCTGGAGGACATCAACAAGGCGTTCGAACTGATGCATGCCGGGGAAAGCATCCGCTCGGTCGTCGTGTTCTGATGGAGATAACCAGCACCAATCGCAGCCACGGCGGAACGCAAGGGGTCTACACGCACCAAAGCGAAGCCACCGGCACTGGCATGACCTTTTCGGTGTTTGTGCCCGATCATGCCCCGGGCGCGAAATTGCCGGTGCTGTGGTTCCTTTCGGGCCTGACCTGCACCCACGCCAACGTCACCGAAAAGGGCGAATACCGCGCTGCCTGCGCGCAAGCCGGGATCATTTTCGTCGCTCCCGACACCAGTCCGCGCGGCGACGATGTGCCTGATGATGGTGACTACGATTTCGGCACGGGTGCGGGGTTCTACGTCGATGCAACGCAGGAGCCATGGTCGAATCATTTCCGCATGCGCAGCTACATCGAGCAGGAATTGCCCGCGCTGATCGCCGCCGAGTTCCCGGCCGACATGGCGCGCCAAGGCATCACCGGGCACTCGATGGGCGGGCACGGCGCGCTGACCATGGCTTTTCGCAATCCCGACAAATATCGTTCGGTCAGCGCTTTCGCGCCGATCGTCAGTCCGCTTAACTGCCCGTGGGGTGAGAAGGCTCTGCGCGGATACTTGGGCGAAGACCGCACTGTGTGGCGCGAGTATGACGCCTGTGCTCTGATCGAAGACGGCGCCCGTCTGCCTGCCTTGCTGGTCGACCAGGGCGAGGCCGACAATTTCCTGCACGAACAGCTCAAGTCCGGCTTGCTCGCGCTGGCCTGCCGCAAGGCCGGCATTCCAGCGACGATCCGGATGCAGCCGGGCTATGACCATTCATACTACTTCATCTCGACCTTCATGGCCGATCATGTCGCGTGGCACGCGGCGAGGCTGAACGGATGAACCGGGAAGCGCAGCTGGAGGCAATTGTCGGGGCTTTTCGAGGCACCGAAGGCCCGTTGCTGCCGATCCTTCATGAAGTGCAGCACGCTTTCGGTTGCGTCGATCCCGCGGCCGAAGCGACAATCGCGCATGAACTCAACCTCAGCCGCGCAGAAGTCCACGGCGTGGTCAGCTTCTACCATGATTTCACCGCCACCTCCGATCCGCGCCCCTGCATCGAACTGTGCCGGGCCGAAGCTTGCCAGGCGCGCGGGGTCGAGGCTCTGGTGCCGTCTGCGGAGGAAGCAGCGGGAACGCGGGTGAAGCTCAAGACGGTCTATTGCCTGGGCCTGTGTAGCGTGGGCCCTGCGGCGCGGGTGGGCGAGCGAGTCCACGCCCGGCTCGACTCTGCCGCGCTGATCAAGCTGGTGCATTCGGTATGACCACGGTGCGGATCTCTGACGACGCGGTCGCCTTGGCGTGCGGCGCGGACGATGTGGCCAGTGCTTTTGCCGCGGCTGGAGCGAGCGTCGAGCGCGTTTCCAGCTGGGGCATGCACTGGCTCGAGCCGCTGGTCGAGATTGACGGGATCGGCTTCGGCCCGGCGAGCGCCGCCGATGTTGGAGCAATTTTGGCGAGCAGTTCGGACAAGTGCATTGGACCGATCACGAAGCATCCGTTCATAGCCCGCCAGCAGCGCCTGACGTTTGCGCGCGCGGGCAAAAGCCGTCCGCTCAGCCTCGATGACTATGCGGCCACCGGCGGTTGGGCCGGCCTGATCCGAGCGCGCTCGCTCGCGCCGCAGGAGCTGATCGAAGAAGTCACCGGCTCGGGCCTGCGCGGGCGCGGCGGGGCGGGCTTTCCAGCCGGGATCAAGTGGCAGACTGTCGCCAATGCCGCTGGCGCGCGCAAGTATGTCGTGTGCAACGCCGATGAAGGCGACAGCGGGACATTTGCCGATCGGATGCTGATGGAGGGCGATCCGTTCCAGCTGATCGAGGGCATGACAATCGCCGCTCATGCCGTCGGCGCGGGCCGCGGCTACATCTATGTGCGCAGCGAATATCCGCATGCCATCGCCAAGCTCGAGGCCGCCATCAAGCTGGCCGCAGCGCAGATCGCCCCGTTCGCGATCGAGGTCAGGGTGGGCGCCGGGGCCTATGTCTGCGGTGAAGAAACGTCGATGCTCAACTCGATCGAGGGCAAGCGCGGCGAAGTCCGCGCAAAGCCGCCGCTACCCGCGATTGAGGGCCTGTTCGGCTGCCCGACGGTGGTCAACAACGTGCTGACTTTCGCCGCCATCCCGCACATCCTGATCGAGGGCGGTGCCGCGCTGTACGACAGCCACGGGGTCGCGCGGTCGAAGGGCACCATGCCGATCCAGCTGGCCGGCAATATCAAGCACGGCGGCTTGTACGAGACAGCCTTTGGCATAACGTTGAACGAGCTGGTCCACGATATTGGCGGCGGCACCGCTTCAGGCCGCCCGGTCAAGGCGGTGCAGGTCGGCGGGCCGCTGGGGGCCTACATCCACCCCGGCCAGTTCGATATTCCGTTCGATTACGAGGCTTACACTGTTGCCGATGCGCTGATCGGTCACGGCGGAATCGTGGTGTTCGACGATACCGCCGACATGGGCCATATGGCACGGTTCGCGATGCAGTTCTGCGCAGCGGAAAGCTGCGGCAAATGCACCCCGTGCCGGATCGGCTCGGTCCGCGGGGTCGAGCTGATCGACCGGATCCGAGGACAAGGCAGCGCTCCGCCCGATGCTGTTTCGCGCCTGCCGCAGATGCACAACACCGCTAAGCAGTCGCCCACCCGCGAGGCGGAATTGCAGCTGCTCGAAGACCTGTGCGAAACGATGAAGTTCGGCTCCTTATGTGCGCTGGGCGGGTTCACGCCATATCCAGTGCTAAGCGCGCTCAAGCATTGGCCAGAGGACTTCACGTGATCCTCGGCGTCGTCCTTGCCGGCGGGCAATCGTCACGCTTTGGCAGCGACAAGGCGCTGGCCGAGCTCAATGGCCGCACGCTCATCGCCCGCGCCGTCGATGCGCTGGCGGGCTGGAGCGAGCATGTCGTGGTCGCCGGGCGCGAAACCGCCCCCGCCCCCACCCTCCCCGATTGGCCGCACGGCGGCATGGGACCGCTGGCCGGGCTTGCCGCAGCGCTGCACTTCGCGCTCGACGAAGGCTATGATCAGGTCCTGAGCTGCGGGGTCGATTCGGTGTGCTTACCTGAAAACCTCCTTGAATTGCTGGGCCCGGGCTCGGCTTATGTCGAAGGCCAGCCGGTCATCGGACTTTGGCCGGCCAAAAGCTCGGCCAAGCTCGACGCGTTGCTCGAAAGCGATGATCGGCACTCGATGCGCGCCTTCGCCACGGCGATCGGCGCGCGGGCGGTGAAACTTGCTGCAGAACCTGCTAATATCAACACACCAGCCGACCTCCAGGCACAGGAACACCGCGATGGGCTATGAGCGTCAAAGCGATTTCGGCACCCCCGAAGTCCATGCCGATACCAGCGTTTCGCTGACCATCGACGGCCGCCCGGTCACCGTCCCTGCCGGGACCAGCGTGATGCGCGCGGCGGCTGAGTGCGGCGGATCGATCCCCAAACTGTGCGCCAGTGACAACCTCGCCGCATTCGGTTCATGCCGCCTGTGCCTGGTCGAGGTCGACGGCATGCGCGGCACTCCCGCCAGCTGCACCACGCCTGCCGCCGAAGGGATGGTGGTACACACCCAGACCCCGCGCCTGCAAAAGCTGCGCAAGGGGGTGATGGAACTCTACATCTCCGACCATCCGCTCGATTGCCTGACTTGCAGTGCCAACAACGATTGCGAACTGCAGGACCAGGCCGCCGCCGTGGGCCTGCGCGATGTGCGTTACGGCTATGCCGGTGATAACCACCTGGGCCTCGAGACCGACAGCTCAAACCCCTACTTCGATTTCGACCCGAGCAAATGCATCGCCTGTTCGCGCTGCGTGCGCGCCTGCGACGAGGTCCAGGGCACGCTCGCACTGACCATTGACGGGCGCGGCTTTGCCACCAAGGTCAGCGCCGGTCAGGCGGGCGATACCTTCCTGTCGTCCGAATGCGTCAGCTGCGGCGCCTGCGTGCA
>JAYUCG010000057.1:0-9270 GCA_043740455.1 Novosphingobium sp. | reverse complement strand
TCCACACCCGCTACGACCGCTGCGCCCACACCTTCATGTCCGCCATCTGCATCGCCGCAACCGTTATCTTCTGGCTCGATCAATGAGTCCTGAGCCTAGATGAGCCCAGCCAGCGGACTGGAGGGATCTGCGTATTTGCGCGTTGCCATCCGGCCTGAAAGGTAAGCATGGCGTCCGGCTTCGACCGCGAGCTTCATCGCGCGGGCCATGCGCAGCGGATCTTTGGCCTCGGCAATCGCGGTGTTCATCAGCACCCCGTCACAGCCCAGCTCCATCGCCACTGCGGCATCGCTGGCCGTCCCCACCCCGGCATCGACTAGCACCGGCACCTTGGCGCCTTCGACGATCAGGCGGATCGTCACCCGGTTCTGGATGCCGAGCCCCGATCCGATCGGCGCGCCCAGCGGCATCACCGCAACCGCGCCGGCCTCCTCAAGCTGCTTCGCTCCGATCGGATCATCGACGCAATAGACCATCGGCAGAAAGCCTTCGCCTGCCAGCACTTCGCAGGCCTTCAGCGTTTCGCGCATGTCGGGATAAAGCGTGCGCGCTTCGCCCAGCACTTCCAGTTTGACCAGATCCCACCCCCCCGCTTCGCGCGCCAGCCGCAGCGTGCGGATCGCGTCGTCTGCGGTAAAGCAGCCGGCGGTGTTGGGGAGGTAGGTGATCTTTTTGGGATCGATGAAGTCGGTCAGCATCGGCGACTTGGGGTCGGACACATTGACCCGCCGCACCGCTACGGTAACGATCTCCGCGCCCGAAGCTGCGACCGCCGCCGCGTTCTGTTCGAAGTCCTTGTACTTGCCGGTGCCGACGATCAGCCGCGAGGTGAAGGTACGGCCCGCGACCGTCCAGGTATCGGCAGCGCTCGCCGTACCTTGGCCACCGCCGACAAAATGCACGATTTCGAACACATCCCCGCTGGCCAGAAGATGCTGGCCAAGCGTGGAACGCGGCACGATCACTCCGTTGCGCTCTACCGCGACCTTGGCGGGATCGAGCTCAAGGCTCCGCACCAGGTCGGCGATCGATCCGGTGGCGGCAAAATGCGGCACCCCGTTGACGGTGAGTGAAAGCTTGTCGGTCATCGTATGACCGCAGATAGCGATCAGTAGCCGCGACGCAAGTTGCGCAAGTGCGCCCAGGCAAGCAGCGAGACCCCGAGGATGGTGAGGACGGCTTCGACGGTGCCATGACCTACGAATAGCGCGCAGGCCATGAACCCGATGCCGACCGCACCAACTTGCAGCGGCAGGGGATCGCCATGGCGAATCATGCCCAGCACCAGCGTGATCGAACCGACCGCCACTGCAAGCGCCAGCCCGTAGCGGTGAATCTCTGGCGCCAGCAGCACGCCGCCGCCCAGTCCCAGCCCGGCGACCAGCAGCAGCCCGGCTAGGCAATGCACGGCGCAGAGCCCGGAGAGGATTACCCCGGCCTGGTCCAGCCGGCCACGAATCGAGAGGATTGCTTGCCGCATTGCGACGCCCATGTATGTGACAGTGTATCGTCTTGCAAGGGTGCACACGGACTTTAGTGCACTGCACTTGCGCTTTGCCGCGCAGCGCAGCAGAGCGCCGCTATGCGAAACGCCCATACCGGAACTGCTTCGGATCAGCTTCGTCCCCTTGCCTGGTGGCTGTGGTCGGTGGCCGTGCTGGTGGTTGCGATGGTGGTGGTGGGCGGTGTCACCCGGCTGACCGAATCGGGATTATCGATCACCGAATGGCAGCCGATCACCGGCGCGCTGCCCCCGTTGACCGAGGCGCAATGGCAGGCGCAGTTCGCAGCTTACCAGAAGATCCCCCAATATACCGAAGTCAACGGTCCGGCCGGGATGACGCTGCAGGCCTACAAATACATCTTCTTCTGGGAATGGTTCCACCGCCTGCTGGGCCGTCTGGTGGGCCTGGCTTATGCCCTCCCGCTAGCCTGGTTCTGGCTGCGCAGCATGGTCCCGCCCGCCTTTCGCTTGCGCTTGCTGGCAATCCTGGCGCTGGGCGGGCTGCAGGGGCTGGTCGGCTGGTGGATGGTTTCTTCAGGCCTGACACATGACGTGAAGGTTAGCCACCTGCGGCTTGCCACTCATCTGTCGCTGGCGCTGACCACGCTGGCCGCGCTGGTCTGGACCGCGCTTGACGTGCAGCTGTTCGCGCGCACCGGCCGCATGGCGCGACTGACGCGGCTCGGCGGCTTTGCTTTGGCGGCGCTGGCGCTGCAGCTGATCTACGGGGCCTTGCTCGCAGGGTTGAGGGCAGGACCGGTGGCGGGCAGCGGCTGGCTCAATTGGGATGCCTGGCCGCTGATGCAGGGCCGTTTCTTCCCGGCTGGTGTCGATTGGTCGCAGGACCCCGGGCACGCGCTGGTCTACGATCCTTACCTAGTCCACTTCCTGCACCGCTGGTGGGCCTGGCTGGTCGTTGCGATCCTGGTGGTCCTCGCGCGGCGACTGCGGGCCGATTACCGCCGTGCCTCGGCTGTGCTGCATAGCGTGTTCGGAACGCAAATTCTGCTTGGCATCGCGACCGTCATGAGTGGGGTGGCGATCTGGATTGCCGCGCTTCATCAGCTTACCGGTGCCCTGTTGCTCGTCACGACAACCTGGTGTGCACACCTCCTTGGCCGCCCCGGAACGCCCGACAAACCGATGTGATTTGAGCCTTCGGGTGCTCGAAATGCTTCGTTCGGGCGCCAACCGCTTGTAAAGCACTCAGGAGAAATACTTGACGAAGGCCCGGTGTCCTGCGCCAATCATTGCCTTTGCGCTTGTCGAACCGGATTTGGCTGCAATGCGAAGAGGGGCAACGGATTAAACGTTCGCATGCCGATTGAACGCTGCGCCAGCCGGGTTGACGGGCTTGGCGGTCTGCCGCTGCGGCATAAGCTTTGGACAACGGAGTGAAAACTTCATTCGCCTTGCTTGCCGGGTTTAGCGCACTGGCACCGCTTACCGGCGTAAAGATCGGTAGCGCTGCCAATGCCGAAACTGCGGGCGCATTCTCGCCGCCATCGGGCCCGCCGGTGCTCAGCAGGACCGTGATCCGCGGACTTTCGGACGGAAAGCAGATTGTCGTCGAGCGCAGCTTCCGCGTGCAATTCGCGGCATCGGGCAACGGTTTTGTGCTGACCGGGGCACCGATTGGCGTCAAGGTCGATGTCCCTCCGGTTCTGGCGAGAATGGGCGAGCTCGAGTGCCAGCGGAGCGAACCCGGGCCCTTCCCGCTGATGATCGACAGCCGTGGCTCGATCCACGCCGCGAACATCACGGAGGCACCTGACCAGAGCGCGCGCGGGGCGGCCCAGCAGGTCGGTAGCGGACTTCTCAAAAGCGCCGCCGTGTCCGAACAGACCAAGCGCGAGTCGGTCCAGGCATTGGCCGTGATGGCAGGCGACACGCGCGGATCGCCGTGGCCGGTGGACCTGTTCAACGCCACGGATGCGGAACGACACCAGCATCGCACCGTGGCGCTGGCTGACGGAAGCCAGGGTGAGGACGACGTTCTGGTCCGGATCGAAAAATGGCTACCCTGCGGGATGCCCGCGCTGTTCGAACGGATTATTGCGACCGACCTGAGCGGTACGCGGCGAGTATCGCGCGAGGTCTGGAGTCTCGCGTCGGCGACCGGTTCCTGACCCGCCTCAGTTTCAACGGTATTATTTTACCTCTCTGGAAACCGGCCCCGAAGCTTGACTTGTTGGGCGCTTTGAACGAATGGGCCGCCTCCACGCGCGGCGAACGCTTTCGAGTCGCTTGCGTGTCCCAAGGGGATTACCCCTTCAGTTCAAGGAAGGCTGGCCATGAAGGCGCTCAGCAAAGTCACCCGGTCGATCAAACCGGCCGAAGTGGAAAAGAAATGGCATCTGATCGATGCCGAAGGCCTGGTGCTCGGTCGGCTCGCGGTGGTTATCGCCAATCGCCTGCGCGGCAAGCACAAGCCCAGCTTCACCCCGCACGTCGATTGCGGCGACCATGTGGTCGTGATCAACGCCGGCAAGGTCAAGCTGACCGGCAACAAGCTCAAATTGAAGACCTATTACAAGCACACCGGCTATGCTGGTGGGATCAAGGAAGTGACCGCGGGCAAGGTGCTCGATGGCCGCTTCCCCGAGCGCGTGCTTGAAAAGGCAGTCGAACGCATGGTGCCGCGCGGTCCGTTGGGCCGTGACCAGATGCGGGCGCTGCATCTCTACGCCGGGACGGAGCATCCGCACGGCGGAACCCAGCCCGAAGTGCTCGACGTTGCCGCGATGAGCCGCAAGAACAAGGTGGGTGCATGATGACCGAGAATACTGTCACCGATCTCGCCGACCTCGGCGAAATTGCCGAAGTGCCCGCCGCTCCGCCGGTATCGACGATGCCGCTGCGCGAAAAGCAGATCGACGCGCAGGGCCGTGCCTATGCCACCGGTCGCCGCAAGGATGCTGTCGCCCGCGTCTGGATCAAGCCCGGTTCGGGCAAGGTTGTGATCAATGGCCGCGAACAGGCCGTGTACTTCGCTCGTCCGACCCTGCGTCTGGTGCTGAACCAGCCGTTCCAGGTCTCGGAACGCGAAGGCCAGTACGACGTGATCGCCACCGTCAAGGGCGGCGGCCTCTCGGGCCAGGCCGGCGCGGTCAAGCATGGCATTTCGCAGGCGCTGACCCGGTTCGAACCGGCGTTGCGCGGCGTGGTCAAGGCTGCCGGGTTCCTGACCCGCGACAGCCGCGCGGTCGAACGCAAGAAGTACGGCAAGGCCAAGGCGCGCAAGAGCTTCCAGTTCTCGAAGCGCTAAGCTCCCGCTGGCAATTGCCAGGCATTTTCAAAGGGCGGTCCCGCGGGGCCGCCCTTTTTGCGTGCGCTCAATGCACCGGCGGATCGACCTCGGGCACCGCGCCGATCGGTGCTATCGGCTCACCGGCTGCGCGCGGCGGCAGGGCATCCCGCGGCACCGCCTGAAGCTGCATCTCAAGCGTCGGTACGTTTTCGAAGTTGCGGACGGCGACCGCGATCCCGCCAGGTGTAATCGAGAGTTCGTTGTAGCTTGCCGGGGTCGAGCGGATCCGCTTTGACAGGGTTCCGGCGCCAATCATTCGCAGTGGGCCATTGGCAGTATCCGCGACAAGATCGAACGGATCGTGGACGTGTCCGGTCAGCACGGCCTCAACCCCGCGTCCTGCCAGCGCTGCCATTGCCGCGGTGCCACCGATGGTCAGTCGCCGTCCGCTTGGTTCAAGCTCGATCAGGGGATGATGCGCGGTGACCAGCACGCGGTTGCCGTTCGGCACCCGGTCAATCGCGGCGAGAGTAGCGGCCAGCGCGCGCTTGCTAACCAGCCCTTCAGACCACGGCCAGCGCCACTGCGCCTTGACCGCCGTGAGCAGTGGAATCACCGAAATGCCGGGCAATTCGAGCGGCTTTTCCAGCACGGCCTGCAGTTCGAGAAAGCGCCGATAGGGATCGGTGAACCGTTCCAACGGATTGAAATAGGGCATGTCGTGATTGCCGACCTCGACGCTTACCGGGACATCGAGTGCGCCAATCCAGTCGCGCGCCGC
Source organism: Novosphingobium sp. (assembly GCA_043740455.1). GTDB lineage: Bacteria > Pseudomonadota > Alphaproteobacteria > Sphingomonadales > Sphingomonadaceae > Novosphingobium. Next base: position 3,735 of record JAYUCG010000057.1, on the reverse strand, counting down.
AGTGAATTCGCGGTGTCGGGCACGCATGGTAAGGTCGCCAGTGATCAGCACTGCTGCAGGTCGCTGCCGCAGAATCGCGGATTTTACGCTGGCCAGTGCTGCGCGGTCCTCAAGCCCGAAATGGATGTCGCTGAGATGGAACAGCGTAAGCGGTTCGGCCATGTGGGGAGGTTAGCGCCCCGCCATCGCCTTGGCACGCGAAAGATATGTCCGCCCGATCCGCACCATTGCGCCATCGTCGAGCTCGGCCGACCAGACCCCCAGCCCGTCATGGCGCAACCCGACGATGCGGTCACGGCGCAGGATGGTCGAACGGTGAAGACGGATGAACTGGCGCGGGTCGAGCCGCGCTTCGAGCCCGGAAACGGTCTGCAGCAGCAGATAGCTGCGCCCGGCCCCCGTTTTCTGGCCGACGTGCAGCCTGACGTAATCGCGCTCGGCATCGATCCGCTCGACGTCGGCCGCGGCGACCCGCAGCAGTTCGCTGCGATAGGGCACCCAGAATTCGCTGAGCCATTCCGGCTCACCGCGCGCACGGACATTGCGCCGCGCGATCGCGCGCGCCACCGAGCGCTCGAGCCGCTCGGGCGTCACCGGTTTCAGGACATAATCGAAGGCATCGAGATCGAACGCTTCGACCGCGAAATTCTCGTGCGCGGTGACGAAGATCACTGCCGGTGCGTCCTCGCGGCGGGTCAGCGCCTGCGCCACCGCCATGCCATCAAGTTCGGGCATGGTGATGTCGAGCAGGACGAGATCGGGTGACAGGTCGGCAATCGCCGCCAGCGCCGCTGCGCCATCGCGGGCCGTGCCGATCACCCGCAGCCCGGGAATTCCGGCACAGATAAGTTCCATCCGCTCGAGCGCCAGCGGCTCGTCATCGACGATCAGCGTGGCCAGTTCGGCTGGAACCTTGTCAGTCATCGCCATTGATCGGCATCCGGATGATCGATCGCCAGCCTCCCCCGGGCGCCGGTCCGGCTTCAAGGCTGGCGGCATCGCCGTAACGCGCGGCCAGCCGATCGCGCACATTGGCGAGCCCGATGCCGAAGCCGTGCTTGCCGGATTTCGGCGCGGCCGGACCATCGTCGCCCACCTCGATCACCAGCTGTCCGGCATCTTCGCGCGCAATGATGCTCACGGTTACCGGCCGGGCCGTCGCGGTAACGGCATAGCGCACCACGTTTTCGACCAGCGGCTGGAGGATCAGTCCCGGCACATTCGCTTGCTCTAGGTCCTCAGGAATGTCGAACCTGGTCCTGAGCCGTTCGGGGAACCGGACCGCCTCGATTTCCAGATAGGAGCGCTGCAAGGCGACCTCGGCTTCCAGCGCGATATCGCCGGTCGGATCTTCGGCCAGGCTGCGGCGATAGAAGCCGGACAGCGATTGGATCATCTTCTCTGCCGCCGCTCCCTTGCCGGTCATCACCAGCGCCGAAAGCGAGTTCAGCGTGTTGAACAGGAAATGCGGATTGACCTGATAGCGCAGCGAACGCAGTTCCGAAGCCTTGGCGGCGCGGCGGTATTCACCCTCGCGCCGCTCGGCCGCGCGGGCTTGCTCGGCATTGACCATCGCGAAGTAGAGCGCCGCCCAGGCCAGCAGCAGGAAGTAGCGCCCGATCGCGATATCGGTCAGCTGTCGCCACAGGCCTTGTTCGGCAAATTTCTGCTGAAGCGCGGCGAGCTGCGCGCGGGTCAATTGCGGCGGATCGGGCAAATCGACCAGCACGTTGCCTGCGGTGTCGTGGCGGATCTGGACCTCGCTGGGGCTGCGTTCCTGCCGGAAATTACGCTGGTCGATCCCGGAAAAGACCTGCGTGTTGATCAGCGCGAGGGCCAGCGCGGCGGGGACCATCAGCACCGCAGCGATCGTCATCCGCACCCCGACGCGGTGGTGATCGAACAGCCGCAGGATCGACCAGACCATCACCGTGACCGCAATCCCGGACAGGGTGACCACGCTGCGCAGGCCAAGCATTTCGGCGAAATAGGTGCGGTCGATCAGCACCGAGCGCAGCGTGACGAGGGCCAGATAGCAGAGCCACAGCCCGACGATCGAGGCCAGCACGGTGCGGGTCGGCACACGTCCGGGCGGGGTGGTCATTTCATCCATGGTCCGGACTGCGATAGCCGGAGCACGCCGGTAAAGGCCAGCGGCTTGGTCGAAGCGACTCTTGCGTTGGTCGATAGCGCGGTCTGCGCCTTGACAGTGCACAGCACGGGTCAAGCGTTGCAACAAACCGGCACAGGCCGGGCCGAACACTGCACAAGGCATGGACAAACAGGGTGGAAACTGCCGGGAAATACCAATTATTCTATGTTAAATCAGTAATTTAACGAAAACATCGCGTTTCGTGGAGCGGCTCTCCGGTCGCACTGCCACTGCCGTTTTCGCATTGCGCCGCGGTGTAGGAAAGCTGTTTTGGCGCAGGTTATTTGGCCAGCAATCCTTCGCGCGCGATCTTCTCTTTCCACACGAGCGGGGCGAGCTGATGGACATTGTTGCCTTCGCCATCGACCGCCACCGTCACCGGCATGTCCTCGACCGTGAATTCATAGATCGCCTCCATCCCGAGGTCTTCGAAGGCTACCACCCTGGCTTCGCGGATCGCGCGGCTGACCAGGTAAGCCGCTCCGCCGACCGCCATCAGATAGGCAACCTTGTGGCGGGCGATTTCCTGCACCGCGCCTTGCCCGCGCTCGGCCTTGCCGATCATCGTCAGCAGGCCCAGTTCGAGCATCATATCGGTGAACTTGTCCATCCGCGTCGCAGTGGTCGGGCCTGCCGGACCGACCACTTCGCCAATCACCGGATCGACTGGGCCGACATAGTAGATCGCGCGGCCCTTGAAATCGACCGGCAGGTCCTCGCCCATGGCGAGCATATCCTGGATGCGCTTGTGCGCGGCATCGCGGCCGGTGAGCATCTTACCGCTCAGCAACAGCCGGTCGCCTTGTTTCCAGCTTTGCACCACCTCAGGAGTCAGATTGTCGAGATCGACCCGGATCGCGGCCTGGTCGGGCTGCCAGTGAACGTCGGGCCATTCATCCAGCTTGGGGGTTTCGAGGAACACCGGGCCCGACCCGTCGAGCGTGAAATGCGCGTGGCGGGTGGCGGCGCAATTGGGGATCATGCCCACCGGCTTGCCCGCCGCATGGCACGGCGCATCGAGGATCTTGACGTCGAGAATGGTCGACAGCCCGCCCAGCCCCTGCGCGCCGATGCCAAGCGCATTGACCCGGTCGAAAATCTCGATCCGCATCCGTTCGATATCGGTCTGCGCCCCGCGCTCTTTCAGCTGGGCCATGTCGATCGGTTCCATCAGCGCCTGCTTGGCGAGCTGCATGCAGTGTTCGGCAGTGCCGCCAATGCCGATCCCGAGCATGCCCGGCGGGCACCAGCCAGCGCCCATTTGGGGGAGCATTTCCTCGACCCAGTCCTGGATCGAATCGCTCGGGTTCATCATCTTGAACTTGGACTTGTTCTCGCTGCCGCCGCCCTTGGCCGCCACGTCGATGCCGACCGTGCGGCCCGGCACCATGGTCACGTGGACCACGCTCGGTGTGTTGTCGCGGGTGTTGCGGCGAGTGAAGGCGGGATCGGCCAGCACCGAGGCACGCAGCTTGTTGTCGGGGTTGAGGTAGGCTTTGCGCACCCCCTCATCGATCACCTCCTGCAAGCTGCGGGTCGATTCGAACCGGCACTCCTGGCCCCATTCGACCAGCACGTTCACG
>JAYUCG010000056.1:0-5523 GCA_043740455.1 Novosphingobium sp. | reverse complement strand
GCTATGCCAACGGCGATGGGAACTTCATCCAATACTATGTGCCGTTCCGCTTCAACCGCGCGGGTGGCCTGGTTCGGGTGCGCGTGGCAGCGGCAAATTGCACGATGGATGTAGCCGCGCCATGGGCGCGTTCGGTCCCCGTCATAAACTGATCTTTGGCTCTGGCGCTGGTATTGCAGGCTGCTAGGCTTCGCTCCGAACAGTTCGAAGGAAACCCGCCATGTCGCTCATTGTCCATCATCTCAACAACAGCCGCTCGCAGCGCGTGCTTTGGGCGCTCGAGGAATTGGCGCTGCCTTACGAGATCCGGCATTATCAGCGCGATGCCGTCACCAACCTTGCTCCGCCTGAACTGAAGGCGGTCCACCCGCTAGGCAAATCGCCTTTGCTTGAAGAGGACGGTGTGGTGATCGAGGAGTCGGGTGCGATCATCCAGCACCTGCTCGACACATATGGGAACAGCCGCTTCCAGCCAGCCCCCGGCTCGGCCGATGCGCTCAAGCATCTGCAATGGATGCATTTCGCCGAAGGATCGGCAATGACTCCGATCCTGCTCCAGCTTTATACATCGCGTCTGGGCGACGCCGCTGCGCCGCTTCAGCCCCGGATCGCCGAGCAGCTCGCCAGCCATTTCGGGTACATGGAGAACGCCCTGCGCCCCTCAGGCCATTTCATCGGCGATGAACTGACCGGCGCCGACATGATGCTGAGCTTCCCCGCCGAGATCGCGGTGATGCAGGGGCAGGGCGGGAACTATCCCAAACTTGCGGCCTTCGTCGCGGCCATGCACGCGCGGCCCGCATGGCAAGTCGCGCGTGAAAAGGGCGGCGCCTATTACGGGTACTAGGTTGCCGCCGCGCGTGCCTTGATTACCTCGTCGGCATGTTTGCCGCCGAGTTCGGACAGGTGATCGAACGTAGCGGTAAAGCTGGCAAGGCCCTGGCTGAGCGAGCGTAGTTCCGCGTCGAGCCCGTGCACTTCGCTTTCGGGCAGCAGCGCCTCAACCCGTTCCCACCGGGCCCAGTCCGGGTGCGGAGCGAGGCCGAGGATCTGCCCGCGCCGCGCAGACATTACCGACCCGGCCTTCGAACCGGTTCCAGCGGGTGTGTCCACAGCCACCTTGCAGATCGGTTCGAGCAAGTACGGCGCGGCCTTTTCCAGCGCCTCGCCCATCGCCAAACGCCCAGCGACGCGGAACGCAAGTTCCGAGCTGTCGACCGCGTGGAACGAGCCGTCGGTCAGGGTCACCGCAACATCCTCGACCGCGAACCCCAGCGGGCCGCGCTGCATGGCATCGCGCACCCCTGCTTCGACTGCGGGGATGTACTGCTTGGGGATTGCCCCGCCGGTGATCTTGTCATCGAAGCGGAAGAGTTCGCCGCGCGCCAGCGGCCGCACTTCGATTACACAGTCACCGTACTGGCCGTGGCCGCCGGACTGCTTTTTTTGCCGCCCGCGTTGGGTGGCGCTTTTCCTGATCGATTCGCGGTAAGCAATGCTCGGCGGGCGCGTCTCGACCGCCACCCCGTAACGCCGCTGGAGCCGCCCGAGCACCACGGTCAGGTGATCGTCGTTGATGCCGCGCAGCAAGGTCTCGTGGCTGACATCGTCCTGCGACCATTCGAGCGCCGGGTCCTCCTCGCACAACCGGTGCAGCGCGGCAGACAGCTTCACGTCGTCCTTGCGGTCGCGCGTGGTGATCGCGATGGCGGCATTGCGCGGCGGGTAGGACACCAGTCCGGCTTCCACCAGTTCCGCCCCTTTGCGGCCGAGGACCATGCCCGGGCGCGCCGAATCGATCTTGGCGACCGCGACAACATCGCCGGGCTGAGCGGTGCTTTGCTTGGCGGTCTTGTCGCCCTGGACGAAAAACAGTGAGCCGGTGCGTTCGCTGCCTGCGCGGCCCAGCAGTTCATCGCCTTCGCCAAGCCCGTCGCCCAGAACGCGGCCCAGCGCCAGGCGGCCCATTGCACCGCCGTTCGCCACCTTGAACACGTGCAGTGCGCCGCCGCTGGCCAGGCCGATCCGCGCGGCGGCGGCGGCTGGGGCGGGGGCTTCGTGGCGGAGCAATTTGAGCAGGCGGTGCACCCCGCCATCGGCCAACGCAGAACCCAGCACCACCGGAACCACCTTGTTTCCGCCGGTGTCGACGGCAAGGTCGGTCATGACCAGTTGCTGATCCGGAGCCTCGTCCATCAGCAGGGCTTCGAGCAGTGCATCGTCGAAATCGGCCAGCGTTTCGAGCAAGTGCGTGCGTTCCTCTCGCTCGCGTTCAAGCACTTCGCCAGAGATTTCGACCCGTTCGCTCTCCCTGCCCGGGCGGTAGCGATAGGCCCGTTCGAGCGCGAGATCGACGTAGCCGGTGATCCGTTCGCCCTCACGAATCGAGATCTGGCGCAGGGCCAGCGGCTCGCGGCTCATCGGCTGCAGCTCGGCAATCAACTGACGGATCGAGCCCACGCGGGCCTGCTCGATCTTGTTGACGAAGATGGCGTGCGGCACCCCCAGTTCGTCGAGCTGGCGCAGCATCGGCTCGGCCAGGCCCGCACGTTCGGGCGCCGGATCGATCACGACCAGGGCCATGTCGGCGGATTGCAACGCAGCGAGGCCGTCGGCCGCGAACCCTGCGCCGCCGGGCACGTCGATCAGCGCGAACCGGTCGCCCATGTATTCGAAGTGCGAGAGATTGAGTTCGGTCGAACCGCCGCGCGCGCGCGCCTCGGCACTGGCATCGCCGACTGTGCTGCCAGCCTCCACGGTGCCTTGGCGATTGATGGCTCCGCTGGCGAACAGCAGGGCTTCGGCGAGGCTGGTCTTGCCCGTGCCGGCCGGCCCCACCAAGGCGACCGCACGGGTGGCGGCACTGCCGCCGTTCGAACCATTTTGGGTGCTTGCCATCATCCGCCTCCTCGATTGCGAAGGCGCGCCGGGCGCTGTTACTTGCACTCGGTCGCGCAAGAAGGTCACGATGGTCTGCCTGTTGGAACTGAGTCGCAAGTGGAAAGTAAGCCCGAATTGGAGCTTGTGCCGTGGCGGACCAAGGCATAGCCTTATCCGATGACCACAGGCAGCGAATGGCGCGAAGCGGTTGGCCGCAACTGGGCGGAAAGCTACCGCCTGACCGACCGCGCCTTCTCCGGATTGACCGAGCGGCTGCTGACCCATATTGGCGGCTGCAACGGGACGGCGCTCGACATCGGCTGCGGTGCCGGTGAGCTGTCGCTGGCCCTGGCGCGGGGCAATCCGCAAGCGCAGGTGATCGGCGTCGATATCTCGCCCGAACTGGTCGCTGCCGCGCGGGAACGCGGCGAGGCGCTGGGCAATGTCGAATTCGTGGAAGCCGATGCGGCGCACTGGCAGCCGGGCGGTTTTGCGCCTGAACTCCTGATTTCGCGCCACGGGGTGATGTTCTTCGAAGTTCCGGTGACGGCGTTCGCCAACCTTCATGCCATTGCCGCGCCCGATGCGCGGATGGTGTTTTCGTGCTTTCGCAGTCCCAAACTCAATCCCTGGGCATCGGACCTTGCCAGCCTGCTGCAATTGCCCGCGTTCGGCCAAAGCACAGCGCCCGGCCCGTTCGCCTTTGCGGGCGAAGCGCACGTGCGCGGCATTCTGGACAATGCCGGGTGGCAGGATGTCACGCTCGAAGCGGTCGACTTTGCCTATATTGCGGGGGCCGGCGACGACCCAGTCGAAGACGCAATGCACCTCTTTGCGCGGATCGGCCCGGCCGCGCCCGCCTTGCGCGCGCTCTCCGGCGAAGATCGCGAACGCGCCAAGGGGTGGGTGCGCGATTGGGCGGCAGAGCACCGCAGCGGCAACTTGGTAGCCTTCCCAGCGGCGGCCTGGATCGTCACCGCGCAGCGCTGAGCTTGGCCAGAAAACCAATCATTGCTGTGGTGGTCAACGCCTCGGGCGGTAGAGCTTCGCGTAAGGGCGAGGGGCTGCGTGCCATGTTGGTTAAGGCATTTTCCGGAAACGGCATCGCAGTCGAACCGCAGTTGGTCGAAGGCGCGGACATACCCGCCGCACTATGTGCGGCCAGCGGCGCCGATGTCGTTGCGGTTGGCGGCGGAGACGGCACACAGGGCAGCGCGGCCGCCCTGCTCAGCAAGGCTGGCAAGACCATGGCGGTACTGCCGCTGGGCACGCTCAATCATCTGGCGCTCGATCTTGGTATTCCTGATGATCTTGGCGAAGCAGCCGCCATTGCGGTGAACGGCGCCGAGCGCCAGATTGATCTGGCCGAGGCGGGCGATCAGATCTTCGTCAACAACGCCTCGGTCGGTATCTATACCCGGTTGGTCAGGGCCCGCGATGCGCAGCACCTGCCAAAATGGCTCGCCACGTTTCCCGCTGCCTGGACGGTGCTCAAAGGGCTGAAGGTGCGGCGGCTCGAGATCGAGGTGGACGGGTCGCGGCGCACCATTGAAACGCCACTGCTGTTTATCGGCAACAATCCCTACAACCTCACCGGGCGGCGGCTGGGTAAGCGTGATGCGCTCGATACCGGCATGCTCGGGCTCAATGCTGTGCGGCACAAGAATCTGGCAGCACTAATCGGATTTGCCCTGCGCGCACTGGTCGGCCGGGCCGATCCGGCGCGTGATTTTGTCGACATCGAGGACTGCACGGAATTCGTCCTCCACGGCAGCGGACCGATCGACGTGGCGCACGATGGCGAGGTAAGCCGCATGCAGTTGCCGCTGCGCTTCCGCTCGCTACCCGCCGCGCTCAGGGTCAAGGTCCCGGCCTGAGCGATGGGGGCTGCGCATTGCGCACTTGTTCGCGGACGCAACAGGCCCTAATCGGCCATTCTTATGAAATCGACGAACGAAATCCGCCGGTCCTTCCTCGACTATTTCGGCAGCCATGGGCACGAGATTGTGCCTTCGGCGCCGCTGGTGCCGTACAACGATCCGACGCTGATGTTCGTCAACGCCGGGATGGTGCCGTTCAAGAACGTGTTTACGGGCCTCGAAACCCGCGAAAGCCCGCGCGCCACCTCCAGCCAGAAATGCGTCCGTGCCGGGGGCAAGCACAACGATCTCGACAACGTTGGCTACACCGCGCGGCATCACACCTTCTTCGAAATGCTCGGCAACTTCTCGTTCGGCGACTATTTCAAGGAACAGGCGATCACCCATGCGTGGACCCTGCTGACCAAGGAATGGGGCATTGCGCCCGACAAGTTGACTGCGACCGTCTATCACACTGACGATCAGGCATTCGACCTGTGGAAGAAGATCGCTGGGCTGCCTGAAAGCCGGATCATCCGCATCGCGACCAAAGACAACTTCTGGGCAATGGGCGCGGACGGTCCGTGCGGGCCTTGTTCGGAAATCTTCTACGATCACGGTGACCATATCTTCGGCGGTCCTCCGGGCAGCCCGAACGAGGATGGCGACCGCTTTGTCGAAATCTGGAACCTGGTGTTCATGCAGTTCCTGCAGGAAAACGACGTTCAAATCGGCGAACTGCCGCGCCCCTCTATCGATACCGGGATGGGGCTGGAGCGCGTTG
>JAYUCG010000055.1:0-31391 GCA_043740455.1 Novosphingobium sp. | reverse complement strand
GAGTTTGGCAGCACCGAGGCCGACTTTGCTGAACTGGCGGTGCTGATGCGCCGGCATGCGGCGCTGCACGAAGGCGCACAGTTCCGCAGCCCGATCAGTGTCGCCGACGTGCTGGCCTCGCGCCCCATCGCTTCGCCGTTGAAGATGCTCGACTGCTGCGCGGTGTCTGACGGCGGCTGTGCGTTTGTGGTTTCGGCCGAGCCCGAAGGACCGAACCCGGTGCGCATCAGTGCGGCGGCCCAGCTTCACAACGCGCAGCATGTGAGCGCGTCGGCAAGCCTCACCGACTTCGGCGCGGGTGCCTGCGCGGCGCGGGCGCTGGCCGCTGCAGGGCGGACATTGGCCGATGTCGAACACGCGGCGATTTACGACAGCTTCACGATCACGCTGACGATGCTGCTCGAAGAGATCGGCCTGGCGCCGCGCGGCCGCGCCGGTGCATTGGCGCGCGAAGGCCACTTCGATGCCGACGGCGCGATGCCGCTGAACCTGCACGGCGGGCTGCTCTCATATGGCCATTGCGGCGTGGCTGGCGCCATGGCGCACCTGGCCGAGACCCATCTTCAAATGACCGGCCGCGCTGGCCCCCGGCAGGCTCGCCGGGCCGGCGTCTCGCTGTTGCACGGCGACGGCGGAGTGATGTCGTCGCATGTCAGCCTGGTTCTGGAGGCGGTATGAACACGACACCTTGCTCCATAAGCATCCTAATGGCTTTGTTTAGGCTCGTGATCTTTTTCGGCAAGCTATAGCTATACCGCGTGCGTCCATCCGCCAAGATTTTGCTAAATCATTTGGCAATTTGGCGCTTAAGGAATGATGAGCGATCTGCGCCCCGAACATGCGTTTCGCGATCCGCGCCGATGCAGTGGCTATCTACCAGCAAACCGGCAACGCTTGCTTGGCGGCGCAGAAGGCGGTGTTCAATTTTGCCGCCAAGCGCCGCGCGCAGCCGCGCCGCTTGCGTCCCGGCGATCCGGGCTATGTAGCACCGAAGGCTGCCGCTCCCGCTTCGGGAGGGTGGGGCAAGGCCACGGTGGTCAGTGCACCGCCGGTGCAAGGCGCGCGCAAGGCGCCTGACGGCAAGTGGTACGTGCAGACCGGGACCAAGAACGGCAAGCCCACTTATGCGCGGGTCGACTAATGAGGGGAAGCGCTAGGTGGCTCCCTGCATCTGCTCAGCTGCCAAGCGAAATCGCAGTATCCGAGGAAGGGGATCAGCAATGCGCCGGGAGCGTCTTTAGCAGCTGCTGCTGGCCAGGAGACAGCACCAGCTCGCTGCGATGGCCGCAGTATTGCGTTGCGGTTTCTGGCTACATATAACATGGTACTGAAGCGTTGAGCATCTCGACGCGCAAATCAGAGGGTTTTCGAGCCATACTCGGTTAAGCTTTGCTGGCCATAAGTGAGCGCATCTCATGCGTGAACTGAATCGCTTCCTTTGCGTTTAGATGCTGAGAAACTTGCGGAGTAAACTTATGTCTCATCGCTCGAAGGTACGCATAGAAGGTGCGAAGGTCAGGTCATCCACTGGCCTGATGGTATCTGGCGCAGCCTCAGTAAATGTCTATCAGCGGATGCTTTTTTCTCGCAAGCGTGTGGCGGTGGGTTCCATCGCGTCGGACTGGAAAGCTGTCGGCGCCGATGTGAAGTTGGCCCTTTCAAAAGTGAAGCGTGAGCTTGAATCCGCCTGAAGAACACGAGAATGGCCGGCGAGAAATCCAGCTCGCTGACGCGGCGGGCATGGAAGCGGATGCCGACGCCGCTCTGAAGCAGTTGCGCCCATTTCTTAAACCGGAGAAGACGCAAGACGCCAAGCTGATCCTTACACGGATTGTTAGCAAAGTTCATCGTGGCCCAATCCCGTCCGCCGAGGAGCTAGATCATCTCGAGCGGGTGCTCCCCGGCTCCGCTAACAGGTGCTTTGAGATGGCCGAGCGGGAGCAGTCACACCGGCATGCTATCGACGACAAAATTGTTTCGAGCGAGTTCTCAATGAGATCGCGGGGGCAAACTCTCGCCTTGGCTGGCCTCGCCGGCCTTTTGACAGCAGTGTGTTTTTTGGCATATCTAGGCGACACTATTTCGGCCGCAGCACTGGGTTCAGCCACAATCGTGGGAGTCGTCGCGGTTTTTGTGACCGGCAGAAGCTACGATGTGAAGGAGGCGGCTGCCGCTCAACCGGAACAAACGCAGCCGGAGCAAAAGAAGCTTGCCGACAATAATCGGCGTAAGGGTTCTGGGGGAAAAAGACGCTGATCATTAAATCTAAGGCGGTGGCCTCACGATCTTGAACTCCAATTCACGGTAGTAAAGTCTGTTTTAGATCAGGGAGGTGCGCGTGGATGAGGCTACCAAAAGCAAGCTGGACGCCATTTTTGCAAAAGATGCGGCGCTTAAGCTCGACGTTCAAAATAAGCGCGATCTAGAGGCTGAGGCACAAGCCCGGTTTCTTGCCCAATACGTTAGTTATCGCGAAGCGACATTGTTGCCTGCGTTGGAGGAGTTTGGCGACTATGTTCGCGCAAAGGGTTGGACTGTCAAAGTCACACACGGCGAAGATCAACCCAGCAGTGTCGATGGCCAAGGACGCATGCGTGAGCAGGGCCAGCAAGCTTCCGGCCGGATTGAATATATCCGTCCGGGGGATGAGAACATCGGAGCCGCGCAGGGTCACGCCTTTGTGCAGTTTAAATGTGAAAAATCAACGAGAACCGTTGGTACTCACCAGTCCACAATATCTCCAGGCAGGGGTGGCTCAACGGGTGGTGGCAAGTCCTATTCAATCGAGAATCTCAATCACGCGGCTATACACGTCGTGTTGGCAGAGCATTTTTCACAACTTTTCCGATAAGCTGGTCGGACTAGGCCGCGGCTGGGAAAATTGCTCTAGCGACTAAGAGCCTTTGACCGATCCAACCAGGAAATTGAGCGTCACCGTTGCTTTCAAAGTTCGCAACTTTGGCGATGGCTCTCGCGGCAGAGCTCGGCGATTTTTCATTCTGGTGGACGGTCATACCCGCGTTCTTAGCGGGATCCTTTTCCGTATCCAACCGGCCCGGTTTCGACATCGCGGTTCGGGCCAATAAGGGAGCGCGCCTTGACGTTTCCCCCCGGGATGCTGGCCATAAGCATTTTGCCGTGGCTAGCGGCTGCAGGGGCCACGTATTGGATCACTGTGGCGCTCTATTCAAACTGACAAGATACCTAGCAATCGAGTCGACAGAAGGTTCCAACAGCTAGTCATCGCTTCCGGCGTCTTCACCTTCCAAGCAGCTGTCGTAATCCGAGTACCCTCCCCTGCCGCCACATGCCTAAGAAAATAAGCAAGGAGGCCGCAAAAGTCACCAAGCGTAAAAGCCGATAATATCCGAACGGCATGGGCGCGAGTGCAGCCAACATCATAATGGCCGGTACTATAAACAAAATTCGCGGCATCGGAGGCCTCCTGTCGTGTCTTTGTCAGTCGCTGAGCGGCTCGATTCACACGGCCTCACCGGCAGCCGTCCATTTCACTGGTCCTCGCCACTGTCAGCAAAGCTGTAGAGGTAGCACTGCCGAGTGGCCGCATCAGGCAGCGCTGTCTCGGCACGCCGCCCAGGTCGATGTCTCCGCACCGGTATCTTGTAGCGCGTCAGGACGCCTTTGGCATGCAGACGGCCCAGGACGCGGTTCACCGAGACCTTGGGCAAGTGCAGCGGATAGTAGATTTCCCGAAGGAGCATCGGCGCTCCGATGCTTTCCATGTAGGCGAGGACCTGATCCTGTACGATTGGCTCGTTGGCCCATTCGCCGAGGTTGTTGCGGATCGTATCAGTAGGCATCGGGTCGGCTCCCTGTCGTGGTGCGCAGCTTCGCGGCCATTTGTGAACCGCTACTCATTGCGGCGATGGGTCGAATATAGTTTCAAATGAAACTACACTGGCTACTTTGGGTCAAGGGATTGCTTGACGCGCCCTGCCTCTTGCGCGCTCCAAATGTCCTCATTGGCTGGCTGGCGCAGCGCGAGCCTGCAATTGAACGACATTGCTCCCCCCGGCCGAAAGCGACGGAGCAACAAACCGGCCCCACGCATTCATGAGCGTGCGCCGCATATCGCGTAGATCCGAGCGGAGATAAGCTTGCTCCGTTGAAGTGCCGACTTTGTGCGCCAGAGCCATCTCAGCGACCATTGCGGGCACGGTCGGCATCTTCTCCGCAGCCCAGTCGCGGAATGCGCTCCTGAAGCCGTGGACCGTCTCTGAGCGACCAGCGAGCCGCATGATGCGCGTAAGGGACATGTCGGACAAAGGTTTGCCCGCCTTGGCGCCCGGAAAGATCAATCCGGCGCGCGTGTCCACAGGGGCCATTCCATTGAGGATCGCAATTGCCGCATCATTCAGCGTCACGACGTGGGGTAGATCGCTCTTCATGTCATCTGCTGTGCGCGACCATGTCCGGGCCTTGAGGTCGATCTTCTCCCACGTGGCAAATCGGACTTCGCCTGATCGCGCGCCAGTCAGGATAGCAAACAGCATCGCCATGCGGCTGATAGCTGGCTCCTTCGCAAGCTGATCCGCCACAAATTGAGGCACATCGACAAAAGGTAGTGAGGCAAAGTTGCCGCCGCGAGGTTGCTTGGCGAGGCCAGTCCGAAGTTCTCGGGCGTCGGGCAATCCATCGGACCGCCAGCCTCGTGCCTTGGCAAACGCCAGCACAGTTAAGATCCGAGCGCGCACCTTCTTCGCGATGACCGGCTTGTCTGTCCAAATCGGAGCCAACGCCACGATGATGTCTGCCGCGCCGATTGCTTCCACCCGCATGACTCCAAGTTTGGGAACGGCGTGTTCAGTGAGTGAGGCTTTGAAGGCTTTTCCGGTTCGGTCGGCCCATCCTTTTGAGAGCGCAGAATGAGCCTCGATAACGGCCTCGGCAAAAGTCGGATGGCGCACCTTCAGCTTATCCCGATCGGCGCGAGCATCGGCACCTTGACGTGCGAGCTTCCTAAGGTGCGCAGCCTTCTCCCGCGCATCAGCTAGCGAGAGGTCGGCAGGATAGCCGCCCAGCCCGATATCTTGCCGCTTGCCCATGTGCTGCACTCTCAGCACCCATGACTTTGCTCCGCTGGGTTTGACCCGGAGATACAAACCTGCCCCATCGCCATGGACGCCAGGCTTAGCGTTCTTCACCCGCAATTCGCTGAGTTTCGGCATTTTGAGCGCTCTCGGTTCCCACGTTTGTTCCCACATATTGCGCGGATGGGGATGTTTGTCAAGGGACGATCATGGACAGAATTCCTACAGAATGTAGGTATTTAAGTAACTTAGAGGACGTATGTGGACGCCCGAAAGCAGGAATTATAATCCTCGTCGGGCATCCAATTTTCCAACCGCATTTCAACCTTTGACACGTGCGCGCCAAGCGTCGACAAGGGCCCAATGACTGAAGAAACACAGGAAAAACGCCTCAATCGTGGCCGCTTTTACAAGGCCGACCAGGAAGCTTCGTTCGTCGAATCACACGCCGCTTCTACCCCCCAGACCCGCGATCCGGCGTACAAGCTGGCCTTCCGCGATACCGATTTCCTGCTGCGGCAAGAACTTCGTCCGGTGCGCTTCCAGCTGGAATTGCTGAAGTGCGAAATGCTGCTGGAAGAGGCCGGAATCGGCTCGACGCTGGTCTGCTACGGCTCGGCCCGGATCCCTTCGCCCGAGATGGCCGAGGCCGCGCGTGCGGCGGCAACCACGCCCGAGCGCAAGGCGGTGGTCGAGCGGCTGGTGGCTAATTCGAAGTATTACGATCAGGCGCGCGAGCTGGCGCGGATCGCCTCAAGCTGCGGGATTGTCGAGAAGGGCATGCGCCAGTTCGTGGTCTGCTCGGGCGGCGGGCCCTCGATCATGGAGGCGGCGAACCGCGGCGCGGTGGATGCCGGCGCGGAAACGATCGGGCTCAACATCGTGCTCCCGCACGAACAGGCGCCCAACCAGTATGTCACCCCGCACCTGGCGTTCCAGTTTCACTATTTCGCGCTGAGGAAGATGCACTTCCTGCTCCGCGCCAAGGCAGTGGCTGTGTTCCCCGGCGGGTTTGGCACGCTCGATGAATTCATGGAGCTGCTGACGCTGGTGCAGACCGGCAAGATGAAACCGATCCCGATCCTGCTGTTCGGCAAGGAGTTCTGGAATCGGGTGCTCAACTTCGAGGCCATGGCCGAAGAAGGCGTGATCAATCACGAGGACCTCAAGCTGTTCCACTGGGTGGAAACCGCCGAGGAAGCCTGGGCCAGGATCGAGGAATTCTACGAGTTGGCTGACTGAACGCGGCAGCTTGCACATTTGCAGGCGGCGTAATATCCCATCCTCCAAGGGCAAAAGCCCCTCGCGGTCGCATCATTGTCGTTCGTCTGAGGGGAGGCTTGCTTGCTGCCATATCGTTTCGTTGTGCCTGCCGCGCTGATCGCGCTGGCACCGCTCACCATGCTTGCCGCGCAGACGGTGGTGGTGCCGCCGCGCGCCGTGCCGCTGAGCGAGACAGTCCACGGCATTGTGCTGGAAGACGAATACCGCTGGATGGAAGACCCGGCGACGAAGGCCGAATGGGCAGGGTGGGTCAGGAGCGAAGGCCAGCGCACGCGCGCCATGCTCGACGCCGTGCCGGTGCGCGCGCAGTTTGCCGATCTGATCACGTCCACCTCGTCGAGCCTGACCCGTGAGGGCGGCTATCAGCGCTCAGGTAGAACCGAGATCTTTAGCCGGACCCTGCCCGGAGAGCAGGTCCCCAAGCTGCTGGTGCGCGATGGCACGGGCACACGCGTGCTGATCGATCCGCCCAAGGCGCTGGGCAACGACCTTGCCGCGATGGGCGCCTACTCTCTGTCGCCTGACGGCAAGACCGTGGCGGTGCACCTTTCGGCTGGCGGATCGGAAGTCGGCAGCGTCAAGCTCTACGATATCGCCACCGGCAAGGAAGCCTATCCTGAAATCCCGCACATGTGGGGCGAGCGTTCGGCGGTGTTTCTGCCCGGCGGGATGATCGCCTATACCCAGCTCGCCGATAGGCCGGTCGAGGGGGATCCGCTCAAGGGCATGATAACTTGGCTGCGGCCATTGGCCGGGGGCACTACGGTCAAGCTGCTGGGCGTGGGTACTGCCGGTGCAGACCTTGGCATTGCCGAGTTTCCGAGCATCGCTTATTCGCGGCTCAGCCCGTTTGTGCTCGGTATCGGCGGCGGCGCACGCGCCGATTTCAACCTCTATGCAAGCCCGCGCGGTGCGTTGCTGGCGGGCCAGCCGCACTGGGTGAAAATCGCGTCGCTGGACGACCGTAACAACGGCGCCGCAATGCTGGGCCACCGCCACTATCTGGTAACCTCAAAGACCAACAGCGCGCGCGACGTGGTGGTGCGCACGCTTGACGCAGCAGGCCGGGCGGGTCCGGCGCGGCTGGTGCTGAAGGGCAGCGACAAGCTGATCATCAACGATGTCACCGCAACCAGCGACGGGCTCTATGTGCTTGCCGCCAGCGACGGGGTCCAGCGCGTGCTGTTCGCTCCCGGCGGAACGGGCGCGATGCGCGAAGTGCCGATGCCGTTCGAAGGAACGCAATTCGCTTACAGTGCGGACGGAACCGAAGATTCGCTGATCCTGGGCCTGACCGGTTGGACTCGCAACGGCACGACGTACCGCGTGCGCGGCGGCAAGATTGTCCCGACGGGGATTGAATCAGGGGTGTGGAGCGGGACCAAGGATCTGTCGGTTGAGCGCTATGAAGCGGTCAGCGCCGATGGCACCAAGGTGCCGTTGGTGGTGACCAGGCTCAAATCGGCGAGCGGCCGCGTGCCGACGCTGGTCGAAGCCTATGGCGGCTACGGCGTCGATACCTCAACCCCGTTCTACAACCGCACTGGCATGGCCTTTATCGCGAAGGGCGGGGCGATGGCCTATTGCGGGGTTCGGGGCGGGGGTGAGCGCGGACGCGCCTGGCACGAAGGCGGCCGCGGCCCCAACAAGGTCCGCGGCCAGGAAGACCTGATCGCTTGCGCCGAGACGCTCACCGCTAAGGGCATTGCGCCGCTGCAGGGACCGGTTTCGATCGGATCGTCGATGGGCGGGGCGCTGGTTCCCGGGGCGGCGTTGCGCAAGCCGGGAGCATTCGGCGGAATGGTCACCCGGGTCGGCGTGGTCAACGCCAGCCGCATCGGCGCGGCCGAGAACGGCGCCAACCAGTTTGCCGAGATGGGCGATCCGGCGGTTCCGCAGCAGTTCAAAGACCTGGTCGCGATGGACGCGTACCAGATGCTCCCCGCAGCCGGATCCCTGCCGCCGACGATGATGGTGATCGGGATGAACGACCACCGCGTCGCCCCATGGATGACTGCCAAGTTCGTTGCCCGGGCACGCGCCAAATGGCCGAATGCCTCGATCTGGCTGCGCAGCGATGACAAGGCCGGGCACGGCATGGGCAGCACCGAGGATGTTCGCCGCGACGAGGCGTCGGATATTTTCGCCTTCGCCTGGATCAACCAGCAGCCGCGATAACCCCGCGCTACCCCCGCGCTTCGGCGTGGCCGAGCGGCCCGTTGCCTGCGCCGAACCCCGGCGCGGCGCGCAGGGCGGAGCGGACGAACAGCCGCGCGCGGTCGACCGCTTCGGGCAGCGGCAGGCCCTTGGCGAGGTAAGTCGCGATTGCGCTTGATAGGGTGCAGCCGGTGCCGTGGGTGTGGCGGGTGTGGATGCGGGTGCCGGCCATGACCAGTGGTTCTTCGCCGGGGATCACCAGCACGTCTTCGATCCGCTCGCCCTCGCTGTCGCCGCCCTTGGCGAGATAGGCGACGCCGCGCGCACTCATCCCGTCATGCCCGCCCAGCGCGGCCAGTTCGGCGACATTGGGCGTGGTCAGCGTGGCGAGCTGCATCAGGCGTTCAAACGCCGCAATCGTTGCAGCATCTGCCAATGCCGCGCCGCTGGTGGCGATCATGACGGGGTCGAACACCACCGGTACCGCCAGTGCGGTAATCCGTTCGGCGACTATGGCAGCAATCTCCGGAGAGCCAAGCATGCCGATCTTCACCGCATCCAGCCCGATGTCGGAGATGCAGGCATCGATCTGCGCCGCGACCAGCTCGGGTGAGAGCACTTCTACCGCGGTGACCCCCAGCGTGTTTTGCGCGGTGATCGCGGTGATCGCGCTCATCGCATAGCCGCCGAGCACGGTGATCGTCTTGATGTCGGCCTGGATACCTGCGCCGCCGGATGAGTCTGATCCGGCGATGGTGAGGACGCGCAGGCCTGCCATCAGCCCTTGAACTTCCGCACCGTGCTGGGCGGATGCTTGGCGTGGAGCGCCTTGGCCCGCGCGGGGCGGTCCATAAGTTCGCCGCCGCAGTTGGGGCAGCGCTCGTCGAGCTGGTCGGCGCAAGTCGCACAGAAGGTGCATTCGAAGCTGCAGATGAACGCGCCGGGCGCCTCTGCGGGCAGGTCTGTGCCGCAGCGTTCGCAATCGGGGCGCATTTCAAGGCTCATGCCGCCGCCTCCTGCAGTGCGTCGCAGATCGCGCCGACCACGCTTTCCACCTGCGCTGCATCGTCACCCTCGGCCATCACCCGGATCATCGGTTCGGTGCCCGAGGGTCGGATGACCAGACGGCCCTTGCCGACAAGTTGCGCTTCGGCTTCGGCAATTACCGCCTGAACGCGCGCATCGTCCAGCGGCCCCTTTGTCTTGGAAGATTGGCCGCCAGCAAACCGCACGTTGCGCAGCAGCTGCGGGACCGAATCGAACAGATGGAGCAAGTCGCTCGCCGGCTTGCCCGATTTGACCAGCGCGGCGAGCACTTGCAACGCCGCGATCGTCCCGTCGCCGGTGGTCGCATGGTCGAGCAGGATAATGTGCCCCGATTGCTCGCCACCGACGTTGAAGCCGTCGGCCTTCATTTTTTCGAGCACGTGGCGATCGCCTACTTTGGTCCGCTCCAGCGTCAGCCCGCGGCCCTGCAGGTAGCGTTCGAGCCCGAGGTTGGACATCACCGTCGCCACCACGCCGCCTCCGCGCAGTTTGCCCTGATCTGCCAATTGCGTGCCGATCAGCGCCATCAACTGGTCGCCGTCGACCGTTTGGCCGCGCTCATCAACCACGATCAGCCGGTCAGCATCGCCATCGAGCGCGATGCCGATATGCGCGCCGCTCGCCACCACGGTTTCGCTGACCAGGCCGAGGCTGGTCGAGCCGCACTTGTCGTTGATGTTGATGCCGTTGGGCTGGACCCCGACCGCGACCACTTCTGCGCCCAGTTCCCACATCGCCGAAGGCGCGACCTGATAGGCAGCGCCGTTGGCGCAATCGACCACGATCTTGAGCCCGTCGAGCCGGATATCGTCGGGCAGCGAACCCTTGACCGCGTGGATATAGCGCCCGGGTGCGTCCTCGATCCGCCGCGCGCGGCCGATTTCGGCGGCGGGGGCGAGCGCCAGGTCCTGGCTCAACATCGCCTCGATCGCCAGTTCGGCTTCATCGGACAGCTTGAACCCATCGGGACCGAACAGCTTGATCCCGTTATCCTGATACGGGTTGTGGCTGGCTGAGATCATCACGCCGACATCGGCGCGCAGTTCACGCGTGAGCAGCGCAATCGCCGGGGTCGGCAAAGGCCCGAGCAACACCACGTCCATCCCCACGCTGGTAAAGCCCGCAACCAGCGCATTTTCCAGCATGTAGCCCGAAAGCCGGGTGTCCTTGCCGATCACCACCCGGTGCCGGTGCTTGCCGCGCAGGAAGTAGGTGCCGGCAGCCTGCCCGACCTTCATCGCGATGGCGGCGGTCATCACACCGGCATTGGTGAGCCCGCGGATCCCGTCGGTGCCGAAATATTGCCGTCCCATGATCCTCCGGGTCCTCGCTTGTGCTCAGCCGCGCATTCGCAAATTGCCATGGCGCACCCGCACGTTATTGTCACCCCGGCAATCGAATAGGGGTCATCAATGGCAGAGCAGCAATCGGCAGCGGGTTTCCCGGAAATCAAGGTTCCGGCGGCACTTACCTTTGCCGCGCTGGTGCTGGGGTTCATCATCGGCACGCTGCTGCGCGGAACGCCGATCGAGGCGTCTGTGCTGGCCATCGCGCAGCCAGCGGGCACGCTGTGGCTGCGGGCGCTGCAGCTGACGATCCTGCCGCTGGTGATCGGTCTCGTCTACACCGGCATCTCGCAGACCTTGGCGGCTGCCGGCGGCGGGCAGATCGCACGCCGCGCGGTGACGATGTTCTGCGTGGTGCTGCTCGCCAGCGGGATCATGTCGGTGCTGCTGGTGACGGGATTGCTGGGCATATTCCCGATTCCCGCCAGCGCGGCGGCGGCCTTGAGCGGCGGCGCGGCGGATACCGGGACGGTGCCCGGGGTGGCCGAGATCCTCTCCGCAATGATGCCCGAGAACATCTTCGCTGCCGCTGCGGCCGGGGCAATGCTGCCGATGGTGCTGTTCGTCTCGCTGTTCGCGCTCGCTGCGACCAAGCTGACGAAGGCGCCGCGCCAGGCACTTGCAACGCTGTTCGAAGGCCTAGCGGGCGCAATGATGGTCATCGTCGGCTGGGTGCTGATGCTCGCGCCCATAGGCGTGCTGGGCCTGGCCATGTCGCTTGGCGCTAAGATGGGCGGGGACGCGGTGGGCGCGCTGGCGCACTACATCCTGATCGTCAGCGCCGCCGGTACGGTGGTGCTGGTGGCCGGATACGCGCTCGCGATGACCTTGGGCGGGCAGCGCTTCATGGACTTCGCCCGGGCGATGCTGCCGGTTCACGCCGTGGCGATCTCGACCCAGTCCTCGCTCGCCTGCCTGCCCGCGATGCTGGTCGCCACCCGCAAGCTCGGGGTGCGCGAGGCAACCGCCGATTTCGTGCTGCCGCTGGCGGTGGCGATCTTCCGCGCGACCAGCCCGGCGATGAACCTTGGGGTTGCGATCTATGCCGCGCACCTCACCGGCACGCCGCTATCGCCGGTCGCACTGGCGGCGGGCGTGCTGGTTGCGTTCCTCGTTTCACTGAGCTCGGTCTCGCTGCCGGGCACGATCAGCTTTGTCGTCTCGGTCGGGCCGATCGCCATGGCGATGGGCGTGCCGGTCGCGCCGCTCGGGCTTTTGGTTGCGGTCGAAATGCTGCCCGACTTGATGCGGACGCTGGGTAACGTCACGATGGACGTGGCCGTGACTGCGGCGGTTGATCAGCGGAGCAAAGAACCCGACTAGAGCCCCTTTTCGTAAATCGTGTATTCCTTGTTGACCGTGCTCTCGATCGCATCGGCGATTGCGTTCATGCCCTGGTTGTCGTCGAGCACCCAGCCGATCTCGCCGCGCGTGGCTCCGTACCGGGTGACCGCGTTCTGGCGGATCTGCTCGATCATCATGAAGGCGAGCTGGCTGGCCAGGCGGCTCGCCTGGTGCTTCTTGAGCACGCCCATCAGCGGCACCCGCATGGTCTTGACCCGGGGGCTGCGCAGCCACCACAGCAGCTTGGCCCAGTTGAAAGGCAGCAGCTTACCGTCCATTGGCTTCAGCACCTCGTTGAGATCGGGCAAGGTCATCATGAAGGCGACTGGCTCGCTTTCGTATTCGGCGATCATGATCAGGTCTTCGCGCACGATCGGCTTGAACTTCTTGCCGGCGTAGGCGATTTCCTTGTCGGTAAAGGGCACGAAACCCCAGTTGTCCGACCAGGCATCGTTGAGGATGTCGAGGATGATGGCGGCTTCGGCATCGAACCTGGACTTGTCGACATTGCGGATGCGGATCTTCGGGTTTTTGAGGCCGGATTGCACGATGCGCTGGATCAGCGGCGGGAAGGCCTCGGTGATCTTGAGATCGTAAGTGCGCAGCAGCTTGGCCGGGACATAGCCCAGCGCTTCGATATAATGCTGATAGCGTTCAGGCTGGTGGCCCATCATTACGGTCGGCGGATGATCGAAGCCCTTGGTCAGCTGGCCCGGCTCCTCCCAGATCGACATCGACAGCGGGGCGAGCACGCGGGTCATGCCTTTTGTCCGAAGCCAGTCTTCCGCCTGTGCAATCAGCACCTGCGCCGTCTCTTCGTCCTCAGCCTCGAGCAGCCCCCAGTTGCCGGTGCCAGGGCCCATGCCCTGCGCGGGGTCCATCGCGGTGGCGAGGTGATCGATATGCGCGGAAATCCGCCCGACCACCGCATCGCCGCGCCGCGCCAGGAACAGCTGGACGTCAGCGTGATCGAAGAACGGGTTTTTGCCGGGGGTGAGCAGCTCGGCCACTTCCATGCGCAGCGGCGGCACCCAGCTCGGGTCCGAACGGTTCAGCCGATAAGCCAGATCGATAAAAGCATTCAAGTCGGCCTTGCCCGCCACAGGCGTCACAATTAACTCTGATTTTGCCACGATGCTGCCTTTGTTTGCCTGCAGTGGGCAGTGCATATGGACCCCGTTGCTTGTCAAGCCGGGGCAATCTGGATCTGAATGATGAGCGTACAGGAAAAGATCAAGCCCGCCGCGGCGACAACCGTGCCCGACGACATGGCGATGCTGCGCGCGGCAGTGGAGCTGACCCGCGACATTTCCACCGCGCGCGGGAGCATTTACTGGCCCGACATGCTGCTTTCGGCAGCGGTCGGCTATGCCGCGATGGCGGGCGCGATCCTCACTCCGCAATGGCCGCTGGCGCTGGGCTTTGCCGCGCTGGCTGTGCTTGCACTGTACCGTGCGCTGCTGTTCATCCACGAGCTGACCCATATCCACCGCACCGCGCTGCCCGGCTTTCGCACCGTGTGGAACTTGGCTGTCGGCGCGCCCATGCTTACGCCGAGCTTCATGTATGAGAACGTCCACACGCTCCACCATGCGCGCACGCGCTATGGCACGGCGGAGGATCCCGAATACCTGCCGCTCGCGCTGATGAAGCCGTGGTCGCTGCCCGCCTTCATCTTGATTTCGGCGCTGCTGCCGATCGGGCTGCTGATCCGTTCTGCCTTGCTGGTGCCGCTGGGCGCGGTGATCCCGCCCTTGCGCAAGCTGGTGTGGGAACGCGCCTCGTCGCTGTCGATCAATCCCGACTTTCGCCGCCGGCCCCCTGAAGGCGATTTTGCCCGGATGGTGTTCTGGCATGAATTCGGCACGTTCGTGTGGTCGTGGGCTTTGCTCGCCAGCACCCAATGGCTCGGCTGGCGGCCGCTGCTGATCGCGCTGGCGATCGTAGCGGCGACTGCGGTGTTCAACCAGATCCGCACCCTCGTCGCGCACCTGTGGCAGAACGAGGGCGAGCCGATGACGGTGACCGCGCAGTACCTCGATTCGGTCAACGTCCCCCCGCCGGGGCTGTGGGCCGAGCTGTGGGCGCCGGTCGGGCTGCGCTATCACGCGCTGCATCACCTGCTGCCCTCGGTGCCGTATCACTCACTGGCCGAAGCGCACCGGCGGCTAGCGGTCAAGCTGGGCACGGGGTCGACCTATGCGCAGGCGAATTACCCGGGCCTGTTCCCGCTGGTCGCGCGGATCGCGCGCCGTACAATGCTGCGCGGGCGCTGAGCTTTTATTCTTCGGTCCTGACCAGCACGGTCTCGCCGACGAGGAAGAACAGGACGAACGGCGCCCAGGCCGCGATCAGCGGGGAATAACCGCCGAAGTTGCCCATCGCCAAGGCTGCATTGTCGACCACGAAATAGGTAAAGCCGAGCGCCATGCCGGCGACCGCGCGGATCAGCAGATTGCCCGACCGCGCCAGCCCGAAAGCGGCGACCGAGCCGAGCAGCGGCATCAGCACCGCTGAAAACGGGCCTGACAACTTGTGCCACCACTTGGCTTCAAGCTCGCTGGTACGGCGCCCAGAGGCTTTGACCGCCTGGATCGAGCGCGACAGCTGCACGATGTTCTGCCCGTCGGGATCGACCTTGGTCAGCGCCAGCTGCGCCGGGGTTACCCCGCGGGCGATAACCTGGCTTGGCAGCGCGGTCTGCACGGTGGTGGCAACCTCGAACCGTACCGGGCTTTCAAACCGCCAGCCGGGCGCCGCATAAGTCGCGCGCGGGCTGCGCAGCTGGTCGGTGACCATGCCTGCGCCGTCGCGCTGGTACCAGGTGACCCCGGTCATGACGATGCTCTTGCCGCTGCCGGTCACGCTCGCGGCGGCGAGAATGTCGTTGCCATCGGGCACATACACGTTGCTGCGCACCCCGCTGTCGGGCGCGACCGGGCGGTACTTGTTGGCAGTCCATTGCTTGAGGGTGCCGGTCGCAGGGGCGACCACAGTCTCGTTGAACACCAAGCTGACCAGCGAGACGGCAAGGGCGGTCAACAGCATAGGTGCGAGGATCTGGTGCGCTGACAGCCCGCCCGCCCGCATCGCTATGATCTCGCTGTTCTGGTTCAATGGCGCAAAGGTCAGCAGTGTGGCGAGCAAGACCGAATAAGGCAGGAACCGCGCGATCAGCGCTGGCACGTTGAGCGACACATAGCGCCACAGCTCGGCCTGGCCGTTGCCGGGTGCAGCCAGGATATCGCCGCTTTCTGAGAGCAGCTGGAGCGATTGCAGGATTAGCACCAGCATGATCAGCACGCCCAGAATGCGCACGATGAACAGCCGCGCGAGATAGAACGTCAAGGTGCGCGAGGGGAACATGCCGGCCAACATCAGCTGGCCTCCGCCGCTGCGGTGCCGCTGCTGCGGTTCCACAGGCCGCGCATGCGCTTGGCAAGGTTCGCCGACACCCGTTCGAGCGCGCCGATGGCCTGCCCGCCGGGGACATAGGCGACCCGCCAGTACATCCACACGATCAGCGCAGAGAACAGCGCGAAGGGTACCCACAGGACGAGTTCGGGTGGGAAGCGGCCCTGCGCTGCGGCGGCCTGACCGTATTCGTTGATCTTGTGATAGGCGACGACCATCAGGATCGAGAGGAACACCCCGAGCGATGAGGTCGAGCGTTTGGGCGGCACCGCCAGCGCCACCGCAAGCAAGGGCAGGAGAAGCATCATCACCACCTCAACCAGCCGGAAATTGAGGCTGGCCCGGGTTTCATTCTTGAGTTGTTTGGTCGCGGTATCGCTCCAGCCGATCTTCAGGAGCTCGGGCAGAATATATTCGCGCTCCTTGCCGCCGCGCTGACGGAACCGCTCGATCGCGGGCAGATCGATCGGCAGGTCATGGCGCGAGAAGCTGAGCACTCGCGGCGCCATGCCGGGTTCGTCCTGGATGATCTGGCCCTGGGTCAGCCGCAGGATGATCGTGTCCGGGCTGTCCTTCAGCGCGAGAAACGTCCCCTCGCGCGCCGAGATCGTCGCGACCTGGCCCTTGGGCGAGGAAAACCGTGCGAAGATACCGGTCAGCTTGTGGCCATTGTCGTCCGATTGCTCGATCCGCAGCGCCACCTTGTCCTGCAGCGTGGTAAATTCGCCGACCTTGATCGAAGCGCCGAGCGCGCCCGAGCGCAGTTCGAAGTCGAGCTGCTCGTAATAGTAACGCGCCAAGGGCTGGAGATAGCCGACGATCAGCAGGTTGAGCCCGGCGAGCACGATGGTGATCACATAGGGCACGCGCAGCAGGCGGGTGTAGCTCAGCCCGACCGCGCGCATCACATCGAGCTCGCTCGAGGTGGCGAGCTTGCGGAAAGCGAACAGGATGCCCAGCATCAGCCCCAGCGGGATGGCGAGGCCAGCATATTCGGGCAGCAAGTTCGCGAGCATCTTGAACACGATCGAGATCGGTCCGCCCTCGTTGCCGACGAATTCAAACAGCTTGAGCATCTTGTCGAGGATCATCAGCGATGCGGCGATCACGAACACCCCCAGCATGGGCGTCAGCACCAGCCGGAAGATATAGCGATCGATGGCGGGGATGAATTTCAAGCTAAGCCTTGCTGAGGCGGGCTGCGGGACGCGTGGAGCCTGCCATAACCGGGCACGGGCCATGGCGAAAGCGCAAAACGGTAAGGGCCTGTCAGGTGTGGCACGCTGGCTGCAAACGGCCTAGGCTCAGCGCCGTTCCCGCCATGAAGGATCATGCCATGCCCGCTTCCGCCATCAAGCCCGCCGAACAGCATGCGGTTGACCGGATCGGCTGGCTGCGCGCCGCGGTGCTGGGCGCCAATGACGGGATCGTTTCGACCGCCAGCCTGATCGTCGGGGTCGCCGCAGCGGCCGGGGCCAAGCAGGAAGTGCTGGTTGCAGGGGTTGCGGGATTGGTGGCCGGGGCGCTGTCGATGGCGGCGGGCGAGTATGTTTCGGTCTCGAGCCAGGCTGATACCGAAGCGGCCGACTTGGCTCGCGAACGGATCGAACACGCAACGATGCCCGAATTCGAGCTGGAGGAACTGACCGAAATCTACCGCAAGCGCGGGCTGGATGATGCGCTGGCCAAGCAGGTTGCGGTTGCGCTCACCGCGCACGACGCGCTGGGCGCGCACGCCCGCGATGAACTGGGCCTCGCCGAAATGCACCGCGCGCGGCCCTTGCAGGCGGCAATGGCTTCGGCCGCGACATTCTCGGTGGGCGCGGCGCTGCCGCTGCTCGCAGCAGTGTTGCTGCCACTGCCGACAATACCGCTCGGTGCATCGATCGGCTCGCTGTTGTTCCTGATGCTGCTCGGTGCGGTCGGTGCGAAGGCTGGCGGTGCGCCGATCCTGCGCGGGACCATCCGAGTTACGTTTTGGGGTGCGATCGCGATGGCTGCGACCTACCTGATCGGCACTCTGTTCGGAACTTCGGTAGCTTAGCTTAAGCCTTTTCCAGCGTGCACTGCAGCGGATGGCTGTTCTGGCGGGCGAAATCCATCACCTGGTTGACCTTGGTTTCGGCCACTTCGTAGGTGAACACGCCGCAGATGCCGACGCCCTTCTGATGCACGTGGAGCATCACCCGAGTCGCCTGATCGATGTCCATCGAGAAGAACCGCTTCAGCACCATCACCACGAATTCCATCGGGGTGTAATCGTCGTTGAGTAGCAGCACCTTGAACTGGCTGGGTTTCTTGGGCTTGGTCCGGGTCTTGGTGGCCACGCCGAGCTGGTCTTGTCCGTCCACACCGCCGCCCTTGCGCTCATCGTCAGAGGCGCGCGTCAGGGGCAGGAAAGGGTCGTTCAAAGTCAGCATAGCACCAGAATATCGTATCGCGCGGCCACGGAACAAGGCCTCGCGCCCCGTCCTGCCGTAAACAGTTTAGCAAAAACGAAAAGGGCCGGACAGCCCGAAAGCTATCCAGCCCTTTTCAGGTTCGCCGCCCGGCGGGGAGAGGGGGAGTGCCGGGCGCGCGAAGCAGTCGCCGATTAGGCGGCCTGCTTGACCTTTTCGACAGCCAGGCTGACGCGGGTCGAGATCGGCGCGAACGCGTCACCGGCCAGCTTGACCATGACTTCCGAGTTCTTCGAAGTCGCGGCAACCGCGGCGTCGAAGTTGCGACGCATGATTTCGCCCTGCAGCTTAAAGAAGTCGGCCGGGCTCTTGATCGCGGCCACTTCCTTGACGTCGGCAGTCACGGTTTCGACCATGCCCTTGGCGTCAGCCACATAGGCCTTGCCCATGTCCTGGATGCCGGCAGCGAGGATCTTGCCCGATTCGACGACGGCGTCGAAGTTGCCCTTGGTGAATTCGGTGTATTCGGTCGCATAGGCCGAAGTCTTCTCAAACGCGGCCTTGGCCTTGTCCTGAGCGTCGGTCATCGCGGTCTTCACCTTAGCGGTGAAATCTTCGGTGGTAGTCTTGGTCTTGGTCATGATGGTATCCTTGAGCTTGGTGAACTGGGGGACTTTGGGAGCCGAAAGCTTGGCAGCAGGTGCCTTGGCGGCGACCGGCTTGACGATCTTCTTCGCCGCAGGCTTGGCGGCAACCTTCTTTACGGCAACCGCCTTGGCGGCGACTTTCTTCGGTGCGGCTGCAGCAGCAACCTTTGCGTCAGCCTTAGAGGCTGCAACCTTGTGCGTTTCAGCCTTGGGTGCAGCTTCGGCCGCAGCGGCGGCATAAGCCTTCTCGGCCGCGGCTTCCGCCTTGGCGAGATCGATCTTGGCTTCGGTCGCACCTGTTGGGGTGGTGGCCATTGTCATAATCCTTCGCATCGCCGGCCAGCGCCGCCCATCGGCACGGTCCATGTTACAATGCACAAAATAGTTATTGCGAGTGCGAAGTCAAGGATTATTGTGCAGTGCAGCATAAATCGAGGATTATGCCTATAGGCAGCGCACTTACCGCGCTTTGACGTAGCTTCCGGGTGCCTCTTCGAGGACCGTATCGCCGGCACTTCCGGGCATGCGCCTGCCGGATACAGCTACTTTGGCCCCGTCCTGCTGCGCGATCCAGTCGATCCAGTGCGGCCACCAGCTGCCCGGGGTTTCGCTCGCCCCGGCGACGAATTCCGCGAAGGTGTCGACCGGGCCGGGGTTGGTCCAGAACTGGTACTTGCCCGAGCTCGGCGGGTTGACCACCCCGGCGATATGGCCTGATCCCGCGAGCACGAAAGTCTTGGGGCCGCGCAGATGGTGCATCAGCCGCCAGACGCTTTCGGCCGGCGCAATATGGTCCTCGCGGCCGGCCTGGATATAAGCCGGGGTCTCGATCCGGGTGAGGTCGATCGGCGTGCCATCGGCTTGCATTGCATCGGGCACGGCCAGCTTGTTATCGCGGTACAGGTCCTTGAGGTACGACTTGTGCCACTTCGCGGGCAGATTGGTGACGTCGCCGTTCCAGTGGAGCAGGTCGAAGGCCGGATAGTCGTCCCCCATCAGGTAGTTGTTGACCACGTAGTTCCAGATGAGGTCAGTCCCGCGCAGCAGGTTGAAGGTCGCGGCCATCACCCGGCCATCGAGATAACCGGTCTGGTCCGACATCTTTTCGAGCGCGGTTAATTGCTGGTCGTCGATGAACACCTTCAATTCGCCGCCCAGTTCGAAATCGACCTGCGCGGTGAAGAAGGTGGCGCTCTTGACCTTGGCGGCTTCACCGCGGCGGGCCAGGATCGCCAGCGCTGCGGCAAGCGTGGTCCCGGCCACGCAGTAACCGATGGCATGCACCGCCTCTACCCCGAGCCGCGCCCGGATCGTATCAACTGCATCGATCTCGGCGCGGATGTAATCGTCCCAGATGACGTCGGCCATGGAGGCATCGGCCGATTTCCACGAGACCACGAACACACTGAGCCCTTGGTCAACCGCCCAGCGGATGAAGCTTTTCTGCGGAGAAAGGTCGAGGATGTAGAAGCGGTTGATCCATGGCGGGAAGATCACCAGCGGGACCTCGAACACTTGCGGCGTGGTCGGAGCGTAGTGGATCAGCTGGTAGAGCGGGGTTTCGTGCACCACTTTGCCCGGCGCGGTGGCGATGTTCTCGCCCAGCCGGAAGGCGCCAGGGTCAACGTGCGTGAGCTGCCCGCGCTTGAGGTCACCCAGCAGGTGCCGCATCCCCTTGGCGAGGCTTTCGCCCTTGGTGGCAACGGCGCGCTCCATCACCAGCGGGTTGGTCAGCGGGAAGTTTGCCGGGCTGAGCATCTCGACCAGGGTACGCGCGGCGAACCGCAACTGCTCCGCGCGCGCCGCGTCGCTGGCCGGGGCAGCCTCGGCTATGGCCATGACTTGTTCGGCGAGCATGAGGTAGGTCTGGTGAACCACCGCGTAAAACGGCTGGTCGCGCCACTTGGGATCCTTGAAGCGGCGATCGCTGCGCGGCAGCGCTGGGACCTCGCCCGCAGCCTCACCGGCCTTGGGACCGATGCCATACTGGCCGAGCACGTTCTCCCACAGCGCCATGCTGTCATCCCACAGCCTCTTCTGCACCTCGGGCCGGGCCAGCGGCAGTGCTTTCATCCAGCCCTGCAGCACTTCGGCAAAGCCGCCCGGCTGCATCAGTTTGCCAGGAATTTGCGCGCCGGCACCGGCGATCTGACCTTGCTGGAATTCCAGCCACTGCGCCTGCATCTTCTGCGCGGCCGCAGCCCAGGCGGCGAAATCACCAGCAGCAGGCAGGGCCGGTGACGTGCTGCCCCCGGGCATGAACTGGGTGAACAGTTTCTGCGGTGCTTCGATCATCGCGGCAAACACATCGGCCGCGGGGGCATCTCCGGGGAGGTCCTTGGCCGACTTGTCGCTCATCCTGCCGCTCCTTGGCGCGGGAGGCTTGCTCCCGGCATTTGCTATCGATTCTGCCCGCCCTGACGGGGTGACAGTAATCAGCGTGCGAAGCAACGCGCGTTGTCTATCAGCGTGCGAAGCAACGCGCTTTGCCGATTAGCGTGCGAAGCAACGCGCAGTGCCGATCCGCTTATACTCGCCGTGGAACTTGGGCATGTTGTCCGAACGCCCGCCAAAGTCATGCCCATCGCCAACATAGAGGTCGATCTCGCGCCCGCCCGGCCAGGACTCAGCCGGGGTTGCCCAGGTTTCGATTTGCACGTTCTTGGTCGCAGATCCCCACTTGGCGTGGCCATGCAGTTCACCCTCGCCGTCAGCATGCTTGGCGAGGAAGCGGAACAGTACCGGCCCGCACTGGCCCTTGTCGCCCACGCTGACCCCGCAGAAATCGCGGCCGCATGCGGCAATATCGATGGTTTGGTACATCCGGCCCTTGGCGGTCCACACCGGCTGATCCTCGTTCACTGTCCAGCGACCGTAATAGGGGCTGGGCGCCGCGGCGAGCGCCGGAGAACCTGCGAACAGGCCAATCGACAGCGCCGCGATCGAATGGAATAAGGCCCTCATGTCACTCTCCCCCTCAGGTTTGGTTGCAGTAGGCCCGGCGCGGCGGGCGGTGCGCTTCATCGTTTTAGTAGCAATCGGCCTGTTTGTAATCAAGACCGCGCTTAAGGCGCTGCGCTCGCCGTGGCTGGTTGACGATTTCCCCGAGGCGCTGGCGATCAAGGTCGAGCTGATGCCGTGGCTGTTCCCGCTGCACATGATCGCGGGCGGGCTGGTCTTGCTGCTGATCCCGGCGACGCTGCTGGTCCGGCGTCAAGCGCGCTGGCACCGTCCGCTCGGGCGCGTGACCGCTGCAGTGGTGCTGATCGCGGGATTGACCGCGTTCCCGGTCGCGCTGATCGCGCCAGTGACCCGGGTCTCGGCCTGGGGCTTTGCCGCGCAAGGCGCAACCTGGCTGGTGCTGCTTGGCATTGGGCTGCGCAACGTGCGGCTGAAACGCCTCCACGCGCACCGCGCGGCGATGCTGCTGATGGCCGCGACCACCACGGGAGCGGTGTTCTTCCGGGTCTACCTCGCGCTGTGGGCAATCTTCGGCGACCTGCGTCATTACGAGATGTTCTACGCCGCCGATGCGTGGATCGCGTGGAGCCTGCCGCTGGCCGGATGCGCGATTTTTCTCAAACGCACTGGCGCTGGGCCGTTCGATACCCGATAAGGCTTGGCGCGCGGCATTTTCGCGCAATTACTGGGAAGGTCCAATGTCCGAAGAATTCTACCGCATCAAGCGGCTGCCGCCCTATGTCATCGCCGAAGTCAACGGCATGCGGGCAGCGGCGCGCGCCGCGGGCAGGGACATTATCGACCTTGGTATGGGCAACCCCGACCTGCCGCCGCCCGCCCACGTGATCGACAAGCTGTGCGAAGTCGCGCGCAAGGCCGATGCGCACGGCTATTCGGCCAGTTCGGGGATCCCCGGCATCCGCAGGGCCCAGGCCAATTATTACGCGCGCCGCTTCGGGGTCGAGGTCGATCCGGAGACTGAAGTCGTGATGACCATGGGCTCGAAGGAAGGGCTCGCGAGCCTCGCCACCGCGATCACTGCGCCGGGCGACGTGGTGCTGGCGCCCAACCCGAGCTATCCGATCCACACCTTCGGCTTCATCATCGCCGGGGCAACGATCCGTTCGGTCCCAACCACGCCGGACGAGAATTACTGGCGTGCGCTTGATCGGGCGATGGCCTTCACCGTGCCGCGCCCGTCGATCCTGATCGTCAACTACCCTTCGAACCCCACCGCCGAGACGGTCGACCTTGCGTTCTACGAACGACTGGTCGCCTGGGCGAAGGAGAACAAGGTCTGGGTGATTTCGGATCTCGCCTATTCGGAACTTTATTACGACGGCAACCCGACCGTCTCGATCCTCCAGGTGCCCGGCGCAAAGGACGTGGCGATCGAGTTCACCTCGATGTCGAAGACCTTCTCGATGGCCGGCTGGCGGGTCGGCTTTGCGGTCGGCAATGCCCGGCTGATGGCTGCGCTCAAGCGGGTCAAGAGCTACCTCGATTACGGTGCCTTCACCCCGATCCAGGCCGCCGCATGCGCCGCGCTCAACGGCCCGCAAGATATCGTCGAGACTAACCGGGTACTGTACCAGAAGCGCCGCGACGTGCTGGTCGAAAGCTTCGCCCGTGCCGGGTGGGATATCCCCACTCCCAAGGCCTCGATGTTCGCCTGGGCCCCGCTACCGCCGGCGCTTAAGGACATGGGAAGCCTCGAATTCGCGAAGCAGCTCCTCACCCACGCCGAAGTCGCGGTCGCCCCCGGAGTCGGCTACGGCGAAGAAGGCGAAGGCTTTGTTCGCATCGCGCTGGTCGAGAACGAACAAAGATTGCGCCAGGCCGCACGCAACGTGCGGCGCTATTTGCAATCGATGGGCGTTAACAGCTCCGCCGCTTGATTGCGGTCCATTCGGCGCTGAATCATCGGGCTTGCACTTGCGCAAGGCGCAGTAATTGTGCAGCCATGCGCGCCGGGGGGTAAGGCGAGGCAACGGCCGTGCGGCCCTGTTCACGCGCCTGATTCACAAGCCCTTGTGAGGTCTCCTTGCAGCTGTTTCGCTGGTTTTCAGTCGGCCCGATCGCGACGGCCTATGACCTGCGCCGTCTGGGGTGGCAGTTGCTGGTCGATGAGCGATCATCGGGCCGCGCCGTGGCGCACGCTCAGCTTGGCCGCCTTTACAACCTGCCGATGCCGCAATGGCTTAGCCTGGCCATCGCGAACCAGACCCAGCGCAAATGGATGATGATGATCGACGTGCCCGAATCGCAGGTCCGCGCGCGCTTGCTGCGCCTGGGCTTCGGGGGCGCGGTGGGGCACGGGCCGTCGCTCGACGAAGTTGAATCGCGCTTACTGCGGTTGCTGCAATATGCCGAGGCCCTGCCGCGCTATCGCCTCCACGGCGCGGTGCGGCTCGATCTGCTGGCCCGCGACGCCTTCGTGGTCGGCCGCGCGGTGGGACTGCATCCGCGCGGATTTGCGCTGCTGTGGCGGCTTACCGAACATCCGGGCGAAACGGTTGGCACGCCCGAGCTGCTGTACGATGTCTGGCGCCTGTCGTTCCGGCCCGGGACCAACAGCCTGGCCGTGCACCTCAGCCGCCTGCGTACCAAGCTGCGCACCGCCGGGGTCGACGGTCTGGTCGAGCCCTGCCCGGGGACAACTACCTGCTGTGCAGCCCGGACCGGGAAGCCGCCACCCCGTCTGCGGCCGAATTCGCACTGGACGATTACACCCGTTTGCGCGAGGAGCCGTTCCCAGCACTGGCCGGAATGCAGGATCACACAGCATGGACTTGACCGTTACCCCGCAGGATCGCGTAGCCATCGACATCGATGACCAGGGCGTGGCGCATGTCCGCCTGACCCGGGCTGACAAGATGAACGCGCTCGATCCCGATATGTTTGCCGCCCTGCTCAATGCCGGACACCTGCTGCACCAGACCAAGGGGCTGCGCGCGGTGGTGCTTTCAGGTGACGGGCGCAGCTTCTGTGCCGGGCTCGACATGGCCAGTATGGCCAACACCGCGCGGCATGACCGGGCCCCGCTGACCGACCGCTCCCACCGCAACGCCAACCAGCCGCAACAAGTCGCGATGCAATGGCGCAAGCTGCCGGTGCCGGTGATCGCCGCGGTCCACGGGGTGTGCTTCGGCGGCGGATTGCAGGTGGCGAGCGGAGCCGACATCCGTGTCGTGGCGCCCGATGCGCGGATGGCGGTGATGGAAATGAAGTGGGGCTTGGTGCCTGATATGGCCGGCTACGCGTTGTGGCGCGGCACCGTGCGCGATGACGTGCTGCGCGAGCTGACCTATACCAACCGCGAATTCACCGGCGAGGAGGCGGGTGAATACGGCTTTGCGACAATCGTCGATGCCAACCCGCTCGCCCGCGCCCAGGCGATCGCCGCCGACATCGCCAATCGCCATCCCCAGGCCCAGCGCGCCGCCAAGCGGTTGTTTGGCCAATACCTCCACGCCTCGGTCGACGAGATCCTGATGGCTGAGAGCATCGAGCAGCAGGCCTTGATCGGCAGCAAGAACCAGATCGAGGCGGTGATGAGCCAGATGGAAAAGCGCAAAGGTGTGTTCGTCGATCCTTGAAACAAGCGCTTGACAGTGCAGGCTACAATTCGATATTTCGATAAATATCGAATTGTAGGAGTGGAGAGTGCAAGCCGAACTGACTATTCGCGCGCTTGGCGCCCTGGCGCAGGAGCATCGCCTTGCCGCCTATCGCCTGCTCGTTCAGGCCGGGCCTGACGGGCTTGCGGCGGGCGCGCTGGCGCAGGCACTGGGCGTCCCGCCCAGCTCGATGAGCTTTCACCTCGCGCAGCTCAACAATGCTGGCCTGATTGTGCAGCGCCGCGACGGGCGCTCGCTGATCTATTCGGCCGACTTCGCCGCGATGAACGGCCTGCTTGGCTATCTCACCGAGAATTGCTGTGCCGGAGCCGATTGCGGCACCGAGGCCGGCTGCACTCCTCCCGCATCAACGCATAGGATCGCCTCATGAAGCGTTTTCACGTCCACGTCGGGGTCTCGGACCTTGATCGCTCGATCGCATTCTATTCGGGCCTGTTCGGCGCAGAGCCCAGCGTGACCAAGGCTGACTATGCGAAGTGGATGCTCGCAGATCCCCGGATCAACTTCGCGATCTCGCAAAAGTGCGGGGCGGAGAAAGGCATCGAGCATCTGGGCTTGCAGGTCGAGGACGAAGGCGAACTGGCCGAAGTCTATGCCCGCCTCAACAAGGCTGGTGGTCCGGTGCTCGAGGAAGGCGCGACCACTTGCTGCTACGCCAAGTCCGAAAAGAGCTGGATCGCCGATCCTGACAATGTGGTCTGGGAAGCATTCCTCACCAACGGTGAGAGCACCGTCTATGAGACGGGGCCCGATTTCGACGCGCTGGCATCGGACAACGCGGCCGAGGGTGCCTGCTGCGCGCCGCGGGTCGCCGCACCGGCCAAGACCGGCTGCTGCTAAGGCAATGGTGGGGGTGAAAAGTGTGCTGGTGCTTTGCACCGGCAATTCGGCGCGCTCGATCCTGGGCGAGGCGCTGCTGGGTCAACTTGGCGCGGGGCGGATCACCGCTTACAGCGCCGGCAGCAAGCCAAAAGGCGTGCCGCATCCCGGCGTGCTGCGGCTGCTGGCGCGCAAGGGGATCGACACAGCGCCGTTCCGCTCGAAGAGCTTGCTGGAATTCACCGGGCCGGATGCGCCTGAAATTGACCTGGTGATCACCGTCTGCGGCAATGCAGCGGGTGAGGCTTGCCCGGTCTTTCCCGGCACACCGTTGCGGGCGCACTGGGGCCTGCCCGATCCCGCCGATGTGTCCGGGAGCGAAGCGGAGGTCGCCGCCGCCTTCGAAGAAACCTGGCGGCTGCTTGAAATGCGGGTGCGTGCCATGCTGGTGCTCGACTTTGCAGCGATGGACCGCACAGCGGCGCAGGCGGCGCTCGCTGAAATCGGGGCAATGGAGGGTGCAGCATGAAACAGAAATTGTGGGCCGAGGCGCTGGGCAGCTTCCTGCTGTTCGCCACCGTGATCGGATCCGGAATTATGGCCGCGCGACTGTCGGGCGGGAATGACGCTTTGGCTTTGCTCGGCAACACTGCTGCGACGGCGGCGATGCTTTATGTGTTGATCGCGATGCTGGGTCCGCCATCGGGCGCACATTTCAATCCAGCGGTGAGCCTGGTGATGCGCTTGCGCGGTGAGCTGACCACGGCGCAGCTGCTGGCCTATGTGGCGGTGCAGGTGAGTGCGGGTATTCTTGGTGCCTGGGCGGCACATGCGATGTTCGACCTGCCGATCATCCAGTTTTCGCAGCACGTCCGCAGTGGTCCGGGGCAGTGGCTGAGCGAGTTCATCGCCACGTTCGGCCTGGTCGCGACGATTCTGCTGACAATCCGCCACCGGCCCGAAAGCGTCCCTGCCAGCGTCGCGCTCTATATCGCCGCAGCTTACTGGTTCACTTCGTCGACCAGCTTCGCGAACCCGGCGATTACGCTGGCGCGCGGACTGAGCGATACCTTCGCGGGCATCGCGCCGAGTTCAGTGCCGGGGTTTGTGCTGGCGCAGTTTGCCGGGGCGCTGGCGGCGCATTTCACCGCGCGGACCTTGTTCGACTAGCCTGCCAGCCGTTCCGCCGCCGCCCCGGGCGTCCGGTTTTTCGACCGTGCTTGGCAAGTACCGGCAGAGTGGCTAACCCGAACGGCGATGAAAGCACTGCGCGACCCCGATAGTCTGCTGAGCGAAGGGCTCGCCGCCATTCGCGGCCAGTTCAAAGTTCCCGCTGGATTTCCGCCCGAAGTTGAACCTGCCGCCAAGGCCGCTGCACAGCGCGCGCCGGATGAGCACAAGGACCGCACCGGCGAGGCTTTCGTCACGCTCGATCCGGCCACATCGACCGACCTTGACCAGGCTTTCACGATTGAGGCAGCGGGCAGCGACCTGCTGCTGCACTATGCGATCGCTGACGTTGCGTGGTTCGTCGGCGATGGCGATCCGATCGACAACGAAGCCTGGACCCGCGGCGAGACGCTGTACCTGCCCGGTGGCAAGTCCGGGCTCTACCCGCGCGTGCTATCCGAAGGCGCGGCGAGCTTGCTGCCTGATGGGCCACGCCCGACGGTGATGTTTACCACGCGGGTTGCCCCCGATGGTTCGGTCAAGCTTGAAGGGGCCGAGCGCGCGATCATCCAGAGCCGCGCCAAGCTGGCTTACGAAACTGCGACCGAAGCCCAGCTTCCTGCCGGCTTTGCCGAACTGTCGCGGCGCATCACCACCGCCGAGGCAGCGCGCGGCGCGGCGCGGGTCGATCCGCCCGAGCAGGAAGTCGAGGCTGCGGAGGGCCATTTCAATCTGGTGCTGCGCCCGCAAAACCTGGCCGAACAGCGTAATGCCGCCTTGTCGCTCGCCACCAACCTTGCCGTGGCCGATGCGCTCTATAGCGCGAAGACCGGGCTGTTCCGCGTCATGGCCGGGCCCGACGATCGCGCGGTGGCTCGGCTGCGGCACATTGCCGAGGCCTTGGGGCTCGACTGGGCGACATCGCTCAGCCTCCAGCAATTCGAGAAGTCTCTCGATCCGCAGAAACCGGACGCGGCGGCCTTCATGCTGGCGATCCGCCGCGCGGGCAATGGGGCGAGCTACGTCCCTTATCAGGAAGGCGTCAAACCCTGGCACGCGGCGATGGCGGCAACCTATTGCCACATGACCGCGCCGCTGCGGCGGCTGGCTGACCGCTATGTCGTGCGCGCCGCGCTGGCGGTGGCCAATGGGCAGCCGGTCCCGGCCGAAGTGACCACCGCCTTTGCCCGGCTCGGTCCGGTGATGGGTAAAGCCGATGCCCGCGCCAGCCAGATCGACCGCGCGGTGATCGATCTGGCCGAGGCGGCGATGCTCAGCGGCCGCGAGGGCGAGAGCTTTGCCGCCATCGTCACCGATGTCGACGAGATCGGCGCGCGGATGCAGTTGTGCGATGTTCCAGTCGTCGCCCGGGTCGCTGCGCACAGCGTCACGCCGGGCGAAAAGATCACGGTCAGGCTGGTCGGCGCCGACCCGGTCAAGCGCCAGATCAGCTTCGCCCGGATTGCCTGATCTGGCTTGCGCGGGTAGCGTCGCTCGGCTAGTGGCGCACCTCGCGCAGCGACGCGACACGAGGCCCGATGGCGGAGTGGTTACGTAGCGGACTGCAAATCCGCGCACGCCGGTTCGATTCCGGCTCGGGCCTCCAACTTCCTTACACCGGCACGGTGATGTGCTTGCCCCCGAACACTGCCTGCCAGTTCTCGATCTCCGAAAGCACGATATCGTCCGCCGCATGCGCGAGTTCCGAGACCTGGGCATAGCTTAGTGCGTGGTTCGGCGCGGAGAGTAGCAGCACGAGGCGCTGGTGCACCGCATCGAGCTTGGCGGCAGTAACTTCGGAAATGGCTGAAAATCGCTCGAAATCGCCAAAATATCGCATGCCTGCCAGCGCCGCGCCAAGGGTCGGGAATATTACGCCAAGATACGACGCATATTTGGCAACATCGTGCAGCGCCTCCGCGCTGACCAGCCCGGCTGCGCTCAGCGCCGCGGTGGTGAGGTACGTTGAAACCGAGATGATGGCGAGCTGGAACAGGCGGGCGGAAAGCCGGTCAAGGCGGTGATGCACCGTGCGCAAGCGCCTCGCCTTGGCATAGTGATAATCACGCTGCGAGGTGACATGGGCATCGAGCAACGTCCCCGCAGCGGCGCGCAGATATTCCTTGGACACTCTGACCGCGGGCAGCCCGATCCCCCGCAGGGCATGGCGCGCATAATACTCGGGCCAGCCCGTATCTTCGCCGCGCGGCCAGCGCGCAGGCGGACGGGCGACGCCGAGCGCCAGCGAGATCGGGCCGTGCCGCAGGTATTCGGCCACGCGCCGGGTTTCGAACCAGCGCTTGTGCCAGCGCTCCTTGCTGCCGCGCCAGATGATCACCAGGATCGCCGCCAGCAGCAGGAATTCACCGCTGGAAAAGATCCACTTGCGCTCGATCGAAGCGAAGGGCTCGTAGGAAATCCCGCAGACGATCGCCATCGCCGAAAGGATGAAACTGGTGATCATGCCGCCGCGATAAGCGTCGGACAAGCGGGCGGAGATCCCGTCGGACCAGGCTGCCGGGCGCATCACTTCCCGTTCGATGCGAGCGGGAAGGGTCGTGTCGCCGCCAGGCAGGGCAGTCAGGCCGGCCAGCACCGCCGCACCGCTGCCGCGCGCCACCGCTTCGGG
This sequence comes from Novosphingobium sp., assembly GCA_043740455.1. Taxonomy (GTDB): domain Bacteria; phylum Pseudomonadota; class Alphaproteobacteria; order Sphingomonadales; family Sphingomonadaceae; genus Novosphingobium. Next base: position 1,482 of record JAYUCG010000055.1, on the reverse strand, counting down.
CGGTTCGTAAGTGCTGATGAGCGAGCGGAACGGGCGCGGATCGCCGCCGAACAGCGCCTCGATCCGGCGATAGGCGGTCCACAAGCGCGAGCTGTGCGAGTGCCATTTCTCCGCCGCCAGTGCCTCAGCACCGGCGCGCAAGGCTCCGCCCTCGCCCGGGCGCAGCGCGATGCGTACCAGTTCGGCCAGCGCCGCCTCACGGTCCTCGCTCGGCGCCATGGCCGCAAGCGATTCGGGAGCGTGGAGGATGTGCCAGTCGTGCGGCGCGGCTGGATCGATCCGCACCACCGGGCAGCCGCGGTCAAGTGCACTGGCGATGGTGTGGCCGGTGCCGCCCGCCAGGGTAGAGGATTTCCCGTCCCATACCGCGATCAGGAAATCGGACTGCTCGATCATCACCCGCCCGGCCATCGCTGCGTTGGCCGAGGTGTTGGCGGAAAGCAGCGCGGCCAGCCCATTGTCCTGCGGATCGGCGAGCGAGGCGAGCAGTTGCCCGGACAACAGCTCGTCATGATCGGCAAGCTCAAACAGGTGCGATTTATCGTACCACTGCGCGATGATGGCGGCGCGGGCGGCGCAGGCGTGATCTGGCGGGACTTTGCCGGCCAGCAGCGCTTCGGCATCGGCCAGACTCGGCGGGTGGGAATTGATGACTTGGTTGAGCGCTCTGCCGAACGGCAGCGGCACCACCAGATCCCAGCCGCGTGCGATTGCACTGGCCGCGGCGACCTGATCGACCCCGTCGGCGAGCAGCGTATGCAGCCGGATCGGAGCGATTTCATCCAGCGTCGCGGCCTGGCCATCAACCTGCGCGGCGACCGCCGAGAGCAGCAATTCAAGCTGCGCCGCGACCGCTTCGCCGGCGCCGACCAAGGCCTGATGGGCGCGGCGATGGCCGGTGACGCCGATAGCCAGCCGGGCAAGCGGCGCTGCGGGGGCTTCAGCCATGTCGATGCACCAGCCCAAGCTCCCCTAGCGGCCCCATGCACACGCTATAGCGCGCCCTGCGCGTGCGCGAAACAGGGATTGGAAACAGGGTTTGCGCGACGCGGCAAAGTGGCTATGGACGTCGCCTCAATCGCCGCCGCGGCCCCTTTGCCCGGCGGCAGTGCCGCTTTAGCTCAGTCGGTAGAGCACATCATTCGTAATGATGGGGTCACAGGTTCGAATCCTGTAAGCGGCACCACATCTTCAATGAGTTATTGGATAAATCAGGCATCAGCCGAGGACTTGTGGATCGCCTAGGCATCAGATAGGCATCAGGTGATGAAATTTCGGCTCGACTTCTATCTTTGCACCCACTCCCAAGGCGTCGTACTTTCTGAGCATCCGGTCCCGATGGATCTCATTGAGCAGGATGCCGTCGGTCCTCAGTTTGATTCGTCCAGCGCAGCGCCGAGTCGTCGTCGATCCACAGGCGCACTTTTTGCCCGCGTGCGCCGAGGTCGGCTGCAAGGCGCCAGCACACGCCAATGTCCCCGA
>JAYUCG010000054.1:0-24285 GCA_043740455.1 Novosphingobium sp. | reverse complement strand
GCTTGAAGCGGGACGGACTGGGACAGATCAAGGATGCGGTATCGATCCGCCAAAGGCCTGCCTGTGTGGAAGACCGCGCTGTTCCGGGTCATTGGGAAGCTATATCCCCACTGCTTTCGACGAAGGCATTGTGGTAGAGCAATCTCACTGGGATCTGCCGCAGCAGCGAAACGAATTTCTGGCTGCCTGCATCTTGCGCCTGCAGCCACTTGTCGGCGACATCTTCGTCCTCCGCGATCTTCTGCGCAAAGCTGAGCGCGTCCTCGACGCGGACGCAGCCATGGCTAAGGTGCCGCTGGCTGCGATCAAACAATGATGGTGCCGAGGTGTCGTGCAGGTAGATTGCCTGGCCGTCAATCATGTCGAATTTGACGAGCCCGAGCGCGTTGCTCGGCCCGGATTTCTGTACGATCCACCCATTCCTGCGCACCATATTGTGTCGCCGCAGATAGTCGCGGCTCACTCCCGCCATCTCGCCACGCTGGATTGACTTGGGAATCGTCCAGGTTGGATTGGCTACGAGGCGGAAGAAGGGCGCCTCTAATTGAGGTGTTTCCTTACCAGGCCGACCGACGATCACCCGTCGGCTATCGACCAGCTTTCCATCGCGATAATAATTGAGCCGCGCAGCTGCGGTGTTGACGTCGATCCGAGTTGCGGGCGGCGTGCGCTGGAGCCAGCGCAGCCGTTCGAGCGCGACTGCCATCAACTGCGCCTTGTCGCCAGGACGAAGATTGAGCACCTCGAGCGTATTCTGGCCGACGACTCCGTCTGCGGCGATCCCGTAATCACGCTGGAGACGCTCCACTGCGTCGGCAATGGTTTGGGTATATTGCGCTGAACTGCCTTCGGATTCTTTCGCGGTGAGATATTCAGCGGCCACCAGTTGTTCGACGATGGCCGGCACGCGGCTGTCCGTATCACCGACATGGATTGCGCCTGCAGTTAGACGGCCCTTATCTGCAGTGCCTGTGTCTTGCCGGGCGTGGAGATAGGCCTGCGAGAGACGGGCATAATCGTCGTCCTGCGGTGCGAGGCTTGCCAGCCAGGCTTCAAGGCCGCCCCCGGCGAGTGCTTGCGCGAGTGGCTTGACAAGATCGATCTGCGGACGCGGAATCGTATAGATCGCATAAAGCTGAGAAGGGTCTGTTACGCCGCGCGCCAGAGCAGCAGCGTATCGTAAGGCTGCGCGCGTCTTCGAAACTTCGCCCTGTGCTGCGCTTGATTGTTGTCCCAAACCAACCGCAAAATTGAGATGATCCAGCCCGTGCCGGTCGCGTTCAGCGAGGCTGTGCTCCAATGCGCTCGTCGCTGCCTCGGACCAGACAGGCTTCCATCCGACTGCTTCATAGAATTGTCGGGTCGCCGGATCGTCCGCTGCCGCGCGCAATAGGTTGCCCGGAATCGGACTTATCGCTGAATTTTGCTTGGCGCTATCTGCGGTCGTAGTCGCCGCCGCGACCACGGTGGCATAATCGCAACTGGACAGAAGTACTGCAGGTAAAAGAAGTTTCGACCAGGATATGGTGGACGGATTTGGTTTCCGCCCGAGAAATCGGAGCCATATGCTGCGTGAGGGCAAGTATGCTTGTCGGTGGCTCATCATGCTGCCGCCGCTCCGAGGCCGCGAACGGCTTCGATCATCTTGATCAGCACGGCCTGGGCATCGCCAAAGACCATATTGCAGTTGGGCTCGTAAAACAGCGCGTTGACGATGCCCGAATAGCTGCCTCCTGTAGGACAGTACGGACGTGCGGGACATCTTTCATATCGCTGGCAGGCAGCAATGACGATGAACCAATAGCCAAGGAAGAACGCGACATTCAACGCAAGATCAAGATGCTCTTCTCCTTAGTCAAATTAGAAATTAGCAAAAATTCAAAAAAATCTACGTGCGACCGGTGAAGCCCCTACCCAGGTAGGCTGTGGAAACCCCCTGGGGTTGTCTGAGCCGCAAAGAATGCTTTTACTTACAATGCCCAGAAGCCCGATATTATTTCGACGCAATGATATCGCGACCTTTGCAGCGAGGCGGCGACAAAGAATTTCTCTCAATTGTGGGACCATGCGTGGGGCTGACTTTTCGACGCTATAATATTTCTCATTTATATTAGTAACATACAAGACTTAGCTGGCGGAGAGGGTGGGATTCGAACCCACGTTACGTTTCCGTAAACCGCATTTCGAGTGCGGCGCGATCGACCACTCTGCCACCTCTCCGCGAGATACGCCCGGACCGGCTGTGCAGCCGGTGGTCGAAGAGCCGCGCGGTTAGCCCAAGGCAGCGCCCTTGCCAAGCCCCTTCCCCGCACATTTCGGGGACTGTGCGCGCGCAGCCGTTGTTTATGCGCAATCAAGCCCTTATATTGAGGTCCATGGATCGCGCTTCGTACTATTCCCCCCAGGCCGGAAGACAGATCGATGCCCCGCGTGCGGTGCGCACGCAATACGGCATTGGCGACATTGTGCGGCACAAGCTGTTCGATTTCCGCGGGGTGGTTTTCGATATCGACCCGGTCTTCGCCAACAGCGAGGAATGGTACGAATCGATCCCCAAGGAAGTGCGTCCCACCCGCGAACAGCCATTTTACCACCTGTTCGCCGAGAACGGGGAGTCCAGCTACACCGCCTATGTCAGCCAGCAGAACCTGCTGGAAGATGGCGAGTGCGGCCCGGTTGACCATCCCTCGGTGTCGGAATTGTTCGAGGATTTCGACAAGGGCCGCTACCGGCTCCGAGCGTCACTCACGCATTAATCCTCAGCTCTTGAGCTTCCACCCGCTTTTGAGCAGCGCGTAGAGTATCCAGCCCATTACCAGCGTCAGGAGCCCCAGATATAGCGCGCCGTTGAACACCGCTGAATTGGTTGCGCCGATGTCGCTCTGGCCAAGAAAGCCGAAGCGGAAGCCCGAGATCACGTAGAAGAACGGGTTGACCCGGCTCACCGCCTGAAACGCGGGCGAGAGGTTATGGATCACATAGAAGGTGCCCGAAAGCATCGTCAGCGGGGTGATCACGAAGTTGCTGACCATCGCTGCGTGATCGAACTTTTCAGCCCAGAGCGAGGTGATCAGACCGATAATCGCCAAGAGGGTCGATCCGACCAGACCGAAATAAACGATCGCCCAGGGATGCGAGACATACAGCGTTACCCCCGGCCACAGCAGCATCGCGAGCGCGATGGCGAGGCCGACCAGCACCGCGCGGGTCACCGCCGCGCCGATCAGTCCGATGATCAGTTCGATGTTCGACAGCGGCGGCATCAGGTAGTCGACGATCGTCCCCTGGATCTTGCCAGCGAGGAAATTAAAGCTGGTGTTGGCAAAGGCGTTGGAGACCATGCCCATCACGATCAGCCCGGGCGCGATGAAGCTGGCGAAGGGCACGCCGAGCACTTCGCGCCCGCCGCGGCCCATCGCCACAGTGAAAATCATCAGGTACAGCAGGGTCGTCATCGCCGGGGCCCAGATCGTCTGCGTCTGAACCTTGAAAAAACGGCGGACCTCCTTCATATAGAGCGTCCACAGTCCAAGACGATTGAAACCGTTGAATATGGGCACTCCCCGTTCGGGAAATCCGGTTAGCGGCGCAGTCCTTGCGGCGGCGCTGGTTGCAGGTTCTGTGACGGGATTGGGTTGATCGGCCATAGTGCGGCGACTATCGCCGCGCGGCCCGGATAGCAAGTTTGCGGGCAAGCGTCCGCGTCATTGTAGATTTGCGGGCCCCGGCCCGCGGCAGGAAAGAGAAGCAAGGCATGAGCTGGACCGACGAGCGGATCGAAAAACTGACCAAGATGTGGGAAGGCGGGGCCACCGCCAGCCAGATCGCCGAGGAACTCGGCGGGGTCAGCCGCAACGCCGTGATCGGCAAGGCGCACCGCCTTGGCCTGAAAGCGCGCCCCTCCCCGGTCAAGGCCAACGAAAAGGAGGCTGCCGCCGCCGCGCCGGTTACGCCGCGCGCGCCCAAGGCCGATGCCCCGCCCCGCGCTGCGCCTGAGCGGCGTCCGGTTGCCCCGCGCGTTGCCGCGCCAGCCACACCCAACGCCGATGGCGCGCAGGCGCACCCCGCCCCCGCCATGCCGCGGATCGTTTCGGTTGGCCCCGGCGGGTTCCTGCGTCAGGGCCCGGGTGACCAGCAGGCCCCGATCCCGCCCGCGCCGCCGCGCCGCCTGGTTCCGGCCAAGCCCAGCGCCGAGATGGCTGAGAAGACCAGCCTGCTCGACCTCAATGACCGGATCTGCCGCTGGCCGATGGGCCACCCAGGTGAGCCTGACTTCCACTTCTGCGGCGTGAAGGTGAACCCCGGGTTCCCTTATTGCGTCGAACATTGCGGCCGCGCCTATCAGGCGCAGCTGCCGCGCGGCCATCGCCGTCCGCCCCCACCGCTGCCGTTCGGCGGTCCGCGGGTTCGTTAATCGCGCGTCAGAGCGCGGCAATCAGGGTTAACTCTGCCCGCTGTGCGCCGTTCAGCGGTGCATGGACCATGCATATTTCCGATTCCGTAGCCCCGCTCACCAAGTGGAGCCTGCCGCGCTGGCTCCACATCATGCGGCGGAGGGCGTCAGCCAATACGGCCGAGCCTGCGCCGCCGCTATGGGGTTCGGCGCCAAGGCAACTGCAGCTTCAAGCCATCGAGCAGTTTCTCGAGGTGCATGAGCTTGAACTTACTCCCCCGCGCGCTCAAGGTGGCATGGACCTACCTCAGCCGCTGCGACGAGGAACTGGCAGCCAACATCGACCGCCGGATCAAATCCGGCCGGGACATAACGATCGAGTGGCTCAACGACATGGTCGAGCGCCGCGATCTTTCCGCTGAAGCAACCGAACTGCGCGCGCTGATGCAGCGGCTGGAGACCAGCGTCGAAGAATTCAGCGCATCGACCCGCGAGGCGCACGGCGCGGCCAGCGAATACCACAGCGCCTTGTCCGGTCAGGTGAGCGAGCTCGAAAAGGTCGCCAAGGCCAGTGCGGTGATCAGCGAGATGGCCCAGATCGGCAAGGCGATGCTGCGCCGCACGCACGAGGCCGAGCTCCAGACGCTGCGCAGTTCAGCGCAAACCCGGGCGCCAAAGCGCAGGCTCGACGAAGCGCGCCGCGAATCAGAAGAGGATCACCTGACCGGGCTGCCCAATCGCCGCGCCTTCGAGACGGTGTTCGAAAGCGAATACCGTGCCGCTGAACTGGTCAGCGAGCCGCTGTGCGTGGTGTTCTGCGATATCGATCACTTCAAGCGGGTCAATGACGAGCATGGTCACGATGCCGACGACCCGGTGCTACGCCTGGTCGCCGAGATGCTGGCGCAGGTCTCCAACGATCGCTGGCATGTGGCCCGCCACGGCGGCGAGGAATTCGTGGTGTTGATGCGCGGCCAGACTCCGGCCGAAACGCAGGCGCGGCTCGACAAGGTCCGGAGCGATCTGGCCGGACGCCGCCTGGTCAACCGCGCCACCGACACCCCGTTCGGGCAGGTGACCTTCTCCGCGGGTGTGGCCCAGGTATTCGATTACTCCGACCCGCGCGCCGCGCTGCAGGCCGCCGATGCGGCGCTGTACCGGGCAAAACTGGAAGGCCGCAACCGCATCCTGCTCGCCGATGCGCAGGACGGCGAGCGCAAGCTCGCGGCCTGAACGAAAAAGGGGGCCGCCGCAGCAGCCCCCTCCTTCAATCGGTATCGAACCGGACGATCAGTCGTCGTTCTTGAGGAACGCCGGAACGTGATCGGGCGCCGGGCCTTCGTCGCGGTCACGGCGGGGAGCACCGCCGCCTTCACGGCGCGGACCACGACCACCGCCGCCATCACGGCGCGGACCGCGATCACCACCGCCTTCACGGCGCGGACCACGGTCGCCGCTGGGGCGATCGGTGCGCGGTTCACGCGCCGGACGGGTGTCTTCTAGTTCGGCACCGGTTTCCTGATCAACCACCCGCATCGAGAGGCGAACCTTGCCGCGCTGATCGATCTCGAGCACCTTGACCTTGACCGCCTGGCCTTCCGACACAACGTCGGTCGGCTTCTCGACGCGCTCGTTGCGCATTTCCGAAACGTGGACCAGTCCGTCCTTGCCGCCCATGAAGTTCACGAATGCGCCGAAATCGACGATCGTGACCACCTTGCCGTCATAGACCTTGCCGACTTCGGCTTCTTCCACGATGCCCAGGATCCAGGCCTTGGCAGCCTCGATCTGTGCGGGATCACTCGAGCTGATCTTGATCAGGCCTTCATCGTCGATGTCGACCTTGGCGCCGGTTTCGGCGACGATCTCGCGGATCACCTTCCCGCCGGTGCCGATCACTTCACGGATCTTCGACTTGTCGATCTGCAGGCTTTCGATGCGCGGAGCATAGTCCGACAGCTCGGTCCGGGCCGAACCCAGTGCCTTGGTCATTTCACCAAGGATGTGAGCGCGACCGGCCTTGGCCTGATGCAGTGCGGCTTCGAAGATCTCGCGCGTGATGCCCGCGACCTTGATGTCCATCTGCATCGTGGTGATGCCTTCGCTGGTGCCGGCCACCTTGAAGTCCATGTCGCCGAGGTGATCTTCATCACCCAGGATGTCGGACAGCACGGTGAACTTGTCGCCTTCGAGGATCAGCCCCATCGCGATGCCCGAAACCGGGCGCGTGATCGGCACGCCGGCATCCATCATCGACAATGCACCGCCGCAGACGGTGGCCATCGAGCTGGAGCCGTTGGACTCGGTAATGTCCGAGACCACGCGGATCGTGTAGGGGAAGTCTTCCTTGGTCGGCAGCACTGCACGCAGCGCGCGCCATGCCAGCTTGCCATGGCCCGTATCGCGGCGCGACGGCGCCCCGAAGCGGCCTACTTCGCCGACCGAATAGGGCGGGAAGTTATAGTGCAGCATGAAGTTCGAGTAAGTCAGGCCTTCCAGCCCGTCGATCATCTGCTCGCTCTCGCGGGTGCCCAGCGTGGTGGTGCAGATCGCCTGCGTTTCACCGCGGGTAAACAGCGACGACCCGTGGGTCCGAGGCAGGAAGCCGACAATCGCTTCGATCGGGCGGACCTGATCGGTTTTGCGGCCATCAATGCGGGTGCCATCCTTGAGGATCGCGCCGCGGACGATGTCGCCCTCGACCTTCTTGACTGACTTCATCGCGACCATCTGGGTCTGCGCGTCTTCGCTGGCGAAGGCGGCCTTGGCCTTGTCGCGGGCGAGGTTAAGCCCGTTCGAACGGGCCGACTTGTCGGTCAGCTTGTAGGCCGCGGCGATGTCCTTGCCGATCAGATCCTTGAGCTTGGCCTTGACCCCGGAATTATCGCTGACTGCGACATCCCAAGGCTCCTTGGCAGCCTTTTCAGCGAGGTCGATGATCAGATTGACGACCTTCTTGATCTCGTCATGCGCGAAGATCACCGCACCGAGCATGATCTCTTCCGAAAGCTCCTTGGCTTCGGATTCGACCATCATCACCGCGTTGCCAGTGGCGGCAACGATCAGGTCGAGCGCGCCATTGGCGGCTTCTTCCTGCTTGGGGTTGAGGGTGTATTCGCCATCGACATAACCGACGCGGGCAGCGCCGATCGGGCCCATGAACGGCAAACCAGATATGGTGAGCGCGGCCGAAGCGGCGATCAGCGCCAGCACGTCGGGCTCAACTTCGCCGTCATAGCTCAGCACATGGGCAATAACGTTGATTTCGTTGTAGAAGCCTTCGGGGAACAGCGGACGGACCGGACGGTCGATCAGGCGCGAAACCAGCGTTTCCTTTTCGGTCGCGCCGCGTTCACGCTTGAAGAAGCCGCCCGGGATGCGACCGGCGGCGAAGAACTTTTCCTGATAGTGAACGGTGAGCGGGAAGAAATCCTGCCCTTCCTTCACCGACTTGGCGGCGGTCACGGCGCACAGCACCACGGTTTCGCCATAAGTGGCCAGCACCGCGCCATTAGCCTGGCGGGCAATGCGGCCGGTTTCCAGGGTGAGCGTCTTGCCGCCCCATTCCATGGATACAGTTTTAACGTCGAACATTTGGGTATTCCTTCAGCCCACCGGCCCGATTGCGCGGCGGGTTTTGCTGCCGGGTGTTCCGTCCCGGTCCGGTGCGAGGCGCTTTGTCGCCCCAATGGCTCCGCCGGCCGAGCTGCCCGCGGTACGCCCATGCGAAAAGCGGCCCCACCAAGGAGGCCGCTTTCACGTGATTACTTGCGCAGACCGAGCTTCTGGATCAGCGAGTTGTAGCGGGCAACGTCCTTGCGCTTGAGATAATCAAGCAGGCTGCGGCGCTTGTTGACCATGGTCAGCAGGCCCCGGCGCGAGTGGTTGTCCTTGTGGTGATCCTTGAAGTGGCCCTGCAGCGTATTGATACGGCTGGTCAGGATCGCAACCTGGACTTCGGGCGAACCCGTGTCGTCCTTGCCGCGCGCGTTGTCCGCGATGATTTCAGCTTTCTTTTCGGTCGATACCGACATGTCATTTACTCCGCGACATCGGGAAGGTTGAACCCCCGCACGACCCGGGCGTCTCCGCCCGAAAGCTCCATGAGTGCAAGGGGAATAGTCCCGCTTCGCGCCCAGTATAGCCCATCGTGTTGGGGCAGTCCGGTGAGAACCCGGCCCTGTCGGACCAAGCCTGCCTGCTGCGGACCAAGATCAAGAGCCGGGATGTCGACCAGCCCTGCCTCCAGCGGCAAGAGTACTCTCTCAAGTGACGCGCCCTTACCCACATCGTTCAAATTGTCCAGCGAAATCGCCCGATTTTCGGTGAACGGCCCGGCAGACAAGCGGCGCAGCATGGTGACATGCCCGCGGGTGCCCAGCGCGAGCGCAATGTCGCGGGCGAGGCTGCGGATGTAGGTTCCTTTGGAGACGTGGGCCTCCAACGTCGCACATTCCCACAAACCAATCGCGTCGCCCTGAACTTGTTTCAGGGCCCATTTCTCCCTATTGTCTTTCGTCTCCGTCGGCGCGATGGGTCCTGAAACAAGTTCAGGATGACGAAGAGAAAGAGAATGGATGGTGATCTCCCGCCCCGCGAGCACAACTACCTCCCCCGCCCGCGCCAGGTCATAGGCCCGCGCGCCGCCCACGTTCAGTGCTGAGTAAGCCGGCGGGACCTGCTCGATCGGCCCGGTAAAGCGCGGCAGGACCGATTCGATTGCCGCCAAGGTCGGGCGGACATCGCTGGTGGCGATAACCTTGCCTTCCAGATCCAGCGTGTCGGTCTCCGCTCCGAAGGCAACGGTGAAGGCATAACGCTTGCTCGCATCGAGCATCCGCCCGGCAAGCTTGGTCGCCTCGCCCAAGGCGATCGGCAGCACCCCGGTCGCGAGCGGATCTAGCGTCCCGCCGTGGCCAACCTTGACCTTGCCCAGTCCCGCCTCGCGCAAGTTACGCTTGACCGCCGCCACCGCCTGCGTGCTGCCGAGCCCAAGCGGCTTGTCGAGGATGATCCAGCCGTGGGGCAAGAACTAAACCCCGGCGACGAGCGCCGCGAGCCGGGCATACCAGCCGATGACCCATTCAACCGGGGCGACCAGGTAGCGGGTCACGCTGAAACCCGGGATCAGCTGCGGCAGCACGATGATCAGAAAAATCGGGATCAGCATGCCGACTGCACGAAACTTCGCATAGCTGCGCGCCAGTGGCTCGGGCAGCAGACCTTCGACGATATGCGAGCCATCGAATGGCGGAATCGGCAGCAGGTTGAACAGCGCCAGGAAGACGTTGATCGAAATGAAGTTGAACAGGTTGAGGACAATGAAGCCCATGACCCCGGCGGGTTCTTGCTCACCGGCATAGGGCCGCATGACCAGGCCCAGCACGAGCGCTGCAATCGCCGCCATGATCAGGTTCGAGCCCGGCCCCGCCGCGCCGACCAGCATCATGTCGCGGCGCGGATTGCCCAGTTGCCGCGCATCGACCGGCACCGGTTTGGCCCAGCCGAACACCGGCATGTGCGCCAAGGCCAGGATTCCGGGCAGGATCACCGTGCCAATCGGATCGACATGGCGGAACGGATTGAGGCTGAGCCGCCCTTGTCGCTCAGCCGTGGGATCGCCAAAGTGACGCGCCATAAGGCCGTGCGCAACTTCGTGGAACACGATTGCGAAGACCAGCGGCAGGATCAGCGCCGCGGCCTGAATGACGGTATCGTTCATGGTTTCAATCTCTCCCGGCCGGGCTTCACGCCCACCACCCCAATGCTTCGGCGAAGTGCTTGCGGCACAGCGCAACGTAGCGGTCGTTGCCGCCGATTTCGGTCTGCGCGCCTTGTTTGACCGCCGCCCCGCTTTCATCGACCCGCAAATTCATGCTCGACTTGCGCCCGCAGTGGCACACGGCTTTCAGCTCGACCAGCGAGTCCGCGATGCCGAGCAGCAGTTTGGCGCCCGGGAACAGTTGGCCCTGAAAATCGGTGCGCAGGCCGTAGCACAGCACCGGAATGCCTGCTTGGTCCGCCAGCCGGGCAAGCTGCCAGACCTGGGTTTCGGACAGGAACTGCGCCTCATCGACCATCACGCAGGCCAGCGGCGCAACCTTGTGCGCGGCCATGACTCGTTCGTGGAGGTTGGTTGCTGCATTGAACCGGTGTGCATCGGCGTTGAGCCCGATGCGGCTCTCAATCGCCTTGTCGCCGCCCCGGTCGTCAAACTCGGCGGTCCACAGCATCGTCGTCATGCCGCGTTCGTGATAGTTGAAATTCGCCTGAAGCAGCGTGGTCGATTTGCCCGCGTTCATGCTGGCGTAGTAAAAGTAGAGTTTGGCCATCCCGGTTCCTCACATAGGGATGTAGCGCGTAAGCGCCAGTGCGATTGACAGGATGGGGCGGATCGGCAACCGATTGCACCGGCTTTGCGGATTTGTGGTGAAGAGGGTCTCAGTGCGATTTGTGCTTGCCTTGATTCCGCTCCTTGCCGTTGCGGCGACTGCACCGGTAGCAACCCATCACTACTGGCTGGATAGCGCGCACAGCTCGGTCAGCGCCCGTGTCTCGTACATGGGTTTTGGCAGCAAGACAGCGCGGTTTCCGCAAATGCGCGGTTCGATCCAGCTCAATCCGGCACGGCTCGATGCCATCGACCTTGATGTGGAGCTTAATGCCTCGGCGCTTCATGCCGGCGGAAAGTCCGATACCAATTACCTGCGCGGTAAGGACTTTTTCTGGGTCCAGCAGTACCCGATGGTGCGCTTCACGGGCCACCGGATGACCATGACCGGCGTCATCACTGGCCAAGTCGATGGTGAGATTACCGCGCGCGGCGTGACCCGCCCGGCCACCCTTGCCGTAACTTTCAAGGATCCTCCGGCGCAGGCCACCGGCCGCGAACCAGTGCAGCTCAACGCCCAGGCCCGGATCAATCGCCGCGATTTCGGGATGACTGCCTATTCGATGGTGGTCGGCAAGATCGTGACGATCACAATCGATGCGCGGCTGATGCCGGGCTAGTCCTCGATGTCGCGGCGCACCTTGGGGTTGGCCAGCAAGGCCTCGATCCGGCTCGCCTCGTCAAAGCTTTCATCGCCGAGGAACTTGAGCTTGGCGGCAAAGCGCAGCTTGAGCTTACCGGCCACTTCCTTCTGGAAATAGGCGGTGTTGGTGCGCAGCGCCTTGAGCACGATGTCCTCATCCGCGCCAAGCAGCGGCTTCACGAACACGGTGGCATGGCGCAAGTCAGGGCTCATTCGCACCTCGGTGACGCTGACCGTCCGTGCTGTCAGCACCTCGTCATGCACCGCCTGCCGCGCGAGCAACTCGGACATCACGTGGCGCACCTGCTCCCCCACCTTCAGGAGGCGGACCGAGCGACCTTCAGGGGTGGCGGGGATGTTGGCCATCGGAACTGGTGCGGCGCTGAGCGGCGAACGCCCCCTACAGGGTCCGCTCGCGCTCCTCGACCTCGAACACTTCGAGGTTGTCGCCCGGTTTGATGTCGTTCGTATCGGCCAGCACCACCCCGCATTCGAGGCCTGCGCGGACTTCGGCGATGTCGTCCTTGAAACGGCGCAGCGAGGCGATCGTGGTTTTGGAAACGATGACATCGGCGCGGGTAAGACGGGCGAACAGGCCCTTGCGGATCGCGCCTTCGATGACCAGCAGACCCGCCGCCTTGTCGCGCTTGCCGGCCGGGAACACTTCCTTGACCTCGGCGCGGCCAAGCACGTGCTCGATCCGTTCGGGGCCCCAGATGCCGGCCATTTCCTTGGCAACTTCCTCGGTCAGCTTATAGATGACGTCGAAGTATTTCATCGTCACCTTGTGCCGCTCGACCATTTCGCGCGCCTTGGCATTCGGGCGAACGTTGAAGCCGATCACCGGCGCCCCGCTCGAGAAGGCCAGATTGACGTCGCTTTCGGTGATCGCGCCCACGCCCGAACTGAGTATCCGGACCTTGATCTCGTCGTTCGAAATCTTGTTAAGCGCGTTGACAATCGCCTCGGCGCTGCCCTGGACGTCGGCCTTGATGACCACCGGGTATTCGAGCAGCACCTGTTTGGCGGCGAGCGCCGAGAACATGTTTTCCAGGCTTGCCGGGGCGGTGGTCGTGCGCTTTTCAGTCGCCTTTTCCTGGCGGTAAAGCGCAACTTCACGCGCCCGCGCCTCGCTGTCGACCACGGTCAGCGTATCGCCGGCCATCGGCACACCATTGAGCCCGAGCACTTCGACCGGGAGCGACGGCGGCGCGGTCTTCAATTGGCGGCCCTTGTCATCGAGCATCGCGCGGACGCGGCCCGAGTGGGTGCCGACCACCAGAATGTCGCCAACCTTGAGCGTACCGCGGCGGATCAGCACCGTGGCCAGCGGACCCTTGCCCTTGTCGAGCTTGGCCTCGATCACCGTCGCCTCGGCGGCGCGATCGGGGTTGGCGGTCAGTTCGAGCAGCTCGGCCTGAAGGTTGATCTTCTCGATCAGCGTATCGAGCCCGGCGCCGGTTTTGGCCGACAGTTCGACGTCCTGGACATCGCCCGACATCGCCTCAACCACCACTTCGTGTTCGAGCAGGCGTTCGCGGATCTTCTGGGCGTTGAATTCGGGCTTGTCGCTCTTGGTGATCGCCACGATCATCGGCACGCCGGCCGCCTTGGTGTGGTTGATCGCCTCGATCGTCTGCGGCATCAGCCCGTCATCGCCGGCCACCACCAGCACTACGATATCGGTGACATTGGCACCGCGCATGCGCATTTCGGTGAAAGCTTCGTGACCCGGGGTATCGAGGAAGGTGATGAGGTCACCGGCCTTGGTCTTGATCTGGTAAGCACCGATATGCTGGGTGATCCCGCCGGCTTCGCCGCGCACTACATCGGTGCCGCGCAGCGCGTCGAGCAGGCTGGTCTTGCCGTGATCGACGTGGCCCATGATCGTGACGACCGGCGGACGCGCCTGCAGCGTTTCGGCCGCATCGACGTCTTCAGCATTGTCGATATCGACATCGCTTTCCGAGACGCGCTGGATGTTGTGGCCGAATTCCTCGACCAGCAACTCGGCGGTATCCTGATCGATCACGTCGCCCATCGCCACGGGTACGCCCATCTTGAATAGCGCCTTGATCAGGTCGGAACCCTTTTCGGCCATGCGGTTGGCGAGTTCCTGCACCGAGATTTCCTCAGGCACGATCACATCGCGGGCCTGCTTTTCGCGCGGCTGGCTCTGCCCGGCGAAGTGCGCGCGCTTTTCCTTCTCGCGGGCACGCTTCAGTGCGGCAAGACTGCGGGCGCGAGCGCCTTCATCTTCATTGAGCGCGCGGCTGACCGTAAGCTTGCCGGCATGGCGGCGTTCAGCCGGGGTCTTGTCGCGCGGGTGCGCGGGCTTCTTGGCCGGTTCGGGGCGCTTGGGGGCAGCGATCGGGGTGAAGCGGCGGGCCGCTGGCGCAGCGGCACCGCGCGGAGCTTCGTCCGCGGTTTCGGCGGCAGGCGCTGCAACCTCGGCGGGAGCCGCTTCGGGGGTGGCAGCAGCAGTTGCAGACGCAGGCGCAAGCGCAGCGGGGGCCTTGTCCTTGTCTTCGGTGCGGCGGCGTTCCTCGTCCTGCGCGGCGGTGCGTTGGTCCTGCTCGCGGCGGCTGGCGAGCTCCATCGAGTTCATCCGCGCTTCTTCGGCCTCGCGCAGCAGGCGGGCCTGCATTTCCTGGCGGCTCTCGGCGCTGGGCGCGGCGGGTTTTGGCGCAGGTGCGCGCGGCGCTTCTGCCACCGGAGCGGGCGGCGGCGGCGCAGCAACCGGAGCTTCGCCCGGCTTGCCGATCAGCTTGCGGCGCTTGACCTCGACCACCACCTTGTTGGTGCGGCCGTGGCTGAAGGTCTGCTGGACCTGGCCCGCTTCGACCGAGCGCTTCAGCCCAAGCGGCTTCCTGCCCAGAGTCGGTTTGTTGTCGCTGTCGCTCATCTTCAATCTAGCCCTTCAAATCTCAATTCGTCGCGAGCCGCAGGAGCGGCCGATTCGGCCGAGCCTGCGCCCAATTCCTGTTCGTATCCTTGCCCCAGAAAGCGCAGCAAGCGCCGTAGCGGGAGGTCGAGGCGCGCCGCGGCTTCGCGGTCGGTCAGCGCCAGATGGACGACGTTGTCGCGGCCCAATGCCACAGACAGCGCTGCCCGGTCCAGCGGAAGTGTCAGCCCATGAAGGCCCGAGCCTTCTTCCTCGCGCCCGACGCGCCAGGCCTGGTCAAGTTTGCGAGAGCCATCTTCGCCGGCATCGGCGGCATGCGCCAACCACGCAACTTTGCCCATCCGCGCGTTCTCGGCGATCCGGTCCGATCCGGTGAGCAGGCGCCCGCCCTTCTTCTCCAGCCCAAGCCGGTCGGTAAAGGCGCGGCGCAGCGCAGCTTCGGCGCGTTCGGGCAAGTCGGCCGGAATGGTCAGCTCTGCGCCCTTGAAGGCCCGGGCCAGGGCGGCTTTGAGCTTGCCCCCACCTTTGCCAGTACCGATTGCCGTTTCAAGCTCGCCGCGTGAGACGCCGATCCAGGCCCCCCGCCCTGGCGCACGCGCCAGGGCATCGGGGAGAACATCGCCATCGGGCGAGATCGCCAAGCGGAGCAGATCACCGCGGGAACCGTGGTCCCCGGTCAGGATACACTTTCTTTCCGGATCGACCGAGGCCGATCCGTGATGCTTGGGCCGCTCGGCCCGCCCGGAGCTACCGGAATCTAGCGGTTCATTGTGAGGAATCCGCATCAGCGGCCTCCTCTGCTGCTGGCGCGGCGACGGCTTCGTCTTCGTCTTCGGACCCCGGCGCGGCTGCGCCATCTTCGTCTTCAAACCAGTGTGCGCGTGCGGCCATGATGATCTCGTTGCCCTGCTCCTCCGAGAGGCCGTATTCGCCGAGCACTCCGCCACGGTCCTGTTCGCGTTCCTTGCGCGCCGGAGCGCTGCCGTCACGGCGGCGCTGCTCGACCCGCTTCTTGGCGATCAGCTCGTCAGTGGCGAGATCGGCCAGATCGTCGAGCGTGAAGATCTTGGCCTTGCCCATCGTGACCAGCATCGCTTCGGTCAGGTGCGGGATTTCAGACAGGGCATCTTCGACGCCGAGTTCACGGCGTTGTACGCGGTGCGCTTCTTCGCGCCGGTCAAGCGCTTCCTGTGCCCGGCTCTGCAGCTCTTCGCCCAGTTCATCGTCGAAACCTTCGATGTTCGCCAGCTCGGCGACGTCGATATAGGCGACTTCCTCAAGCTCGCTGAACCCTTCGGCGACCAGCAGCTGCGACAGCGTTTCGTCGACGTCGAGTTCCTCCTCGAACATCTTCGAACGCTCGGCGAATTCGCGCTGGCGCTTCTCCGAGCTTTCCGCTTCGGTCAGGATGTCGATCTGGCTGCCGGTGAGCTGGCTGGCAAGACGCACGTTCTGGCCGCGGCGACCGATTGCCAAGCTGAGCTGATCGTCGGGAACGACCACTTCGATGCGGCCTTCTTCCTCATCGATCACCACGCGGCTGACCGTGGCGGGCTGGAGGGCGTTAACCACGAAGGTTGCGGTGTCTTCGGACCAGGGAATGATGTCGATCTTCTCGCCCTGCATTTCCTGGACCACCGCTTGAACGCGGCTGCCCTTCATGCCGACGCAGGCGCCGACCGGGTCAATGCTGCTATCTCGGCTGATCACACCGATCTTGGCGCGGCTGCCCGGATCGCGGGCGGCAGCCATGATGGTGATGATGCCGTCATAAATTTCGGGCACTTCCTGCGCAAACAGGTTCTTCATGAAATCGGGATGCGCGCGGCTGAGGAAAATCTGAGGCCCGCGGTTCTGGCGCTCAACCTTGAGGATGAGCGCACGGACGCGTTCGCCAACGCGGGCGACTTCGCGCGGAATCTGCTGATCGCGGCGGATCACACCCTCAGCGCGACCGAGGTTTACGATCACATGGCCAAATTCGACCGACTTGATCACGCCCGTGACGACTTCGCCGCCGCGGTCCTTGAATTCCTCGAACTGACGGTCACGCTCAGCATCACGGACCTTCTGGAAGATCACCTGCTTGGCCGACTGGGCGTCGATGCGCCCCAGATCGACCGGCGGCAGCGGATCGACGATGAAATCGCCCAGCTTGGCATCGGCCTGCAGCTTTTCCGCGGTCTTGAGATCGACCTGCTTGAAGTAGTCTTCGACTTCCTCAACCACTTCAACCACGCGCCACAGACGCAGATCGCCGGTGCGCGGATCGAGCTTGGCGCGAATGTCGTTCTCCGCACCATAGCGGTTGCGCGCAGACTTCTGGATCGCTTCTTCCATCGCTTCGATCACGATCGACTTGTCGATCAGCTTTTCGTTGGCGACCGAGGTGGCGATCGCCAGCAGTTCGGCACGGTTGGCGGAAATCGGACTGGCCATGTTCAGTCTTCCTGTTCTTCGTCTTGTAGAATCTCGTCGGCACCGGCGGTGTCGAGCGGGCGGGTGGCGGCAATCAGCCGGTCGGTCAAGACCAGCTTGGCCGAATGAATGTCGGACAGCGGAAATGCGACCATTCCCGACTTCTTGTCGTTAAGCGTTACGGTATCGCCCTCGATCCCGATCAGGTCACCCTGAACGGCCCGGCGGTTCCCATCGACCGGGTTCTTCAGCGCAACGCGGACTTCGTGTCCGGCCCAATTGATGTAGTCCTTCCCGCGGGTCAGCGGACGGTCGATCCCCGGGCTCGACACTTCGAGCCGGTAAGTCTCGTCGATCAGCATTTCACCCGCTTCTTCGCAGGCGTCCATCGCATCTGAGATCCGGCGTGACAGCGCGGCGCAGTCATCGATCACCAGCTGCCCTGTATCGGGCCGCTCGGCCATGATCTGCAGCGTGACTTCCTCGACACCCACTTCGCTTTTGCCGAACACGATCACGCGCACGAGATCGAACCCCAAAGCAACGGCCTCGGGTTCGACAATCTTGGTAATGCGCGCGATATCCGCCATTGGTGCTCCGGCCCGATTGGTCAGAAGTGCAAAGCAGTTCAGCGCCGGCCCCGTTTGGCGCCAGCCCCTGATTGATTCACAATTTCGGGATTGGGCGCGAGATAGGTCGAACCCGGTTGAAAAGCAAGTCCCACGTTGCTGTGTTGCACCAAGCCGTTCGGGCCGCCATAATCCTTTGCATGAATCCCGCCGCTAAGTGGCCCACCTTGTCCAATCCAGCGGTGCGCCTAATCCTGCTGATCAGCATTCCCATTGCCGCGCTGGCACCGTTCGACGTGCTATTTTCGGCCCTTACGCTAGGATCGCCGTGGTTGCGCGCGGCGTGGATCGCGGCGCTGGTGGTGATCGGGACCCGCGCCGGCGCACGGCTTGGGCTGCGGCTTGAGGGGCACGGTGTACGCAGTCCGGTGCTGCTCGGTCTGGCGGCGGCGATCCTGATCGCAATCTATGTGACGGTGCTCGATTGCTTTGTATTCCGGGCAAGGCTCGATCCGGGTTATGCGTCCTTCCTCCACCAGCCGCTGGGCGTGCGGTTGATGTATTTCATGCCGCGCGCGTTCAATGAAAACATCATGTACCGCTTGTTCGGGTTCGGTGGCCTTGCCTGGCTGCTCAGCCGCGGCGGGCGCGTGCCGGTCCGCGGCTGGATGTTCGCCGCAGCAATGGTCGGCGCGCAAATGACCAATATATGGTTCAACGTCGTCGCGCTTTCAGACTTGCCGATCAACGCCGCGACGCTCGGCTACGATGCCCTGCGCTATGTCTTGCCCGGGCTGCTCTGGGCGGTGCTCTATATCCGCAACGGGTTCGTGGTTGCAGAAGTCGCCTCGGTCGGCTGCCACGTCTTTCTTCAACCGGCCTTTTCGCTGTTCATCTAGCCATAAGGCGGCGAGTTTCACTCGCTGCCCAGACCACCGGCGTTGAACCTGCGCATTTCGTCGGCCTTGCGCTCGGCCTCGTCCAAGGCCTTGTCGTCGGCCTCATCGCGCTTCTTTTCCGCCACAACCTGACGGCTTTTGGGAATCGCCCCGACGAATTGTCCAGCCTTGGCCACCGTCCCCGCTTCGGGATCCACTTGCCCCGCTGCATCTTCAAGCGTGGCGAGTGGATCGGGATGGGCTTCGAACCAGGCATTGGCCAGGGGAAAGCCGAACATGGCACACAGGCCAAGTGCCGCTGCGACCTGGATGGTTCGTTTGATAATCTTTCCAACACCCAAGCGAAGCTTACCCCTGGCGCGTTCGCGCCAGCCCAATAGTTCCCGTTCTCGGCACCGAAATACCCGACCGGATCAAATATTGTGTTAATCGGCCCTGCTACTGGGGCGTGGCTTTCGCCTGCGCGGTAGCCGCAGGTTGAGGCGCAGGCGCAGGTGCCGTGCCTTGAGCACTTGCAGCGGGGTCCGCCGGCGGCATTGGCACTGGCGCTTTGATCAGCCGAGTGGAATCCTCGGCAATATTGCGGGCTTCTTCTTGAGCGGCCGATCTGGCTTGCGCCTGCTGCGCCGCCGCCTTTCGCGCGGCTTCCCTGGCGGCGAGCTTGCTGACCTCCTGGCCATCGC
Organism: Novosphingobium sp.; assembly: GCA_043740455.1. Lineage (GTDB taxonomy): Bacteria > Pseudomonadota > Alphaproteobacteria > Sphingomonadales > Sphingomonadaceae > Novosphingobium. The sequence continues at coordinate 5,384 of JAYUCG010000054.1, read as the reverse complement.
CGCGGATGCCGAAGTCAACCACACCCAGCAAGCTGGCGATCCACGCCGTTCCAGCCAGACAGATTACGAAGCAGACGGCCAGATACCACGCAGCCATGGTCGAGCGTTGGATCTCGCTCGCCCGATCGCCCGTTCGTTTGGTCAATTGCATCCGCCCGCGCTCCAAACACTGCACAGTCTAACTGCAAGACTGCGCCGAGGTGGTTAAGAATGCGTTATCGGGGCGCCAGACTCGGCGTCAGATTTAGCCCCGTTCGGCCAAGCCGTGCTTCTTCATGGCATGGCGCAGCCGGTCGTAGCTGAGGCCAAGCGCCTTGGCGGTCTGGCGCTGGTTGTAACGGTGGCGCGCCAGTGCTTGTTCAAGGATCGCCCGTTCATGCGCATCGACCGCGCCACGCAGATCGGTCACGCTGTCGAGCGAGGCCGTCTGAACCGGACGCGGCTGCGCCTGCTCGTCGCCCGGCGCCTCTCCTCCCTCGGTGCGGTGCGCCGGGGCCGATGGCTTCCACGGACTGTCGAACGGATCGAACACGATGTGCCCGATCGGCCGCTCCCAATCGTCCCAGCGATAGACCGCGCGTTCAATCACGTTCCTGAGTTCGCGCACGTTGCCGGGCCACTGGTACTCTTCAAGCGTGCGCAGTGCGGCTTCGGAAAAGCCCGGCCAGCTCTCCCAGCCGATCTCGCTCGACATGCGCCGCCCGAAATAGTCCGACAGCACGTGAATATCGCCCTCACGCACGCGCAGCGGCGGCAGGGTGATCACCTCGAAGCTGAGCCGGTCGAGCAAGTCACTGCGGAACAAGCCCTCTTCGGCCAGCCTAGGCAGGTCTTCGTTGGTCGCCGCGACGATCCGCACGTCGACCCGCACCGGGCGCGACGAACCGATTCGCGTCACTTCGCCGTATTCGACCGCGCGTAGCAGCCGTTCCTGCGCGGCCATCGACAGCGTCGCCAGTTCGTCGAGAAAAAGCGTCCCTTTGTCGGCTTCTTCAAACCGGCCGGCGCGCGCTCTGGTAGCACCGGTGAAAGCACCCTGCTCATGACCGAACAACTCCGCCTCGATCAACGTTTCCGGCAAGGCCGCGCAATTCAGCATGATGAGTGGCTCCTGCCAGCGTTTGCTGAGCTGGTGGAGGCGTTCGGCGATCAGTTCCTTGCCGGTCCCGCGCTCACCCACCACCAGCACCGGGCGGCGCATCGGCGCGGCGCGACTGGTGCGCTCAACCGCGTCGAGGAAGGCGCCGGATTGGCCGATGAACTGAACGTCCCTGTCCACCCCCAATACATAGCGAATTTTCCCAACTGTGCGCAACAGTCACCACATGTCGTTGGTCGAATTGGCCGGTGTGGCGAGGGAAACGGCGCAAATGTGAGATTGGCACGCACCTTGCTGATTAGTGAACAAGCTAATCTCAACGAGGTACAAAATGTTCACCAAGACCAAAACCAAGCTCGACAAGGCCGTACTGCTCAGCGTGATAGCCATGCTGGCCTGCAGCGTCGTCGTCCTCTCGCAGCAGCTGACCGCCGCGCCGCACTTTGCGGCGAGCCAGGCGGCTCAGGCCCAGCAGGCTTGAACGCGCTAGTGAGCCGCAAGATGGGCCTTGATGCATCTTCTCCGCTTGGGCCGGAATCCCAGGCTTCCCCCGATGGCGCACCCCAGTCCCCGCGCCGCCCGGAGGTTCCGGCCCAGACCGTACCCGAGTCGATCCGGCTCGAACCGATCGCCAACCCACGCGCATCGCGCCTCGACAGTGAAGTCGAACGCCTGCGCCGTGCACCGACCAACACCTCCGCCAATATTGGAGTACCCTTGATGGGCATTTTCAGCCGTACCCGTGACATCATCGCCGCCAACTTCAACGAGCTGCTCGAAAAGGCGGACGATCCCGAAAAGATGATCCGCATGATCATCTTCGAGATGGAGGAAACGCTGGTCGAAATCCGCGCCAGCGCGGCACGGACCATCGCCGATCAGAAGGAAATGCACCGCCACACGGTCAAGCTTGACCGGCTTCAGGCCGATTGGGCGGACAAGGCGCAGCTCGCGCTGTCGAAGGACCGTGAAGACCTCGCTCGCGCCGCGCTTGTCGAAAAGAAGAAGGCGGTCGACATGGCCGATCAGCTCAGCGTCGAAATCACCGTGCTCGACGATGCGCTGCGCGCTTACGAGCTCGACATCGAGAAGCTGCAGACCCGCCTGCGCGAAGCCCGCACCCGCCAGAGCGCGATCGCTGTGCGGCTGGAAAGCGCCGAGAACCGAGTCAAGCTGCGCACGCTGCTGGCGAGCGAACGGGTCGACGAGGCGATGGCTCGCTTCGACCAGCTCGAACGCCGGGTCGATTACGCCGAAGGCCGCGCCGATGCGCTGAGCCTGGCCGACGGCACGGGCAAGCCGAGCCTGGCCGATGAGATCAACGCGCTCGCCGGGGCGGACAAGATCGATGAAGAATTGGAAGCCATGAAAGCCGCGCTCGGCCAAGGCTCCAGCGAAGCTAAGGAAGGCTAAACCATGGATTTCGATGCCATCATCATCGTGCCCGTAATCTTCATCGGATTGCCGTGGCTGATCATGCACTACATGACCAAGTGGAAGACTTCGCCGACGCTGACCAACGACGACGAAAGCCTGCTGGAAGAACTTTACCAGCTCGCCCGCCGCCTCGACACCAGGATGGACACGGTCGAACGTCTGGTCGCATCCGATAACCCCGAATTCCAGCGCGCCCGGCTCCTGCCGGACAGCGAGATCGACAACGTGCCGCTGCGCGAAATCGAGGAACTGCGGGCACAGGCCAAATCCAGGGTTTCAGGGAGGACTGCAAAGTGAACGGAGACCGCACCCGCTTTTATCGCGACAAGATCAACGGCAAGTTCTTCGGCGTCTGCGCCGGGATCGCCGACTACACCGGGGTTGACGTCCTTTGGGTCCGCCTGGGCTTCTTCGGACTGGTCATGCTCGGCGCACCGATGGTGATCCCCGCTTATTTCCTGGTCGGCATATTCGCCCAGAAGAAACCCGGCCACCTCTATACTGACCGCAATGAGCAGAAGTTCTGGCAGGGCGTGCGCCAGTCACCGACCCGCACGGCCCGCGAAGTCCGCGCCCGGTTCCGCGATATCGATCGCCGCCTGGCCGAAGTCGAGACATTCTACGTGAGCAGCAATCCGCGCCTTTCGGCCGAAATTGAACGCTTGCGCTAAGCACTTTTCCTGAGGGGGAATTGAAATGATCGGTGAAATTGGAGTTCTGATCCCGATTTTCGGCATTGGTGCCGGCATGCTGGGCATCTGGACCAACCATCAACAGAAGATGGCCAAGATCCAGGCCAAGGATACCGCGGAACGCGCCGCGCAGTACGCCACCCAGAACACCCAGCTCGAAGACCGCGTGCGGGTGCTCGAACGGATCGTTACCGAGAAAGGCTACGACGTGGCCACTCAGATCGAGGCGCTGCGCGATGCCCGCAAGGTCGATGCCCTGCTTGATAGCCGCGACAAGCAGCCGAGCCAGTGAACTTCGCCGGACCCGATTTCGTCATCGCCATTATAGCGATCTCGACCGGCGGCTGGTTGATCAACAACTGGATCCGTGCCCGTCATGGCTATGCGCTGGAAGACGAATGGGGCGGCAAGACCAGCAAGGTTGCCGACGCTGAGACCAAGCAACTAAGAGCTGAAAACGCCGAACCACGCGACCAGCTCGATCACTTCGCCGACCGGGTGAAGGTACTCGAGCGGATTGCGACAGATAAGGGCGTCGCCGTGGCGAGCCAGATCGAAGCGCTGCGTGACCAGCCTGCAATCAAGGAGTCAAACTGATGGGTCCGCAGGACGTCATGGAAATCATCAAGCTCGCCATCCCAGGCGCGATCGGCATCGCCATCGTGATTACCTGCGGGGTGCTGCTCAACACCTGGCTCAAGATGAAGCACGGTTATCCGTTGAGCGGCAGTTGGGGACAGAAGCTCTTCCCCAAGACCGGCAGCGAGGAAGCCGAGCGGATCAAGCTGCTCAGCCAGGAAAACGCCGCGCTTCGGGCCGAACTGGGCAGCATCAAGGACCGCATGGGCAACGTCGAGCGGATTGTCACCGACAGCGGCTACGCGCTGACCAACCAGATCGAGGCGCTGCGCGCGCCCGGAAAGGGCAACTGATGGAATTCGGAGACGTCATCGGCCTGATGATCGCCATGGGCGGACTGGTCGCGATCTTCAATGTGTTCGGATCGGCATACCGCCGCCGGCTTGAACACAAGGAACGGATTGCCGAGATCCGTGCGCAGGGCGGCCAGCCCGCCGCGCTGCCAGAGCGCAGCGAATACGTCGGAAAGCTCGAACACCGCATCCGCGTGCTCGAACGCATCGCCACCGACAAAACCACCGCGCTCGCTTCGGAAATCGAAGACCTGCGCACCCCCGTCAACTGATCGATACGGAGCCATATCGTGGACCACTGGGTAGTCATCATGATCTTGGGGATCGTCGCGATCTCCGCCTTTTCCCGAGTGCAGCGGGCCAAGTACGGCGATTTTGGCCGGCGTCGCCGGGGCCGGGACGGCCCGCAGGCGTTGCTCGACCCAGCCCAGCCCAGCCCGCGCGAACAGGAACTGCAGCGCGAGGTCGAGAGCCTACGGACACGCATTCACGTGCTCGAACGCATCGCTACCGATGGCCGCCATCCCAACAATCTGGCCGCCGAAATCGAAAGCCTGCGCGACCGCTGAGGCCGCGCGGATTTAGAGGGAGAACCGCAATGATCAGCGAAACCTTCCAGATTGCCAGTGCCGGCCTGTTCGCCGTCGCGATCATCGCCGTCGCCTCGCTGCGCGGCTGGCAGGGCTGGCTCAGCTTGAAGACCCGCGAGCTTGACCTGATCACCGCTGGCCGTGCGCCCGAGATCGAAGGCGGCGCCGGCAGCGGCATGGCGCGGATCGAGATCGCCGACCTCAAGGAACGCATCCGCAAACTTGAAGCGATCGCCGCCGGAGTCGACCTGTGAACGAGCGCGGAGGCAGCGCCGCCAAAGCGGGGATCGGTCTCGGGTCGGCCATCGCGGTGGCGGTATCGTGGAGCATCAACAAGTCGCTGGTCTGGGCGATTGTCCATGGCGTGCTGGGGTGGTTCTACGTGATCTATTACGCGTTGACGCGCCCGGGGGGCCTGAGCGGCTAGTCACGGGCGGAGCATGAGGCTAGACGCGCCACCATGCGCACCCTCCCCGACATTTTCGAAGAGTACGATTTCCTCGAAGGCGACGAACGCTACCGCCTGCTGATCGAGCTTGGCCGCGAACTCGAAGAGATGCCCGATGCGCTCAAAACTGACGCCACGCTGGTGCGCGGCTGTTCGGCCTCAGTCTGGGTCTATCCGACCAGGTTG
>JAYUCG010000053.1:0-2650 GCA_043740455.1 Novosphingobium sp. | reverse complement strand
TTCGATACCGGCAAGTCGGCGTTGTCGCAGCAAGGCAAGACCGAACTGTGCCAGGCCGCCAGCCAGGCCGAAGGCACCAGCAATGCGCTGCTCCTGGTGGTTGGTTACACCGACACCGTCGGCAGCGACGAATACAACCAGACGCTCAGCGAAAAGCGTGCAGGGGCAGTGATCAACTACCTCCAGCAGGCCTGCCATTGGAAGCCGTGGCGCGTGCTGACCCCGACCGGCATGGCCAAGGCCGATCCGCTGGCGGATAACAACACCGCCGAAGGCCGCGCGCAGAACCGCCGCGTTTCGGTCAACGTGCTGGTCAGCAAGGCGACTGACGGGCTCTAGGAATGTGGATGGGGTGGGCGGCTGTGCCCACCCTATCAACTCCGCCCCATCAATTCTGGATCAGGCATTGCCAGACTCACTCAGCCAGGTTGGCCGATTGCGTGCCGATCCGTAATTATAGCCGGACCGTCCGTAACCGCAGGGCATTGCCGATAACCGCGACCGAGCTGAACGCCATGGCCGCGCCCGCCATGATCGGGCTGAGCAACAAGCCGAAGCTGGGATAGAGAACCCCCGCCGCGACCGGGATTCCGGCCGCGTTGAACACGAACGAGAAGAACAGGTTCTCGCGAATGTTGCGCATTACCGCTCGGCTCAGATGCCGCGCCCGGACGATCCCGCCAAGATCGCCTTTGACCAGTGTGATCGCCGCGCTTTCCATCGCCACGTCGGTGCCGGTGCCCATCGCGATCCCGACATCCGCCGCAGCGAGCGCGGGCGCATCGTTAATCCCGTCCCCGGCCATGCCGACCCGGCGGCCTTCGCGGCGCAGCTGTTCGACCACCTGCTGCTTCTGCGCGGGCAATACGTCCGCCATAACTTCGTCGATGCCGCCGATCTTGCGCGCGACAGCTTCGGCGGTGCGGCGGTTGTCGCCGGTCAGCATCACCACGCGGACCCCGTCGCGGCGGAGTGCCGCAACCGCCTCGATCGCGCTCTCCTTGATCGGATCGGCCACCACGATCAGCCCCGCCAGCTTGCCCTCGACTGACAGGAACATCACCCCCTGACCATCGGCGCGCAGTTCGTCCGCGCGGGCGGCGAGCGGTGCGGGATCGACTTTCAGCTGCTCCAACAGCGCGGCATTGCCCAGCCCGACTAGCTGATCGGCGATCCGGGCGGTTACGCCCTTGCCGGTGTGCGAGGCGAAATCGGTTACCGCGGGCAGGTCCAGCTTGCGGGCCTCGGCGCCCTCGACAATCGCTGCTGCCAGCGGATGCTCGCTGCCTCGTTCGAGCGCGGCGGCCTGGGCAAGCAGCGCGTCTTCGGCAAAACCTTGCGCGACAACCACCTCGACTAGCCTGGGCTTGCCGAGCGTAAGCGTGCCGGTCTTATCGATCACCAGCGTATCGATCTTCTCGGTCAGTTCGAGCGCTTCGGCGTTTTTGACCAGCACGCCCGACGTGGCCCCGCGGCCCGTGCCGACCATGATCGACATCGGCGTCGCGAGCCCTAACGCGCAGGGGCAGGCAATGATCAGCACCGCAACCGCGTTGATCAGTGCGTGGCTAAGGCGCGGTTCGGGCCCCCACACAAACCATACCGCAAAGGCCAAGACTGCGATCAACATGACACTGGGCACGAACCATCGGGCAACCTTGTCGGCCAGCGCCTGGATCGGCGCGCGCGAGCGTTGTGCTGCGGCGACCATGTGGACGATCTGCGCCAGCACCGTATCGCTGCCCACCCGCTCGGTGCGCATCATCAGCCCGCCGGTGCCATTCACGGTCGCCCCGGTCACTTTGTCGCCTGTGCCCTTTTCGACCGGAACGGGTTCGCCGCTGATCATCGATTCGTCGACCGAGGAATGGCCCTCGGTCACGATCCCGTCGACCGGAACCTTCTCCCCGGGGCGGACGCGGAGGAGATCGCCGGGCTGGACTTGCGCAAGCGGTACATCGGCCTCGCTGCCATCCGCCGCGACGCGCCGCGCGGTCTTGGGAGCAAGCCCGAGCAAGGCACGAATGGCCCGCCCGGTGGCAGACCGTGCGCGCAGCTCCAGCACTTGCCCGAGCAGCACCAGCGCGGTGATCACCGCCGCCGCCTCGTAATAGACCGGCACCATCCCGCCCATTGTCCGCGCCGCGGCAGGAAAGATGCCCGGGGCGAAGGTTGCCACCAAACTGAACAAGTAAGCGGCGCCGACCCCCAGCGAAATCAGCGTGAACATGTTGAGGTTGCGGGTCCGAAGCGAGGCCCAGCCGCGCCCGAAGAACGGCCAGGCGCCCCACAGCACCACCGGCGTGGCAATCGCAAACTGGACCCAGACCGAAATCGCCACCGGCAGCGGATGCCAGCCGGTCAGTTCGGTGCCCATGGTCAGGATCAACAGCGGCACCGCCAGCGCCGCGCAGACCCACAACCGGCAGGTCATAGCGCTCAGTTCGGGGTTTGGCCCATCGTCGAGGCTGGGCTGCAGCGGTTCCAGCGCCATCCCGCAGATCGGACAGGTGCCGGGCCCGTCGCGGCGGATTTGCGGGTGCATCGGGCAGGTCCAGATGGTTCCTGCCGCCGCGGATTGGGGCGGAGCCGCCTTGGGCTTCAGGTAAGCAGCAGGATCGGCCACGAATTTATCGGCACACTTCGCGCT
>JAYUCG010000052.1:0-7753 GCA_043740455.1 Novosphingobium sp. | reverse complement strand
TCTGCGCCGTCAATTGCGCATCGCCACCCAGACCGACCGGCTGACCGGACTGCCGAACTGGTTTCATTTCGAAGCCCAGTTCGATGCCTCGCGTCCCGCAAAGGGCATCGTTTCCTTCGTCCGGCTCAAGACCGTGAGCCAGATCAACTCCGCTCACGGCTTTCGGGTCGCGGATGCGCTGATCAAGCCCCTTGGCGACCACGGTTGCGGGGATCGCCTTCCCCAATCCGCTGGGGATGGCCGCCGGCTACGACAAGGACGGCGAGGTTCCCGATGCGCTGCTCGGCCTTGGGTTCGGATCGGTCGAGGTTGGCTCGATCACGCCCTTGCCGCAAGCGGGCAATCCGCAGCCGCGCCTGTTCCGCCTCGCCGAGGACCGCGCGGTGATCAACCGCATGGGCTTCAACAACCACGGCGCTGAGGCGGCGGTGGCGCGGCTTGCGGCGCGGCTCGGACGTCCCGGGGTGCTGGGGATCAACCTTGGCGCGAACAAGGATTCGCCCGACCGGATCGGCGACTATGCGATCATGGCGCAGCTCATGGCCCCGCTCGCCAGCTACCTCGCGGTCAATGTGTCGAGCCCCAACACGCCGGGTCTGCGCGCCTTGCAGGACGAGGGCGCGCTCGCCGCACTGCTCGATGCGGTGCTCGCGGCGCGGGTGCCCAACGCCACGCCGGTGTTCCTGAAGGTCGCCCCCGATCTGGAGCCGGCCGACATCGATGCGATCGCCCGGATCGCGCTGGACAAGAAGCTGAGCGCACTGATCGTCTCTAACACCACCATTTCGCGCCCGCCGCTCAAATCACGCCATTCGGCCGAGACCGGGGGCCTCTCCGGCGCGCCGCTGCGCGAGCTGGCGCAGCAGCGCTTGCGCGATTTTCGCAAAGCGACCGGCGGAGCGATTCCGTTGGTCGGGGTTGGCGGGATCGCCAGCGCCGATGATGCCTGGGCGCGGATCCGTGCCGGGGCTAGCCTGGTCCAGCTCTATTCGGCGATGGTCTATGAAGGACCGGGGATCGCCCGGCGCATCATCCGGGGCCTCGAAGCATTGATGCAGCGCGATGGCTTTGCCAGCATTGCCGAAGCGGTGGGAAGCGAATAGCAAGCCCGGATGCTCAACCGAACCCTCGCGCTCCTGCTCGCACCGCTGGCCTTGGCCAGCTGCACCGCCGCCACCCAGACTGCATCCGCTCCACCACCGCAGACGCAGCTGTTCGCCAAGGGCATGGTCAGCGCCGCCGATCCGCGCGCGGCGGCGGCCGGGACCGCGATGCTGGCCCAGGGCGGCAGCGCGACCGATGCGGCGATCGCGACGATGCTGACCTTGACCGTGGTCGAGCCGCAAAGTTCGGGCATCGGCGGCGGCGGGCTCTATGTCGAGACCAGCGCCCGGGGCGAAGTCGATACGATCGACGGACGCGAGAAAGCGCCTGTTGCCGCGGGTCCCAAATGGTTCTTCAAGGACGGCAAGGTGATGAGCTTTGGCGATGCGGTGCCGGGCGGGACTAGCGTGGGCGTGCCGGGCAATGTTGCGCTCGCCGCCAAGGCCCACGCCGCGCACGGCAAGTTGCCGTGGGCCGCGCTGTTTGCTCCGGCGATCAAGCTGGCGCGCGACGGCTATGCCATCACGCCCCGGTTCTACGGCGCGCTCAAGGCGAGCAGCAATACCGCCGCCTTCACGCCCGAGGGCCGCGCGTTGTTCTACGGCGCGGACGGTCTACCGCTGCCGGTCGGCACCGTGGTCAGAAACCCCGCGCTTGCCGATACGCTCGAGATGATCGCGCGTCAGGGTCCCAAATCGTTCTACGGCGGCGGCAATGCCCGCGCGATTGTCGCCCGGGTAACCACCGCGCCGCGCAATCCCGAACCGATGACCGAAGCGGACGTCGGTGCTTATCAAGCCAAGGACCGCGCCCCGGTCTGCGCGGCGTACCGCCAATACAAGATTTGCGGGATGGGCCCGCCGAGTTCGGGGGCAACCACGGTATTGGCGACGCTGGGCCAGCTTGAGCGGTTCGACCTGCACGCGCTCGGCCAGGCTTCGCCCACCGCGTGGCACCTGATCGCCGAGAGCGAGCGGCTCGCCTATGCCGATCGCGGGCGTTATTCGGCCGATGCCGATTTCGTGGCGGTACCGGTCGCGGGGATGATTGACCGGGCTTACCTCGCCAAGCGGTCAGCCTTGATCGACCCGGCGAAGACCATCGCCAGCGTCAGCGCCGGGGTTCCGCCGGGTGCCGAAAGCCTGAGCCGCGCCGATGCACCGTTCGCCCCCGAATACGGCACGTCGCACATCGCGGTGGTCGACCGGCAGGGCAACGCGGTGACCTATACCTCGACCATCGAGAGCCCGTTCGGTTCGGGGCTGATGGTGGGCGGTTATTTCCTCAACAACGAACTCACCGATTTTGACATGCAGCCCGAAGTGGGCGGGCGCATGGTCGCCAATCGGATCGAAGGCGGCAAACGCCCGCGCAGCTCGATGTCACCGACCTTGGTGTTCGGCCCTGACGGCAAGCTGGTGCTGGTGGTTGGTGCAGCCGGCGGGGCGACGATCCCGGCGCAGGTGATCCGTGCGGTGATCGGCGTGCTCGACTGGAACCTCACCCCGCAGCAGGCGCTGGCCTTGCCGGTGATCTTCGCGCCGGGGATCGACACGGTGTTCGTCGAACAAGGCAGCAGCCTTGTCCCGATGATCCCGGCGCTGAATGCACTGGGCCACGGCGATGTGCAGGCGCGCGGCCTGCCGCTCAAGGGCAATGCAATCCAGATTTCGAACGGTGAACTGCTCGGCGGCGCCGACCCGCGCAGCGAAGGTGTTGCGCTCAGCGAGTAGCACTTGCCGCCTCCGTCTGCCCGCCTTAGGCTAGCTGCGGGACAAGGATGCTGGGCGAAAAGGGGCGCTGTGCGTGACGGATATTTCTGACCTCGCGACAACACGAAATGTAGTCGAGCTATTCCTGCGCCGGGCTGATGCCCGCAGCGCGGAACCGTTCCTGTGGGCCAAGCATGACGGCAACTGGCAGCCGCTGACATGGGCCGAAGTCGCCGCGCAGGTCTGCACTTTGGCGCAGGCGCTGGTCGCGCTTGGCCTCAAGAAAAGCGACCGGGTGTTGCTGGTTTCGGAAAACCGGCCCGAATGGCTGATCGCCGATTTCGCGATCATGGCCGCGGGCTGCATCACCGTCCCGGCTTACGTCACCAATACCGAGCGCGATCACCTCCACGTGGTCGACAATTCGGGCGCAGCGGCGGTGATCGTTGCCAACAACAAGCTCGCCAAACCGCTGCTCCAGGCGGTGGTTCGCGGTGGCAGCGTGCGCCACGTGATCGGGATCGAGCCGCTGCGCCTCGCCCAGGCGAGCAACTTCGAATACCACGAATGGGCCGCGATGCTGAAGGGCGACGCTGCGGCGGCGCGCACGGCGGTCGAGGCGCGGATTGCCGGGATCGCGCGGGCCGATACCGCCTGCATCATCTATACCAGCGGCACCGGGGGATCCCCGCGCGGCGTGCTCCAGCACCACGGCGCGCTGCTTTGCAATGTCGAAGGTGCGGCGCGGATCCTGTCCGAGGATTTCGGGATCGGCGAGGAGGAAGCGTTCCTCTCGTTCCTCCCGCTGAGCCATGCTTATGAGCACACCGGCGGGCAGATGCTGCCGATCGGCGTGGGCGCGCAGATCTATTATTCCGAAGGGCTCGAAAAGCTCGCCTCGAACATCGAAGAAGTACGCCCAACGATCATGGTGGTGGTGCCCCGGCTGTTCGAAGTACTGCGGACAAGGATCATCAAGCAGATCGAAAAGCAGGGCAAGCTGCCCAACTACCTGATGGACCGCGCACTCGCGATCGGCGCGCTCAAGGCGGAAGGCAAACGCCGCCTGCGCGACAAGCCGATCAATCTCGTCATCGACAAGGCGCTGCGCCCCAAGATCCGCGCCAAGTTTGGTGGACGGCTGAAAGCGATGGTTTCGGGCGGGGCGCCGCTCAATCCCGAAATCGGAGTGTTCTTCGATGCGATGGGGCTGACCATGCTGCAAGGCTATGGTCAGACCGAGGCCGGGCCGGTGATCGCCTGCAATCGGCCCAAGGCGGGGATCAAAATGGACACGGTCGGCCCGCCGATGCACGGGGTCGAGCTGCGCATTGCCGAGGATGGCGAGATCCTCGTGCGCGGCGAACTGGTCATGCACGGCTACTGGCAGAACCCCGATGAGACCGCCAAGGCTCTGCAAGATGGCTGGCTGCACACCGGCGATATCGGCCATATCGATGCGGCCGGGCGCCTGATGATTACCGACCGCAAGAAAGACATGATCATCAATGACAAGGGCGACAACGTTTCGCCCCAGAAGATCGAGGGCATGCTCACACTGCAGAGCGAGATCGCGCAGGCGATGGTGTTTGGCGATCGCCGACCGCACATTGTCGCGCTGGTGGTGCCCGATGCCGAATGGGCGCTCGAATGGGCGCGGGCCAATGGCGAGAAGTTCGATTTGAAGGCGCTGCAGGGCTTGCCCGCGTTCCGCAGCGCGGTGCGCGCCGCGGTCGACCGGATCAATCAGGATCTCTCGGTCATCGAGAAAGTCCGCCAATTCGCCTTCGCCGACGAAGCCTTCACGATCGAGAACGAGGAAATGACCCCGAGCCTCAAGATCCGCCGCCACAGGCTCAAGGCGCGGTACGGCGACCGGCTCGACGGACTGTACAAGGCGTGACGAACGCAACCGGCGGACCGATGCTGGCGGGGATCAAGGTTGTCGACCTGACCAGCGTGGTCTTCGGGCCCTATTGTACGCAGATCCTTGCCGACCTTGGCGCCGAGGTAATCAAGGTCGAAGCGCCCGGAGTGGGCGATGCCTTCCGCTGGTCGGCCAGGGCCCCGGCCTCGCCCAACATGGCGCCGGGGTTCATGGCGCTCAATCGCGGCAAGCGTTCGATCGCGCTCGATCTCAAGGTGCCCGATGACCTCGCGGTGCTTCACGCCTTGCTCGCGGAGGCCGACCTGTTCGTGGTCAATGTACGGGGCAAGGCGCTCGAACGGCTCGGGCTCGACTACGCGACGTTGAGCGCAGCGCATCCGCGGCTAATCTATGTCCATTGCGTCGGGTTCGGGCAGGATGGCCCCTATGCCGACCTGCAGGCCTATGATGACGTGATTCAGGCGGTAACCGGAACCACAACTCTCCTGCCCCGCGTCGACGGCGATCCGCGCCCGCGCTATCTGCCTTCGTTGATCGCCGACAAGGTAGCCGGGCTGCATGCGGCCTATGCGGCGCTGGCGGCATTGTTCCACCGTGAACGGTGCGGCCGCGGGCAACTCGTCGAAGTGCCGATGTTCGAAGCTTTCACCAGCTTCATGATGCTCGAGCACTTGGGCGGGCAGACTTTCGATCCGCCGGTGGGTCCGGTCGGCTATGCCCGCCAGCTCGACCCGGTCCGTCAGCCCTTCCCCACCGCCGACGGCTATGTCAGCATCGTGATGTACAATTTCGCGGCCTGGGACCGGATCTTCGCGGTACTGGGCGATCCGGAATTCATCGCGCAAGTGCGCTTCAACGAGCCGGCCGGACGGGCGCGTCACCAGACCGAGCTGTATGAACATCTGGCCGCGCTAACTCCGCGGCTGACCACCGCCGAGCTACTGCGCCGCTGCCACGAGCAGCAGCTGCCGGCGCAGGCCGTGCGCGATCTCGGTGAAGTGATCGATGACCCGCATCTTGCCGCAACCGGCTTTTTCAAGCGCCGGGTTCATCCCAGCGAAGGGCCATATTTCGAGCAGGCCGCGCCGGTCCGGTTCGGCGACTATGCGCCAGCCGAGGTCAGCATGCCGCCGCAGCTTGGGGCCGACGGTGCCGCAATCCGGGCCGACCTGGCAGCGCGCGGAAAGCTAACTTAACCAGACGCAAAAAGGCCGGGCACGGCGATGGTCCACATCCGCCGGCCCGGCCCTTGCGTGCAGTAACCTTCAGGAGATTACATCTTGGCTTTGCTCGAAGCGGCCGAAGCGTCGCTGGCAGCCGACGAAGCGTCGGTAGCAGCAGCCGAGGCATCGGCAGCGGCGCCCATGGCGTCAGCAGCGGCGCTCGAAGCTTCAGCAACCGGAGCTACTTCGGCCTTCTTGCCGCAAGCCGAAACCGAGAGCGAAGCGGCAGTGAGAGCTGCGAACAGAACGATCTTCTTCATTTGGTGATCCCCTTGGATATGACTGTAGTGCGTAAACCGATGCTGCGCCAACGGACGCTGCGCTGCGACCTCTGCACGTCCGCGTCACCGCAGTCCATTTGAAAAATGTCCCAATGCAGTAGGTTAAGGATAATTCATGGTTTTTTCTGGCTGGGGAAAGCCTGAATTGGTCATTTTTCGGTATTTGGCGTCGCCCGGTGGTGCGATCGCCTTATTCAGGCCGCTTCTTTGGCGACCCATTCGGGGTAGAAACTGGGTTCGCGAGCAGACCAGCCGGGCGCAGTTGCGGCGGCTTCGCTGATCGACTGGAGCAGGTGCTTGCGCCGTTCCGGGCGGATTTGCGGCAAGGCTGCCGCAGCACAGAAGGCACTTGGCAGGAGCGGCCGCACTTCGGCGCCAAGCAGGCGCTCGTAGAGGAAGCGGAAGGCGGAGAAGCAGGTCAGCCGGTCTTGCGCCAGATCGAATGCCGCGATCCGCAGCAACTTGCCCATGTAGGCTTCGATCGCATCGAACCCGGTTTCGGCCGGAACCGATCCGCGTAGGCCCTTGAGCTCCTGATAGACCACATATTGGCTGCGGATCGAGGCCGTTTCCGAGGCGTTGCGTGCCCACAGCTTGAAGGCGTCCTGCCGGCCCAGCCCGATATCGAGGCTGCGCTTTATATAGCGCTGCTCGGACGCGGTGAAACCGGCAAATTCGCGCAGCTCGGCGATGGTCAGCGATGCGGCAGTCGTATTGGCCATAGTTTGCCCCTGTCTGGTCAGGAGCACTTGACCCGAATATGGTTATGATCCCGTTAACCACGACGCCTTTGCTGATGATAACAAGCAGCCAAGGATTAGGCCGGAGTAGCAAGAGGTTGACCGTGGAAGCATTCGATCCCGAAACGTTGGCCATCTATGCCAAGGAAGCACCCGATTACGCTGCAAGCGGGCCGGGCGGAATCGGCCGTCATCTCGAGCCCTTCCTTGAACGGCTGCCGCCGGGCGGCAAGGTACTGGAACTTGGCTGCGGGTCGGGACGCGATGCGGCGCAGATGATCGCGCGCGGGTTCACGGTCGAACCAACCGACGGTGTGCCTGAAATGACAGCACAGGCCGAAGCCCGTCTGGGCCAACCGGTCAGGGTCATGCGTTTCGATGAATTGGACGCGGTTGAGCAATATGACGGGGTAGTTGCGGCCTATTCGCTTTTGCATACGCCCCGGTCAGGACTGGAGGCGACCCTGCGCCGGATCTGGCGCGCGCTAAAGCCCGGAGGCTGGCACGCAGCGAGCTACAAGACCGCTGCAATCGAAGGGCGTGACCGCTTGGGCCGCTATTACAACTATCCCAGCGAGAGTGAGCTCCGCCAATTCTATTCGGCCGCCGGGGAATGGTCGGACCTCGTCTGCAAAAGCGATGAAGGACAGGGCTATGAAGGCGGAGTATCGCGCTTCATCATGATCATGGTGCGCAAGGCTGACTAGGTTCAGGACCTATTAAAGGGATTCCCATGAGGGTAGTAATCTGATTCAATGGCTGCGCGAGGAGGCGTTGCCATGAGTGATCTGATCTGGTTGTCGGA
>JAYUCG010000051.1:0-9057 GCA_043740455.1 Novosphingobium sp. | reverse complement strand
GATCGATCCAGTAATAGTCAGCCGGATTGGTCTGCGGCGGTACCGGGAGGGGCGGCGGAACCGGCATCGGCGGGGGCGGAGCGACCACCGGAACAACCGCCAATGGCGGCAGAGGGGCAGGGGTATAGAAAGGCGCGACCACGAACGGCTCGGCCGATGGGATCTTGATCGTCTTGCATTTGGTGACCTTGCGGCCCGTGACCCTGGTGAGGGTGCAGACCTTCTTCGTCACGACTGGTTTCTTGACCACGACCTTGCGCCTCTTGGCCTGCTTCACGCTTGCCGCCGAGGCAGCGCTCCATCCGGCTGGACCGACCGGCACGACCAGCGCGGCCAGCGGCACGACCAGCGCCGCCAGCGGCAGGGCCAGCGCCGTAGCGAGCCACTTCGATTTATTGCCCCGATACGTCGCCGCCATTATCGTCACTTCCCCACTTGGCACGCGCTACCCAAGCGGAGGCTATGCCAAGCGGGCGCTTTCGCGCAAGTGAACGGGGCGGTTATCGATCAGTCGTCGCGGCCGTGCTCGCGCTGCCACTCACGCCATTCGCGCCACTGCTTCGAAAGGTGCGCGTCGCGCGCATTCACATGCCGCAGCTCAGCCAGGTTGAGCTGCCGGATAACTTCCTTGTCCCGTGCCCGCGCCGCAGCGCTGCGCATGGACGGATCGTTGGGGTCATCGGCCAGTGCGGCGGACGATACCAGAAAGAGGCCCAGCGCGATTGCGCCGGACAAAAGTACGGATTTCATGAGATGCGACCCTCCAGTCCCTTGGAAGGCCTTGATGCTTCAAGGGCTTATCCGCCGCAACGGCGATGCGACGAATGGTGTGCAGCCGGTCGCAAGCGCGGGGCGGCTCGGCGGCTGGCGAGGGCGCCGCGCCTCAGCTCTGCCCGCGCACGCGTACCCTGACCGGCTTGACCCGCTTCGCCTGCGGGGCGGCCTGCGCGGCTTCCTCTGCGGCGATACGGTCCTTCAAGGCCTTGACCTCGAATTCGAACACCGGCGCAAATTTCTTGCCGACAACGCCGATGACCTGGTTGGTCGACCAGTCTTCATGCTGCTTTTGCAGGCTGACCGCCTCAAGCTGGGCGAGGAAGGCGATGCCTTTGACCTTGTCCATGCAGATCTTGTCCGAGCACTGTTTGGACCACCAGGCGATCCAGAAGGTGCCGAACGATTTGGCGGCGCTGGTGGTCTACCGGGCATGGGCTTCGTTGACCATGGTCTTGGCCTCGCCATCGGCGCTCTTGAGATAGCCGGCGATCTCCGGGCTTTGCACGGTCAGCGCCGGATTGGCGGCCTGCTTGTGCCGCGCCCCGTAAATGTAGCCCTGACGGATGAACTTGATGCCGAAGCGGCAAGTCTCATCGGCGCATGCGTCCATCCACCGCGCGTCGAAGCCATCGCCCCACTTGCTTAGTTCGGTGTCCAGCACCGCTTCGCTGGCCGACACTTCCTTGGAACCGGTGGGAGAATATTCGCAGCCGCTGGTGCAGATTGTGCCTTCATGGCAGCCGAAAGTCGCGCCATCGGCCGGGATTTTTACCGCAAGCTGGGGGGAACCACACTGGGAAGTCCCAATTGTGCGACCACACCGCAATATCGACGAACAGCCGCGCATCGATGCCTGGCACTGCATTTAACGCTTCCGCCACCACGGGGGTCTTCTCGGGCGCGTTCTTCGGTCCGCAGGCGATCGAAATGGGCTATGCATATGCCCTGAGCGCAGGCACTTTCAATGCGGTGGGTGCTGTGACTGGCACCAGGCAATAGGCTTGGTTGGTGCGGCGCGGGCAAACCGGCCGCACCGGACCGTTCTTGACTGAGCTCTTGCGCGTTCGGGCGCATTGCCGTGTTGCAAGCCGCGCAATCGCACCCCACTTGGGATAGTGCTCTTCCGGGTAGCTTGCCCAATCCGAACAGATGTGGAACATACGCGCGCATGTCGCTTACCAATATTGTCGTGCGCGGGGCGCGCGAGCACAACCTCAAGGGCTTTGACGTCACGCTGCCGCGGGATAGCCTGATCGTGATCACTGGGCTGTCGGGCTCAGGCAAGTCGAGCCTGGCGTTCGACACGATCTATGCCGAAGGGCAGCGCCGCTATGTCGAGAGCCTGTCGGCCTATGCGCGCCAGTTCCTCGAAATGATGCAGAAGCCAGATGTCGAACATATCGACGGGCTCAGCCCCGCGATCAGCATCGAGCAGAAGACCACCAGCCGCAACCCGCGCAGCACCGTGGCGACGGTGACCGAGATTTACGATTACATGCGGCTGCTGTGGGCGCGGGTCGGGGTGCCGTACTCGCCCACCACCGGTCTGCCGATCACCGCGCAGACCGTCACCACGATGGTCGACCGGGTGATGGACCTGCCCGAAGGCACCCGCGCCTTCCTGCTCGCCCCGGCGGTGCGTGGGCGCAAGGGCGAATACCGCAAGGAGCTGCTCGATTGGCAGCGCGCCGGTTACACCCGGGTGCGGATCGACGGGGAATTCTACCCGATCGAGGACGCCCCCGCGCTCGACAAGAAGTACAAGCACGACATCGAAGTGGTGGTTGACCGGATCGCGGTGAAGGACGGGATCCAGACCCGGCTGGCGGACAGTTTCGAGCAGGCGCTCAAGCTCAGCGACGGGCTGGTTTACCTCGACCTGGCGGATGGCGTGGTGCTCGGGCGTGAAGGCGAGAAGGGCGGCGCGATGAAGGGCGCCGGTCTGCCCGACAATCGCATTGTGTTCAGCGAAAAATTCGCCTGCCCGGTCTCGGGCTTCACCATCGAAAGCCTCGAACCGCGGCTGTTCAGCTTCAACGCGCCGATGGGCGCTTGCCCGGCCTGCGACGGCCTCGGCGAAAAGCTGTTGTTCGATGCCGAACTGGTGGTCCCGAACGAGAACCTTTCGCTCAAGCAGGGCGCGGTGGTGCCGTGGGCCAAGTCGAACCCGCCGAGCCCCTATTACATGCAGGTGCTCGCCAGCCTGGCGGCGGAATTCGGGTTCAGCCTGGAAACCAAGTGGCACGATCTGCCCGGCGAGGTGAAGCTGATCATTCTTCATGGCACCGGCGGCAAGGCGGTACCCTTGACCTTTATCGACGGCAAAAAGAGCTACACCGTCAAGAAGGCGTTCGAAGGCGTGATCGGCAATCTCAACCGCCGCATGCTGCAGACCGAAAGCGCGTGGATGCGTGAGGAGCTGGGCAAGTTCCAGACCGCGCAGCCGTGCGAGACTTGTGAGGGCAAGCGGCTCAAGCCTGAGGCGCTGAGCGTCAAGGTGGCGGGCGAGGACATCTCGACGATCACCCAGCGGTCGGTCTCCGCCGCAGTCGAATGGTATCTCGCGCTCGATGCCAAGCTGACCGCTCAGCAGAGCCAGATCGCCAAGGCAATTCTGAAGGAAATCAACGAACGCCTTGGTTTTCTTAATAATGTCGGACTCGATTACCTGAACCTCAACCGGACTTCAGGTACGCTGAGCGGCGGCGAAAGCCAGCGCATCCGGCTCGCCTCGCAGATCGGCAGCGGCCTGTCGGGCGTGCTCTACGTGCTGGATGAGCCGAGCATCGGGCTGCACCAGCGCGACAACGACCGGCTGCTCGAAACGCTCAAACGGCTGCGCGATCTGGGCAACACAGTGATCGTGGTCGAACATGACGAGGACGCGATCCGCCACGCCGATCACATCGTCGATCTCGGCCCCGGCGCGGGCGTCCACGGCGGCGAAATCGTCGCGCAGGGCACGCTTAAGGATATCCTCAAAAGCAAGGAGAGCCTGACTGGCCAGTACCTCAGCGGCAAACGCCGGATCGAGGTTCCGGCCAAGCGCCGCACGGGCAACGGCCATGCCTTGGTCGTCCACAACGCCCGCGCCAACAACCTGCGCAATGTCACCGCGCGCATCCCGCTCGGCACCTTCACTTGCGTCACTGGCCTCTCAGGCTCGGGCAAGAGCAGCCTGGTGATCGACACGCTGCAAGCGGGCGCGGCGCGTGTGCTCAATGGCGCGCGGGTCATCGCGGGCCCGCATGACAGCATCGACGGGCTCGAATTCTGCGACAAGGTGATCGAGATCGACCAGTCGCCGATCGGCCGCACCCCGCGCTCCAACCCCGCGACTTATACGGGCGCCTTCACCCAGATCCGTGACTGGTTCGCCGGCCTCCCCGAAAGCGGCGCGCGCGGCTACAAGCCCGGGCGGTTTTCGTTCAACGTCAAGGGCGGCCGCTGCGAAACCTGCCAGGGCGACGGCCTGATCAAGATCGAGATGCACTTCCTCCCCGACGTTTACGTGACGTGTGAGGAATGCGGCGGCAAACGCTACAACCGCGAAACGCTCGAGGTGAAGTTCAAGGGGCGCAGCATCGCCGACGTGCTCGACATGACGATCGAGGACGCGGAAGAGTTCTTCAAGGCCGTCCCCCCGATCCGCGACAAGATGCACATGCTCAACGAGGTCGGGTTGGGCTACGTCAAGGTCGGCCAGCAGGCGACCACGCTGTCGGGCGGTGAGGCGCAGCGGGTCAAGCTCGCCAAGGAACTCAGCCGGCGCAGCACCGGGCAGACGCTCTACATCCTCGATGAGCCGACCACCGGGCTGCACTTCGAAGACGTGCGCAAGCTGCTCGAAGTGCTACAGCGGCTGGTCGACCAGGGCAATTCGGTGGTGGTGATCGAACACAACCTCGACGTGATCAAGACCGCCGACTGGATTCTGGACCTTGGGCCTGAGGGCGGGGTGCGCGGCGGGGAGATTGTGGCTGAGGGGACGCCGGAACAGGTCGCGGCCAACCCGCGCTCGTTCACCGGCGGCTATCTCAAGGTGCTGCTCGCGCGCTAGAGCTCTGGCGGCCGCCGTTATTGGCCGCAGGCCATCCGGGCGTATTTGCCCGCCAGATCGGCTTTGGATTGAAGCTCTTTGGAAGCGTTTCTGGTCGCGCGGATCATATTGGCATCGGTCGATAAGGACGGAAGGGCGAAATCGGCGCGAGTGTACAGCGATTTGGCGGCCTTGAACCCCCTGCAAGCCTCATCGCTGCGCCCGGCGTTGCCGTCGGCAATCGCTTGGCTCATTGCCGTGTTGGCCTCTGCCTCTTGCGCCTGGGCCCGCTTGAAGTTCTCATACTCGTCCTGCGCGGCGGCCGGTACGGCGCACAGCAGCAAGGTTCCCGCCATCAGCATGCCGATCGGCGCAGTCCACGATGCTTTCCCGGCCATCATCATTCCCCCATAGCGGCGCCACCGGAACAATCTGCCGGGCTGTCAGGCCGCCCTATGGACAGCCGGATCGCAATGCGATTGGCAAAACGCGACAGGGCGCGGCGCTGAACCCGGCGCGCGAACATATCACCAGCACGATCTGTGGGGTGCGGGTCGAGGCCATCGAGGAGCCGCGCTGCCGGCGCGCCGGTTGAGGAGCACCGGGGCGGTTTGTTTACATCGAAGTGCTGGTCGGCGACGGCGTTGGCTTGGTCGTCTCGGTCACCGTCGGGCCGGGAACCGGAACGCCGACCACAGCGGTGTTGGTCGGACCGGGCACCGGCACGATCGTGGTAGTCGAGCTTTCGGCCGGCACCGCGACCACGGCGGTGTCGGTGGCGGGGTAGTTGTTCTCCTGCTTGCAGCCGGTGAGCGCCAGCAGCGAGCAGCCGAGCGCGGCGAGGGTAACGGACTTGTGCATGGCAATCCCCTTATGTGCGACGCGAATACGTCATGGGCTAGACGCTTGGGGGAGGGGAAGGGTTCCCGCAGCTCTGAATCCGGGGGGAAAGTAAAAGCGCGGCGGCATTGCTGCCACCGCGCTTCGCCGGGTCGGAGACGCTGGGAGGGGATCGGCGCGCCCCCGTCCGGTAGCTCTTACCAGTGACGCATCGGGGCGCGGCAGCTGCGCATCTTGCGGCCGTGGCTCCACCAGGTCTTGCAGTGGTTGCGGTTCGAATGCCACGAGCGGTTGGTGCCGCGCATGTCGTGACGGGCGCGCATATCGCCGCGTGGATTGTGCGTGCGGACCGTGGTGCGCTCCACCGTGCGGGTGCCGTTCTGGCCATCCATCCGGTGGTCCATCGTCCGCGGTGTCGTGGTGGTCCCCATCGGGCTCTGCATCGTGGTGGTGGTGTGCGTATCGCGCATCTGCGCGGTGGCGGAACTGCCGGTCAGCGCCATGACGGCGGCAGCCGCAGCGATTGCGAGCTTGTACATGGGTGGTTCTTCCTCTCGGGGGTCGGAGGAGAAACCAGCGGGACGGGGATTGGTTCCGCGGGGTGCGTTGGGGCGGGTACTAGCGCTGGGTGCTGGCCCGGGCGACGAGGCGCACCGGCACGCGGCGGGTGCCGTGCGGCTCCCCGGCGATTCCGGCGAGGAGTTTGTCGACCAGCATTGCTCCGGCGGCCTGGAAATCGGGCTCG
Source organism: Novosphingobium sp. (assembly GCA_043740455.1). Taxonomy (GTDB): domain Bacteria; phylum Pseudomonadota; class Alphaproteobacteria; order Sphingomonadales; family Sphingomonadaceae; genus Novosphingobium. The sequence continues at coordinate 2,656 of JAYUCG010000051.1, read as the reverse complement.
ATCGTGCTGAGCGGCGGCATCGCCTGGGCTCCGGCGCGGATCCCGTCGAAGCCGATCAGCGCGGCGTCTTGGGGCACGCGGACGCCGGCCTCGGCCAGCGCGCGCAGGGCTCCCAATGCGATCTCGTCGCACACCGCGAAGACCGCGTCGAACTTGCGGCCACTGGCGAGCAGTGCGGCGACCGCGCGGCGGCCCTGTTCATCGCGGGACAGACCGTCCTCGATCTGGACCAGCCATGGATCATGACCGACGGCCCGCACCACCTCGGCATAGCCGTCATAGCGTTCCTTGAACTGGCGCTGGAGCGAATCGAGCGAGGCGATGCAGGCCACTCTGGTCGCACCCCCATCGAGCAGATGCTGCGTCGCGAGCGCCGCGCCCTGGTGGTTGTCGCTGCGGATCCACTCAAGCTCGTCATAAGGCGAGCCCCAGCAGACCCAGTGCATGCCAGAAGCGCTAAGGTCACGGTAATAGTCCCACGCGGCGCTGTTCTGGGTGGTTCCGATTACGATCAGCCCGTCAGCCTTGCGCTGTTCTTCATAGCGGCCCGAGAGGTTGGCGGGGCTGTCCTGGAAGGAGACTAGCGTCTCAAACCCGCGCGCCGAGGTGGCGGCGCAGATCGTGCCGAGAAGGGCGTAAGTGAACGGGTTGAGATCCTTGCGGTCCTCGTCCGGGCGGCAGATCACCACCACCGCAATTGTGCCGGTGCGCCCGGTGCGCAGCCGCGCGGCGTTCTCGTCAACCGAGTAGTTGAGCTTGGCCGCCGCTGCCGCAACCCGCGCCCGGGTCGCCTCGCTGACGACGGGATCGCCCGCCAGCGCGCGGCTGACGGTCGACTGGCTGACGCCCGCCTCTGCTGCCACGTCAAACGAGGTGACGCGGAAAGCTCGCGCTTTCAGCTTGTCGGTAACCTCTCCCATCGGGAGAGGCCTACATCGCGGAAATGCCGCCGTCCAGCTTGAGCTCGGCCCCGGTCATGAAGCGGCTCTCGTCGCTGGCAAGATAGAGTACGCCATTGGCGATATCGTCGGGGTGGCCGACGCGCTTCAGCGGGATCTGCCGGGCGAGTTTGTCCATGATCACCTCCTTGGACTTGCCCGAAGAAGCGACCATGCCGTCAAGGATCGGGGTGTCGATGAAGGTTGGGTGGACCGAATTGCTGCGGATGTCCCAGCCCATCTTGGCGCAGTACAGCGCAACCGATTTGGACAGCATCCACACCGCCGCCTTGCTGGCGTTGTAGCCGGGCATGGTGTCCGACGCGATCAGGCCGGCGATCGAGGAGATGTTGACGATCGAGCCGGGCTGGCTCTCCTTCATCAAGGGCAGCGCCTTTTGGCAGCCGAGGAACACCGAATCGACGTTGACCGCAAAGCCGCGGTGCCAGTCGGCCAAGGTGCAAGTCTCGATATTGCCGCGCACCCCGATCCCGGCGTTGTTGACCAGCACTGAAAGGCCGCCCATCGCTTCGGACGCATAGTCGACCGCGGCGATCCACTGGTCTTCGCTGGTGACGTCGAGCGCGACCGAGAAGGCGGTGCCGGCGCCGAGTTCGGCATTGATCTTGGCGGCTTGATCGGCAGCACCGCTGGCATTGACGTCGGCGAGCAGCACCTGTGCCCCCTCGCGCGCCAGCATCATCGCCTGCGCCGCGCCCAGTCCCTGCGCCGCGCCCGTAATCAGCGCTTTCTTACCTGCAACCCGTCCGCTCATGATCTCTCTCCTAATATCCCTGGAACCAGCAACATCAGCAGCCTTACGTCAATCCCCAATCCGCGCGACCGGGCCATTTCGACGAATTGCGGGAGGTGCGCGCGCACGACGCGGTGGACGGTGATGTCTTCGCTCTCGGTCCCGCCGCCAGGGCCGACCTGCGTCAGGCCATGCGCGCGGACCAGCGTAAAACTCTCGCTGACCATGCCGGGGGAGGAGTAGAATTCGCCGATCACTTCGATCCGGTCGGCGCGGTAGCCGGTTTCCTCCTCAAGCTCGCGCGCGGCGGCTGCGGCGGGGTCTTCGTCGGGCGAGCTGTCATCGTCGCCGATCAGTCCGGCGGGCAATTCGAGGCAGGCCTTGCCCAGCGGCACGCGATATTGCTCGACCAGCAAGACGTGGTCCTCCGCGTCAATCGCGAGGATCACCGCCGCGCGAATGCCGCGGGCGCGGGTGACATATTCCCACTTGCCGCGGGTGCGCGCGGTGATGAATTTGCCTTGCCATTGGATCTGGTCGGGTTCGTCGGGCATCAAACCTCAATCAGCCGATCGGGCAGTTCGTTGACATCGTCATCGGCCCGCGGGAAGTGCTCGGCCAGCACCGCACCGACCTGCGCCACTGCTCCGACAAGCCCGGCCGCGGCGCGGCCGTCACGGATCTCGCTCACCAGCGTCGCCATCGCCGCACCCCACACTTCGGGCGCGACCTTGGCCGTGATCGCATCGTCAGCGACGATCTCAACGCGGCGCTCAGCGAGGCTCAGGTAGATCAGCACCCCGGTGCGCCCATGGGTGCGGCGTTCGGCGCCGATCTTGAAATTGGTCACCGCGCGGCGGCGAACGCGGGCGTGCTTGAGCGGGCCAGGAACCAGCGCAAGCCGCAGCGGCTGCCACAACTGGAGCAGCCACATGGCGAGGAATTTGAGGCTGGCCGCGAACAA
>JAYUCG010000050.1:0-21768 GCA_043740455.1 Novosphingobium sp. | reverse complement strand
CTCGGCCTGCCACAGCCAGTGCTTGGCGGGTTCCTTACCGGAAGCGGCAAGACGCATGGCCGGCCAACCTGGGTGACCTTTGCGCACGATGGCGCCTTGCTGGTCAGTGACGATACCGCCGGGATCATCTGGCGCGTTGTTGCGCCTGGGGCCAAGCCCGCCGCGCCGATCGTGCCGGTGGTGTCCGAAAAAATTCCGCCGCTGCGCAGCATCATCGCGCCAACCGGCCAGTACACCGCCAAGCTCAGGCAAGACGAAACGGTCAAGCAGCATTAAGCCGTCAGACTGATTTTCCTGCCGCTCCGGCGAGTTCGGTGACGAACTGCCAGGCGACGCGGCCAGAACGAGCGCCGCGGCGCTTGGCCCATTCGAGCGCGTCTGCTTCGGCGTAGTCCAGCCCATGGTGCCGGGCATAACCGGCCACGATGGCGAGGTAATCGTTCTGGCTGCAGGCGTGAAAGCCCACTGACAGCCCGAATCTGTCCGCCAAGGCGAGCTGGTCATCGACCGCGTCGCGCGGGTTGATCGGCCCCTCTTGATTGAAGGAATTGGCTTGCTCGGACAAATGGCGCGGGACGATCGCGCGGCGGTTCGAGGTTACCGCCAGCCGGACATTGCCCGGCCGCGGTTCGACCCCGCCTTCGAGCCAAGAGCGCAGCGCGCGCGGCCCGGCGGTATCGCCTTCCTCGAAGCCCAGATCGTCGATGAAGACCAGAAAACGGCGTGGCATTGCGGCGAGCTCGCCAAACAGTGTGCTGAGGCTGCCGAGTGCTTCAGGAGCAACCTGCACCAACGCGATTGCGGCGGGATCGCGCTGCTGCGCCTCAACCACCGCCGCACGCAGCAGCACCGACTTGCCCGTGCCGCGCGCACCCCACAGCAACATGTCGTGTGCGGCATGGCCTGCAGCAAAGCGCGCAACGTTGGCCGACACTGTCGCCTTCTGGGCGTCGATGCCCTTGATCAGCGCGAAGGGCGCCGCCGCGATCCCATCGACCGATCGCGCAGCGCCGTCCCAGACGTAAGCCGGCGCGGCCAGCCAATCGGCTCCGGTCGCCGGTCGGCCGACCAGGGCCTCCAGCGCTTCGGCAATCCGCGCCAGCAGCTCGGCGTTTTCGCTCATCCGGCGAGCGCCTGCGCATCGAGTGCATAAAGCAGCTCAGCGCCGCCCATCGCCGCGGCCTTGAGCCCACGCGTTTCAGCCGCGATGTGCTCGGCGAAATAGCGCGACACCACCAGCTTGGCTGAAGCTTGCGCGCCCTCTTCACCGGCCAGCGCAACGACCTGGCGGACCAGTTGCCATCCGGCAACGGCAACTGCGGCCATGGTGCAGAACGCCACGCTGCCGGCGAGCCGGTCATCGAGGCTGGCCGAACTGCTCATCCACTCTGCCACCTCGCGGCAATCCTGCGCCAGCGCAGCAAGTGCGGGCCAGTCAGCGCAGTCGCGCGCCGCGTCGGTGAACAGCGACGTCACGACAGCGCCCTGTTCGTAGCCGAGCTTGCGCGTGACTAGGTCGGCCGCCTGGATGCCGTTGGTGCCTTCGTAGATCGGCGCAATGCGCGCATCGCGGTAATGCTGCGCGGCGCCGGTTTCCTCGATGAAGCCCATGCCGCCGTGGATCTGCACGCCAAGGCTGGCCACTTCGCAACCGATGTCGGTGCCCCAGGCCTTGAGCATCGGTACCAGACAATCGGCGCGGGACTGTGCTGCGGCATCGCCCAGCTCGCCGCGATCGACTTGTCCGGCGGTGTAGTAAAGGAGCGCGCGCGCACCTTCGGTCAGCGCCCGCATCCGCAGCACCATGCGGCGCACGTCGGGATGCTCGATGATCGCGACCGAGCTTTTGTCCGGGGAGCCGGCGCGGGCCGACTGGACGCGCTCGCGGGCATAGTACTGCGCTGCCTGCAACGCCCGCTCGGCAATCTGCACGCCTTGGTTGCCGACATTGATCCGCGCCGAATTCATCATCGTGAACATGGCTTTCAGGCCTTCGTTCTCATGGCCGATCAGTTCGCCGATGCAGAGATCGTTGTCGCCGAAACTCATTACGCAAGTCGGCGAGGCCATGATCCCGAGCTTGTGCTCGAGGCTGACGCAGCGCAGATCATTGCGTGTCCCCGGATTGCCCTCGGCATTGCCGAAGTACTTGGGCACCACGAACAGCGAGATGCCGCGAGTACCGACGGGCGCTCCGGGGGTCCGCGCCAGGACCAGATGAATCACGTTGCTGGCAAGGTCATGCTCGCCCCAGGTAATGAAAATCTTGATGCCCTTGATCAGGTACTTGCCGGCATGCTCGCCTTCGCCAATCGGTGTGGCAATCGTGCGCAGCGCGCCGACGTCGGACCCGGCCTGAGGTTCGGTCAGGTTCATCGTGCCGGACCATTCGCCGCTGGTCAGCTTGGCCAGATACATGTCCTTCTGTGCGCCGCTGCCATGATGGCTGATCGCCTCGATTGCCCCCACAGTCAGCATCGGCAGCAAGCCGAACGCCATGTTGGCGGTGCCCAGGTTCTCGATCACATTGGCCGACAGGGTGAAGGGCAGACCTTGCCCGCCGAACTCCGGGTCACCCGCAATCGCGTTCCAACCCTGCTCGACGTAATGGCGGTAAGCCTCGGCAAATCCCGTGGGTAATGAAACGGTGCCATTGGCCAGCACCGCGCCTTGTTGGTCACCGATGCGGTTGAGCGGCGCCCACTCGCCCGCTGCAAATTGGCCAATGCCCTCAACGAGGGCCTCGACCATGTCAGGGCTGGCTGCGGCGAAACGCTCGCTCGCGGCAAGGTGTTCGATTCCCGCATTGACCCGGATCGCGAGGATCTGGTCGGCGGTATTGGCAACATATTCCATTGGCGGGTCCCAGCGCTTTTCCTTGGCTTTGCCCGCAAGGGACTATAGCGCGGCGGCATGTCCGGCAAGCATCTCGGCCCACAGATTGTTCCAGCCGATGCGGCCGGGATTGCCGCTGCGGCCGCGCGAATCGTGGTGGGGGAAGCTGTCGCCGTGCCGACCGAAACCGTTTACGGGCTCGCCGCGCGGGCGGATTCGCCCCATGCCGTAGCGGCGATCTACGCAGCGAAGGGCCGGCCCGGGTTCAATCCCTTGATCGTCCACGTGCCTGACCTGGCCTCGGCTGAAGCGATTGCCATTTTTAACAACCGCGCCCGCCAACTTGCGGCGGAATTCTGGCCGGGGCCGCTGACTCTGGTCCTGCCGCTCAGGGAGGATGCGCGAATCGCCCCGGCGGTGACCGCGGGGCTGCCCACGATCGCTTTGCGTAGTCCGGCCCATCCGGTGATGCGCGCGGTGCTCGAAGCGAGCGGACTGCCGCTGGCGGCGCCATCGGCCAATCGCAGTGGCGGGGTCAGCCCGACCAGCGCGCAGCACGTCGCGCGGTCCTTGGCGGGCCGGATTGCAATGGTGCTTGACGGGGGCGACTGTCCGGCGGGGCTGGAGAGCACCATCGTCGCCCTGCGCGCCGACGGGACCTGGCAGCAGCTGCGCCCAGGTCCGGTCAACCATGAGGACTTGGTCGAGGCACTTGGTGGCGAATCCGAAGCACATGATGAGCGCGGCATCGAAGCGCCGGGACAGCTCGCCAGCCACTATGCGCCGGGCAAACCGGTCAGGCTGGCGGTGAGCGCAGCCGACCCCGACGAATTCCTGATCGGCTTCGGCCCGCTTGCCGGGGACTATAACCTGTCGCCCGGCGGCGACTTGGCTGAGGCGGCGGCGCGGCTCTATGCCGCCTTGCACGAAGCTGCCGCCGCGCCGCAGCCGCGCATCGCAGTCGCCGCCGTGCCCGAACACGGGCTGGGTGCGGCGCTCAACGACCGGCTGCGCCGCGCTGCGGCCTAGGGCTTGGGCGGGGTCGGCGGTTCGGGTGCAGCCGGGGTGCTCGGCGTGTCCTCGTCCATATCGGAAACCTTGGTGACCCCGTTTTCGCAGATCAGCTGACCCGATCCGATCGCGCTGACCTTGCAGCGGGCGCGGCCTTTGACCGTCACCGAACCCGAACCGAGGATCGTCGCGTCAACATCGCCGTCGGATGAAAAGGTTGCGCCGCCCGAACCGAGCACATTGACCTTGGCGCTATCGACGCTGACATCGGCCATTTCGGCCGAACCGCTGCCGAGGATGGTGAGGTCGAGCTTGCCAACTTTGCCGGCGGCATGGAACGTGCCCGAACCGGACATTGTGACCTCAAGCTTGTCGCCCGAGACGTTCTGGGTGTCGATCCGGCCCGACCCAAGGATCGTGACTTTGCCGCCGGGCGCCAGCGCCGGGGTGCTGATCTTGCCCTAACCCCCCATGGTCAGTTCGCGCGGGGCGGGCATGGTGACGTGGACCACGGCGGTCTTGTCATCGCCCGAGAAGACCTTGCCTTCGCGCAAGATGCCCAGCGTGCCATCCTTGAGCGTGAAGCGCAGCTTTTCGACCGCGGCGGGATCGCCGTCGACCGTGATCGCCAGCTTGTCGCCCTGGCTGACCTGGACTTCGTCGGGGCCAAACATCACTAGTTCGTTAGGTGCAGCGCCGCTCATGTCGAGTTCGGCGAGTTTTTTGCCGTGTTCGCCATTGATCGAGACGTTCGCCCCGTCGCACCCGGAAAGTCCGGCCGCCATCGCGACCGCAAGGACCGGGGCAAGCCCGGCCAGGAATTGATTGAGCCTCATCGCGTGCCTCCTAGCTGTGTGTTATTGACATAATACAGCATGGCAGCAAGTCAAGGGGTGGATGACGCAAAAAGGGCCGCCCTTGCGAGCGGCCCCTGTTGATTTGGTTCTGAGCAGCAGTGATCAGACCGTTGCAGCCGCGTCGGCGTAATACTTCGGCGCATGCTCGTTGAGGATCTCAAGGATCTTCTTGAGTGCCGAAGGCTCGTCGGTCTTCTCCATCGCTGCAAGCTCACGCGCGAGTCGCGACGAGGCGGCTTCGAAGATCTGGCGCTCCGAATAGCTCTGCTCGGGCTGGTCGTCCGCGCGGAACAGGTCGCGGGTAACTTCGGCGATCGATACCAGATCGCCCGAGTTGATCTTCGCTTCGTATTCCTGGGCTCGGCGCGACCACATGGTCCGCTTGACCTTGGGTTTGCCGGTCAGAGTTGCCAGGGCTTCGCGCAGGGTCTTGTCTGATGACAGCTTGCGCATGCCGATCGCCTCAACCTTGCTGACCGGTACGCGCAGGGTCATGCGCTCCTTTTCGAACCGCAGCACGTACAGCTCCAGCTGCATGCCAGCGATCTCCTGCTCGAGCAGCTCGATCACCCGGCCAACACCGTGCTTGGGATAAACCACGTAGTCACCGACGTCGAAGGCCTGTGCCTTGGTTACCATGTAACGTCCTTTCACTCGCCGGTGCGACCCGGCTGGTTATTTGGCCGACGGGGTTCAGACAATCGGTCGGCAGTCGTAACACGCCAGACAACGTGCCCCGAGGATGCCATCAACCGCTATGCCTAAGTCCTGTCCGGTCTGGATGCCTTGTTACCGCGGGACCCGAATCCCGCATCGCGTGCTGATTATATAGCACGGCCGCAACAAAATTACCAGAGGTGCAGGATCTGCGCGGTCTGGCGTCGCCAGCGCGGCCCGGAAGGCCCGATCCGAACCTGCGAAAGGGCCTAGTCGCCTTCGCCGGGGTCGGCCGAGAAGTACTTGTCGAACTTGCCGTCCTCACCCTTGTGCTCGTCGGCGTCGGCCGGAGTATCCTTCTTGGTGGTGATGTTGGGCCATTCCGCCGAATACTTGTTGTTGAGCTCAAGCCACTGCTCAAGCCCGCTTTCGGTATCGGGCAGGATCGCTTCGGCCGGGCACTCGGGCTCGCACACGCCGCAATCGATGCATTCGCTGGGGTTGATGACCAGCATGTTGTCGCCCTCGTAGAAGCAATCGACCGGGCAGACCTCGACGCAGTCCATGTACTTGCACTTGATGCAGGCGTCGGTGACGACATAGGTCATGGCATTCTATCCCCTAAGGCAATGGTGTTTGCAGCGGTGCTATGGGATTTGCGCCATGTCCGTCAAGCACGCGGTAATGGGCTTGTGCTTCAGCCACCGATCCGCGGCGGTGCGGCAGGGTCAGGATCTCGATCACCAGAACCTGCGATTGCAGCGGCAAGGTGATCACATCGCCCGCATTTATGGCGGCTCCGGGCTTGCCGATGCGGCGGCTGTTGAGCCTGAAGTGGCCCTGCTCGATCCATTGCTGGGCAAGATTGCGGCTCCCCGCAAAACGCAGGTACCAGACGAGCTTGTCGGCCCGCATTACCGCAGCAGTTCCGCGAGCGCGGCGAACGCGTTACCTGGCGCTACGGTCGTAGTTCTGTCCGGTGCTGCCGGTCCGCCGCGTCCGGGCGGCAGCCAGCGCCAGCTCGGCAACTGCGCCGGACCGAATGCGCCGGGGGCCAGCGGAAGCGGCATGATTGGCCCGAACCCGCCAAGCCGCAGCAGCCGCGCATAGCTCCCAGTCGAGAGTCCGATCGACACCGCCAGCGCCGGATTGAGCACGATCGCCTTCGATCCGCGCGCCACGCGCACCGCGTGTGCGGCATGGAGCAGCTTCTCCGCCAAGTCGATTCGCAGCGCCTGGTCGCCCAGGCGGCGATAACCGGGCGGCAGCGTGGCACCTTTCGGCAGGGGGATGGCGGGCACCATTCCTGGCACAGTCTTGGTCAGGATTTGGCCGTCTGCCGCCCGCAGCGCAGTCCACGCGGCCATTGCTGCAGGCTTGAGCATGGCCGGCATGAACAGATCGAGCGCTCCGATTCGAACGCCCAGCTTGCGCAAGGCCGCGCGCCGGTCCTTGTCGAGGACGGCTACCTCATACTCCTGACGCTCAAGCATCCCGCCGGCATCGACCAGCTTGATCAGCAGCGCCCGCAGCATTGCCCCGGCCGCCGGATCGGTCGAGGCCGCCTCAAGCTGGCGCAGCGGCGCGAGCGGGGCAAGCTGCGCGGCGAGCCAGACCTCGAGCGAAGCGGCCAATCGCTCGCGCAAGCGTGGTTCAAGCGTGGCTAGCGCGGGTTCGAGCGCGATTCGGGGGGTGGTTGTCGTCCGCCCGGGCTTGAGCCTTGCCACCGGATCGTCATTCCACTGCACGACCGCCCCGACGAGACGCAGGTAGGCAGGCGATTCGTCCAGTTCTGCCAGCAGTTGCTCTGCGCGCTTGCGGCGCAGCTCAGGCAAATGACGTTCGGCAGCAGCCAGCAGCAATTTGTGATCGGCAAAGCGCGCGGCCGGATCGACCACAAAGCGAAAGCCGGCCAAGTGCCCGATCGATTCGCCATCCACCAGCACCGTATCGTCATCCAGCGCCACCGGCAGCAGCGCTGAATCGGGACCAAGCTTCTTCATCAGCACCGAGGTGCGGCGACTGACGAACCGCTCGGTCAGCCGCGCGTGGAGGGCATCGGACAAGCGCGCCTCGGCAGCGCGCGCCCGCGCCGCCATCTCCTCGCGCGCCAGCACCCAATCGGGGCGCTGCGCGATATAGGCCCAGCTGCGTATCGCCGCGATCCGCATCTGCAGGGTGTCGATATCGCCGCTCGGATTGTCGAGCTGCGCGATGGCCTGCGCGATGTAGTCGCCGCCCAGCATCCCGCTCCGCAGATCCTGCCACAGTCGCGCGACGAACCGGGAATGGACCTCGGCCCCGTGCTGGCGGAAATCGGGCAGGCGGCAAACATCCCACAGCCGCGCAACCTGCGCGTTGCTCCTCACCCCCGCGACAAGCTCTGTGTCTTCGGCCAGACGGCGCAGCACAGCAAGGTCGATGGCTTCGGGCGCAAGGGCAAGCTCGGGGCGCTGCGGGAACCGCGCCAGGTCTTCAAGCAGCGCGCCAATCGAACTGCAATCGGGTTCGGGTTCGCGCCAGAACAGCCGGGTCAACGGCGGGAAGCGATGTTCCTCGATTCCGTAGATCTCTTCGGGTGTGAATTCGGCGTCGTGATTGCCGCTGCCGGCCAGGGTGCCAAAAGTCCCGTCGCGCTGGTGGCGTCCGGCGCGCCCCGCGATCTGGGCCATCTCGGTAATGGTCAGCCGTCGTTGCCGCTGCCCGTCGAACTTGGACAGGCCAGCAAAGGCGACGTGATCGATATCGAGATTGAGGCCCATCCCGATCGCATCGGTTGCAACCAGGTAATCGACTTCGCCCGACTGGTATAATGCTACCTGCCGATTGCGCGTTTCCGGGCTCAGCGCGCCCATCACCACCGCCGAGCCGCCGCGAAACCGGCGTAGCATTTCCGCCACTGCGTAGACCTGCTCGGCCGAGAAGGCGACGATCGCGCTGCGCGGCGGAATCCGTGAGAGCTTGCGCGCACCGCTGTGCGTCAACGTTGAGAAGCGCGGCCGCGACACCACTTCGGCGCGGGGCAGCAGCGCCTTGATTAGCGGCTCGATCGTGGCCGAACCCAGCAGCATCGTTTCCTCACGCCCTCGCGCATGCAGCAGCCGGTCAGTGAAAATGTGCCCGCGTTCGCGGTCGGCGGCGAGCTGGGCTTCGTCGAGCGCGACAAAGGCGAGGTCAGCGCCGACCGGCATCGCTTCGACCGTGCACAGCAGATATCGCGCATTCATCGGCTCGATTTTTTCCTCGCCGGTGATCAGCGCAACCTGGCTCGGTCCTTTGATCGCGCAAACCTTGTCGTAGACTTCGCGCGCCAGCAGCCGCAGCGGAAAACCGATCGCGCCTGAGGAATGCGCACAAAGCCGCTCGATCGCGAGATGCGTCTTGCCCGTATTGGTTGGCCCAAGCACCGCCTTGAGGCGCGAGGAATCGGAAGAGCGCGAGGAAACGGACATGGCCAGTCACGATGTGGCATTGCGCCTTGCCCCCCGCAAGGCGGTGCGGCGCAAGTTCCCCGGACCAGCGGCCAAGCGATTGCCGAATTTGCCGCGCCTTAGGCGAAGATTAACCAACCTTGGTGCAGGTAAACCCGGACTTGGCGGACTTTTTCGGGGGCGAGACTCAGCACTGTGTTCAAGGCGCGCGAATTTCGGGGTTTCGGACAGGCGGTTCCGCTTCTGGTGACTCTTGCCGCCGGCCCCGAAGTGCTGGCGCCTCCAGCAGGCGCAGCGAATTGGCGTGACCGCCTCAAGGCCATCGACTGGGCCAAGGTTGACTGGGCCCCGGACCTTGCCGAAGAGATCGGCTCGCGCCGCTGGTTCCGCGGGCTCGCCACGATGCTCGGTCTGGTCATAACGGCCATTGCTCTGATCCCGGGCACCACCGCGATTGCCGCGATGCCGGCGATGCCGCTCGATTCGAATGCGCGCGAGGAATTCCGCAGCCAGATGATCCAGCCGCTGGCGCTGGGCGGTGACAGCGGCCGCCACATGGCACCGACCGCCGCTCTGGCTCAGGCCGCCGCGATGCCGCCGCGCAGTTCGGTCCAGTTCACCGCCACCCTGGGGCAGGGCGATAGCCTCGAATTCATGCTGGCCCGCGCCGGCCTTGACCCGGCCGACAGCGCTGCGGTTACCCGTTTGGTCAGCGGCGCGATCCCGGTCGGGCAGATCGTCCCGGGAACGCGGTTCGACCTCGCGCTCGGCGCCCAGCAAGGCGCGGTGCGTCCGCTCGAACGCCTCGCCTTCCGGGCGCGCTTCGACCTCGACTTGTCGGTCACGCGCAGCGATGGGGCACTGCACCTTCAACAGCAGGCCATTGCGGTCGACACCACCCCGCTGCGCATTCGCGGGACGGTGGGAAACAGCGTCTACATTTCAGCCCGCGCAGCCGGAGCGCCGATCGAGGCGATCCAGCAATATCTCGAAGTGCTCGACCAACATCTGAGCCTCGACGGCACGATCCAGCCGGGCGATACCTTCGACATGATCGTGTCCTACCGCCGTGCCGCAAGCGGTGAGTCTCAAGTCGGCGAACTGCTGTTCGCGGGGCTCGAACGCAGCGGCCAAGCCCAGGCGCAGCTGCTGCGCTGGGGCAATGACGGCCAGTTCTTCGAAGCATCGGGCATGGGCCAGCAGCGCACCGGACTGATCGTCCCGGTGATTGGCGGCCACATCACCTCGGGCTTCGGCATGCGGCGGCATCCGATCCTCGGTTATTCGCGGCTCCATGCCGGGATCGATTTTGGCGCGGCTTATGGCTCGCCCATCTATGCAGTCAGCGATGGCACGGTTTCGTTCGCCGGCTGGCACGGCGGGCACGGCAATTTCGTCAAGCTGGAACATGGCGGCGGGTTCGGGACCGGATACGGGCATATGAGCCGGATCGCGGTCAGCCCCGGCAGCCATGTCCGGGCGGGGCAGGTGATCGGCTACGTCGGCTCAACCGGGCTCTCGACCGGACCGCACCTGCACTACGAGCTTTATCGCGGCGGCGTACCGGTCAATCCGGCGACGGTCAGCTTCACGGCGACCAGCCAGGTCGATCCGCATGAACTGGCTGCCTACAAGTCGCGGCTAGCCCAGTTGAAACTGGTGAAGCCGGGCGCAGCGGTGTCCAGCCTGGCCCCGCGCCAGGCTGCAACCGGCCCGGTTGCGCGGCGCGAAATCGATCGCCTCGGCGGCTGAGTTATCAGGTTCCGCTAGCGGGCCGGAGTTGCACGGTCGCACGGCGCCCACTAGAAGCACTTCATGAACGGCCAATTTCCCACCACCCGCCTGCGCCGCACCCGTGCCTCGGCCTGGAGCCGCGCCTTGTACCGCGAGGTGCAGCTGACTCCGGCGGACCTGATCTGGCCGCTATTCGTGACCGAGGGCCGCGCCAACGAGGAACCGATCGGTTCGCTTCCCGGTGTATCGCGCTGGTCGGTCGATCTGATCGTCGAGCGTGCGAAAGAAGCGGTCGCGCTCGGCATTCCATGCCTCGCCCTGTTTCCCAACACCCAGTCCGAGCGGCGCAGCGATGATGGCGCCGAAGCGCTCAACCCGGACAACCTGATGTGCCGCGCGATCCGCGCGATCAAGGATACCTGCGGTGAAAGCATCGGTGTGCTGACCGACGTTGCGCTCGATCCCTATACCAGCCACGGGCAGGACGGGCTGGTCGACGCGGCCGGCTATGTCGGCAACGATGCCACGGTCGAAGTGCTAATCGGGCAGAGCCTTAACCAGGCCGCCGCCGGGGCCGACGTGATCGCCCCGTCTGATATGATGGACGGGCGGATCGGTGCGATCCGTGACGCGCTAGAAGAAGCCGGCCATGCCAACGTCCAGATCATGAGCTACGCGGCCAAGTATGCGAGCGCATTTTACGGCCCGTTCCGCGATGCGGTCGGCAGCAAGGGCCTGCTCAAGGGCGACAAGAAGACTTACCAGATGGATCCCGCCAATGCCGAAGAGGCGCTGCGCGAGGTTGAGCTCGATCTGGCCGAAGGTGCGGACAGCGTAATGGTCAAGCCAGGGCTGCCCTATCTCGATATCGTCGCCCGCGTGAAGGAACGCTTCGAGGTGCCGGTGTTCGCTTACCAGGTGAGCGGCGAATACGCGATGATCGAGGCGGCTGCCGCGGCGGGTGCGGGAGACCGGGATGCACTGGTGCTCGAAACCTTGCTGGCGTTCAAACGGGCCGGCGCCTCGGGCGTGCTGACTTACCACGCGGCACACGCCGCGCGGCTGCTGGGCAAGTGATCGAGACCGCCCGGCTGGTGCTGCGCCCGCCATGTGAAAGCGACTTGCCGTTCATCTTGGCCGAGATCGAGACCGCCAGCATGATGCGCCATCTCGGCGGCGAAGCGCGACCTGCCGATGTCGTGGCCCAATCGCTCGCAGAGGACATCGCGGCGTTTGCCTTCGGAACCTACCTCCGCTGGACGGTATGGCTCAAGGCCGGGGAGCGCAGGGTCGGCCGGGTCGGGCTGTTTCACGTTCGCGCCCAGGCTGCACCAAGGGCGTTGCGCGGACAACGCGAGATCGGGTGGATGCTGGCCGAATCGTCGCAAGGTCATGGCTTCGCCACCGAGGCGGCGCGAGCTGCGCTTGGGTATGCTTTCGGCGCACTCGCACTACCGGCTGTCTATTCGCAAACCAGCGACTCAAATGCGGCATCGACCCGCATGATGCAGCGGTTGCAATTCGAACGGTGCCGCGACCTCGACTATGAGGATGCAGACTATCCCGCCGCGGACAATCCCACTACGGTATATCGTCTGGGACGAGGGGAGTGGGCGTCACTTGATGGCGGGGTTCGCGATTGAAACCGCGCGGCTGAGGCTGCGCTCGTGGCGTGATGACGATAAGACGCCCTTCGCGACGATCTGTGCCGATCCGCGCGTGATGGCGACGCTCGGCCCGGTGATGGACGGTGTCGCCAGCGATGCCTTGCTTGAACGGGTCAAGGGAATCGAAGCAGCGCATGGCCACACCTTCTGGGCGCTCGAGCGCAAGGCCGATGCAATGCTGATTGGCTGGTGCGGCGTGATCCGTGGAAATGCTGGACCAGTCGAAGGCAAGGCCGAGATCGGCTGGCGCCTGGCGCACGAGGCCTGGGGCCAAGGCTATGCCACCGAAGCGGCAAGGGCGTCGCTCGACTGGCTCTTCGCAAACCTGCCCGATGACGCCGCCTGGGCGATCATCAGTGCCGGCAACCAGCGCAGCCGCGCGGTGATGGAGCGGCTCGGCATGCGATATAATCCGGAACTCGATTTCGACCACCCGCGGATTGCCGAGGGCGATCCGCTGCGCCGCCATGTCACCTACTCGGTGCAACGCTCCGCCTGGAATTCGCTGTGAGCGCACGGCAGCAGCGATCCGCGCGCGGGCTGTTCGCGGCCACGATCTTGGTTGGAAGTTTTCTGCTGTTCCTGGTCCAACCGATGGTCGCGCGCATGGCGCTGCCGCGGCTGGGCGGCGCGCCGAATGTCTGGAACAGCGCCATGGTCGTCTACCAGGCGCTGCTGCTCGGCGGATATGGGTATGCGCATCTGCTGTCGCGCTTGCCGCTGCGGCGGCAGGCCGCGATCCATCTCGCGCTGTTCGCGCTTGCTGCGCTGACCTTGCCAGTGAGCCTCGCGAATCTCGCCCCCGCAGCCCCGGGCAACGAGGTGTGGTGGGTGCCGCTGCTGCTGGCGCTGAGCATCGGGCCGGTGTTCTTCGCAGTATCAGCGCAGGCACCCTTGATGCAGCGCTGGTACGCCTTGCACCCCGATGCCGGCCAGCCTTGGGCGCTCTATGCTGCATCCAACCTCGGCAGCTTCGGGGGCCTGATCGCATATCCCTTGCTGGTCGAACCCTGGCTCTCGCTGCGTTTGCAGGCCGTGCTGTGGAGCGCAGGGTATATTGTCCTGCTGGCGCTGATCGCGCTTTGCGCCAAGGCACGCTGGGGTTTTGCCGCCGCAAACGGTAGCATGATACCGCAAAGGGCCGAGCCTGCGGCGATCCCGCGCATTCGCATTGCGTTGTGGGTGCTCCTCGCGGCCGTGCCTTCGGGCCTGATGCTGTCAACGACGACTCACCTCACCACCGATATCTTCGCGATGCCGCTGCTGTGGGTGGTGCCGCTGGGGGTTTACCTGCTGAGCTTCAGCGTCGCCTTTGCCGATTGGCGACCACCGGCACGCTGGATCACGGCCTTGGCCTGGCTCGGCATGCTTACCGTTGGCGGCATGGCCATGGTCTCCTACGGCTGGATGGGGCTGATCCCGCTGATTTGCAGCGTCGTGCTGCTGTTCCTCGTCTGCACTGCGCTCCACGCACGGCTGTATGACCTGCGGCCGGCACCCGAGCAGCTCACCACCTTCTACCTTGCGATGTCAGCGGGCGGAGCGCTGGGCGGGGTGTTTACCGCGCTGATCGCGCCGCTCGCCTTCGACTGGGTCTGGGAATACCCGCTGCTGATCCTTGCTGCGGCAATGTTGCTGCCACGCGGCGTGCTGCCCGAATGGCAAAAGGTTCCCGGGTTCGAGGGCCCGCTGCAGCGTGCGGTGCTGGCCGGCATCCTGATCGTCAGCGCGGTCCTCCTGTGGCAGCTTTACCAAGCGAATCTGTACGTCGATTCGCGCCCGCTGCGCTGGCCGATGGGGGCGGCGGCGGCTATGCTTGGACTGGCGCTGGTGCCGTGGCGCTGGGCGGTCACGGCGTACCTGCTCGGCATCATGCTAGCGCAAGGCGGATACGACACATTGGTCGATTCGCGGGCGGGGCTGCGCACGCGCAGCTACTTCGGGATCTATACGATCCGCGAACATCCTGAGCAAAAGCTGCGCACGATGCTCCACGGCACCACGGTTCACGGCGAGCAATCGACCGATCCACTGCGCCGCCGCACGCCGCTCGCCTACTACGGACCGGGATCGGGTGCGGGGTTGGTCTTCGGCAATGCCCGCGACCTGTTCGGACCGCAGGCGCGGGTCGGGGTGCTTGGGCTGGGCACCGGCACGCTCGCGTGCTTTGCTCAAGGCGATCAGCCCTGGACGATTTTCGAGATCGATCCCGCAGTCCTGCATCTGTCGCGCAACGGGACCTTCACTTACCTCGACCTGTGCGCGCCGCAGGCCAAGGTAGTGCTCGGCGATGCGCGGCTCGAACTGGCGAAAATGCCGCGCGGCGGTTTCGACCTGCTCGCGATCGATGCCTTTTCATCCGATTCGGTGCCGATGCACCTGTTCACGCATGAGGCCTTCGGGGTCTATCTCGATGCGCTGAGCGAACACGGGGTGATGATGGTGCACATCTCGAACAACTTCATCGATCTTGAACCGGCGCTCGCTGCCGAGCTCAAAGCGCGCGGGCTGTCGGCGGCGCTGCGCGATGACAACCCGCCCGCCGAGACCGACTACTGGGCGACCAGCTGGGTCGCGGTAAGTCGTGATCCGGCGCAGATCGAACGGATCAAGGCGCTCGATCCCGATGCGCCGTGGCGTCCGCTGGGCAAGCCAGCCGCCAGTGTGTGGCGCGATGACTATGCCTCGTTCCTGCCCTATGTGACGTGGCACAACTTCCTGGGAATGCGCTGATGACCACTCGTCCTGACACCACGATCATAGGCATCCACGGCAAGTCGCCGCGGATCCACGACAGCGCTTTCATCGCGCCGGGCTGCCGGATCATCGGTGATGTCGAGATCGGCCCGGATGCGAGCATCTGGTACAATTGCGTGCTGCGCGGCGATGTCAGCCGGATCGTGATCGGGGCGCGCAGCAACGTCCAGGATGGTAGCGTGATCCATTGCGACGGGCCGCTGCCAGGCCGGCCCGAAGGCTATCCGACCTTGATCGGAGATGACGTTCTGATCGGCCACATGGCGATGATCCACGGTACCGTCATCGAGGACAAAGGTTTCGTCGGCTTTGCCGCGCAGACGATGAACGGCTGCGTGATCGAGGCCGAGGGCATGCTTGCAGCGGGCGCATTGCTCGCTCCGGGCAAGCGCATCCCGGCCCGCCAGCTGTGGAGCGGCCGGCCTGCCACTTTCATGCGTGATCTTGATGACCGGATGATCGCCGGGCTGCAACTCGGCGTCGGACACTACGTCGAGAACGCAAAGCACCACCGCGCGTTGTTCGATGGCCCGGCCCAGAGCTGATTTTCCACCATCCCAGGCAATTCGCGCGCTGGCCGATGTGCAAGGCCGGCTGGCACTCCGGGTCACGCCGGGCGCACGCAGCGAGTCGGTGGAGCTCGGCGAAGGCGTGCTGCTGATCAAGGTTCGCGCCAAACCGGATGAGGGGGCGGCGAACAAGGCGGTCCTCGAGCTGCTCGCGCAGGCGCTTGGCACCGCGCCTCCGCGGATCAGCCTGCTGCGGGGCGCGAGCGCCCGCGACAAGCTCGTCCAGCTCGACTAGCGCCGCTTTTCCACGCCGCGCAAGATCAGGCCCAGTCCGGCACCCACTCCGATCGCGATCGTCAGGCTGGTCAAAACCGTCAGCAGCAGCGTTACGAGCAGCAAGACCCGCTCGCTCAGCGGCGCTTGCCAGTATCCGCGCCACTTGTGCGGTTCGCTCATGTTCCAGGCGGTAATCAGCAGCAGCGCGGCCATTGCGGGCATCGCCAGGTATCCGGCCAGCGGGGCCGCGACCAGCATCATCAGCAGGATGATCAGCGCGTGAAAGATCCCGGCTAGCGGGGTCTTGCCGCCAGCGCGAACATTGGTGGCGGTGCGGGCAATCGCCCCGGTCGCGGGCAGTCCGCCAAATAATGCCGAGCCGATATTGGCCGCGCCTTGCGCCAGCAGTTCGGCGTTGGGGCGGTGATGGCTTTCGATCATCCGGTCGGCCACCATCGCCGAGAGCAGCGATTCGATCGCCGCCAGGAACGCGATGGTCAGCGCCGAAGGCAGCAGCTCGATCAGCCGGGCAAGCGACATCGCTGGCAATGCGGGCAGCGGCAGATGGCTCGGCAATTCCCCGTAGCGCGACTGGACTGTATCGACCGCCAAGTGCAGGAATGCCACCGCGAACGAGGCAAGTCCCATTGCGACGATCAGCCCCGGCAAGCGCGGGAACATGCGCCGCAGCGCAACAATCGCCAGCAACGCGGCCAGACCCAGCCCCAACGCGGGCCAGCTGAGATTGGCGCGCGCCGCCCATAGAGCGGGCATCTTTTCAAGAAAGTCGGCTGGGACCTTCGCGACTCCGAGGCCGAGCAGATCGTTGATCTGGCTGGCGGCGATGATCACCGCGATGCCGATGGTGAAGCCGTTGATCACCGCCTCAGGGACGAGCGCGATCAGGTTGCCGGCCCGGAGCAGGCCGCCGATCACCAGGATCACTCCGGCCATCAGCGTGGCGAGTACCAGCCCGTCGTAGCCATGGGCAGCAATGACACCGTAGACCACGACGATAAACGCCCCGGTCGGTCCGCCGATCTGAACCCTGCTTCCGCCTAGCAGCGAGACCAGGAACCCGCCGACAATCGCGGTGATCAACCCGGTGGCCGGCGGCGCACCCGAAGCAATCGCGATCGCGATGCTCAGCGGGATCGCGACCATGGCTACGGTCAGACCGGCAAGCAGGTCCGCCCCCAGCACGGCCGGGGTCGTTTCGGGCAAGGTGGTCAGCAGTTTGGGCTTCACGGCCTGGATCCTAAGCGCGCATCCATGCCGCGAGCCAACTGTTATTCGCTACTGTCGCCGCTTGGCTCGTTTGCAGCCTTGGGCTTGCGCTTCGGCGTTGCTTTTTCCGCTGCAGCGTCGGCAGCTGCCTTTTTGGCTTTGCGGTCGAGCTTGGGCGGGGCCGGGGTGAGCTCGAAGGACAGCGCTCCATCTTTCACCGAAACGTGAACCTCACCACCGTGGCGCAGTTTGCCGAACAGCAGTTCTTCGGCGAGCGGCTGCTTGACCTTCTCCTGGATCAGTCGCGCCATCGGCCGCGCGCCGTACATCTTGTCATAGCCGCGCGCCCCGAGCCATTCGCGGGCATCGCTGTCGAACTGGATGTGGACGTTCTGGTCGGCCAGCTGCAGCTCCAACTGAAGCACGAACTTCTCAACCACCCGCGCGATCACCTCGGTGCCGAGGTAAGCGAACGGCACGATCGCATCGAGCCGGTTGCGGAATTCGGGGCTGAACATCCTCTTGACCGCTTCGTCGCCGGCGTCCGCCTTGGAAACGTCGCCAAACCCGATCCCGTTGCGCGCCATGTCGCTCGCCCCGGCATTGGTGGTCATGACCAGCACCACATTGCGGAAATCGACCGTTTTGCCGTGATGATCGGTAAGGCGCCCGTTATCCATCACCTGAAGCAGGATGTTGAACAGGTCAGGGTGCGCCTTCTCGATCTCGTCGAGCAGCAGCACGCAGTGCGGCTGCTGGTCGATTGCATCGGTCAGCAGTCCGCCCTGATCATAGCCGACATAGCCCGGAGGCGCGCCGATCAAGCGGCTGACCGAGTGGCGCTCCATGTATTCGGACATGTCGAAGCGCTGGATCGGAATGCCCATGATGCTGGCGAGCTGCTTGGCGACTTCGGTCTTGCCCACCCCGGTCGGCCCTGAGAACAGGAACGAGCCGATCGGCTTTTCCGGATCGCGCAGGCCCGCGCGGCTGAGCTTCATGGCGCTCGACAGGACTCCGATCGCCTGGTCCTGTCCGAACACGACGCGCTTCAAGTCGCGCTCAAGATGCTCGAGCGCGGAACGATCATCGGACGAGACCGACTTGGGTGGGATCCGCGCCATGGTGGCGATGACCGCCTCGATTTCGCGCGCGGTGATGACCTTCTTGCGCTTGCTTGGCGGCACCAGCATCTGCATCGCGCCCACCTCGTCGATCACGTCGATTGCCTTGTCGGGTAGCTTGCGGTCGTTGATGTAGCGCGCTGAAAGCTCCACCGCGGTCTTGATCGCTTCGGGAGTGTACCTGACCTTGTGATGGTCCTCGAAAGCGCTGCGCAGGCCCTTGAGGATCTTGATCGTGTCCTCGACCGTGGGTTCGTTGACGTCGATCTTCTGGAACCGGCGCAGCAGCGCGCGATCCTTTTCGAAGTGGTTGCGGAATTCCTTGTAGGTGGTCGAACCGATGCAGCGGATCGACCCTCCGCTGAGCGCGGGCTTCAGCAGGTTAGAGGCATCCATTGCCCCGCCGCTGGTCGCGCCGGCACCGATCACGGTGTGGATCTCGTCAATGAACAGCACCGCGTCGGGCATCTTCTCAAGCTCGGAGACGACCTGCTTGAGCCGCTCCTCGAAGTCGCCGCGATAACGCGTACCCGCCAGCAATGCGCCCATGTCGAGCGAATAGATCACCGCATTGGTCAGCACCTCAGGCACTTCGCCCTCGATGATCTTGCGCGCGAGGCCCTCGGCGATAGCAGTCTTGCCCACGCCCGGATCGCCGACATAAAGCGGATTGTTCTTGGAACGGCGGCACAGGATCTGGATCGTGCGGTCGACTTCGGGACCCCGCCCGATCAGCGGATCGATCTTGCCGGCCAGCGCCTTCTCGTTGAGGTTGACGCAGAACTGGTCGAGCGCGGAATCCTTCTTGCTGTCCTTGGCGGCGGCTTTTTCCTCGACCTGCGGCGCTTCGCTTTCAATGCCCTGCGGGGTGCGGTCCTCGATCCGCTTGCCGCCCTTGCCGATGCCGTGACTGATGTAGCTGACCGCGTCGAGCCGGGTCATGTCCTGCTGCTGGAGGAAATAGACCGCATAGCTGTCGCGTTCGGAGAACAACGCAACCAGCACGTTCGCCCCGGTCACGGTGTCTTTGCCGGAAGACTGGACGTGCAGGATCGCGCGCTGGATCACGCGCTGGAATCCTGCAGTGGGCGAAGGATCGCCTTTTTCCTGCGTCTTCAGCGACTGATATTCCTGATCGAGGTATTGCTTCACCACCTCGGCCAGTTCGGGGAGATCGACCCCGCAAGCTTCCATGACTTGCATCGCATCGGCATCGTCGATCAGCGCCAGCAGCAAGTGCTCCAGCGTCGCATATTCGTGGCTACGCTCCGACGCGTTGGCGAGCGCGGCGTGCAGCGTCTTCTCAAGGCTCTGGGCGAAACTGGGCATCAGTGGTCTCTCGGTTGTGAGGTAGGCGCTCCGAACGGTGAATTTGGTATGTCCGGAGAATATGAAGCAGCGTGGTTAATCAAACCTCTATGGCCAGCCCTATATGGGAACGCACTGTGGCGGCGAAAAGGTTGACGGAAAAAAGACTGGGGCCGGGCCATCAGGTCGATTTGCCGAAAAGTGAGTCTGCAGCGGCGCGGTGCGCGGCCGCCTTGTCGCGGTGTGCCCTGATCCGGGCGATCTCGGCCTCGAGCAAATCGATCCGATCTTCCAGTTCGGTCAGTGAGTAGGGGTCAAGACTTTCCTTCGCCAGCGCGGCAGCGGCGTCGCCTTTGGGCCGAGGCAGGTCATCGTCCATCGCGCAGCAGAATCGGACGGCGCGGCCTTGCTGTCAACTCTCCAGCGAGCTAGGGCTGCGGGGCAGTGGCCTCCATGCAACAGGTTTTCTTAAATGTCTGAAATCATTCCAGAAACTATGAAATTCTCCGGCTTCGAAGCTCCCGGTGGCCCCGAAGTCCTGCGGCTGGCCGATGCGCCAGTGCCGCAGCCCGGTGCGGGAGAGGTGCTGGTCAAGGTCGCTTTCGCCGGGGTCAACCGGCCCGATGTGATCCAGCGCCAGGGGTTCTACCCGCCTCCGCCGGGCGCTTCGCCGATCCCGGGACTCGAGATTGCGGGCGAAGTGGTCGCGCTGGGACAAGGCGCCGATCCGGCGCTGCTCGGGCGCAAGGTTTGCGCGCTGGTGTCTGGCGGGGGCTATGCGCAATATTGCCTCGCGGTCGCCGCGCTCTGCCTCGAGGTGCCAGCTGACCTCCCACTCGACCAGGCCGCCGCGCTTCCGGAAACCTTGTTCACGGTGTGGCACAACGTGTTCGAGCGCGGCTGGGCCAAAGAGGGCGAGACGCTGCTGGTCCACGGCGGGACCAGCGGGATCGGCACGATGGCGATCATGCTGGGCAAGGCGTTCGGCCTGACGGTGCTGGTGACTTGCGGCGGGGCGGACAAGTGCGCTGCCGCGCTGGCGATCGGTGCCGACTATGCGATCGACTACAAGGGCACCGATTTTGTCGAGGAGGTGGCGCGGATCACCGGCGACCAGGGCGTACAGATCGTGCTCGATATGGTCGCGGGTGACTATGTGATGCGCAATCTCAAATGCTTGGCCGACGATGGCCGCCACGTGACGATCGCGGTGCAGGGCGGGCTGCAGGCAACGATCAACATGGCAGAGGTGATGCGCCACCGCCTGACCCTGACCGGCTCGACCCTGCGCCCGCGCTCGAACCAGTTCAAGGCGCTGCTGGCGCAAGAGATTCGCAGTCTGGCCTGGCCGATGGTAACCGGCGGCGTCATTCGCCCGGTGATGGACCAGACGTTCCCGCTGAGTGAGGCGGCGGCTGCCCATGCGCGCATGGAAGCAGGCAGCCACATCGGCAAGATCGTGCTGGCGGTGCGCTGACGTTTAGTCGGCATTTTCGCGCGGCCGAGGCGGACGGGCAAACAGGAAGTCAACCGCTCCCTCCTGCTGACCGCGTGCTTTAACCCGTGTCAGCAAGGCCGGGTCATCAAGTACGGCTGCAAGGTCGAACAGTCTTTCGAACCCTTGCCTCGGTTGGTGAGGATTTCCGGGGTGGTTGACCTTGTCGGCCAGATTGCCAAGCGCCTCGCCGAATTCGCGGCCGATGCGCTTGCGGCCCGCAAACCGGTCAATGCCAAGATCGAGCTCACCCAGATCGGGTGCATCCATGGTCAACACGACCATGGTCCGCTTGTCCTCGCTCTCGGGCGACAGTTTGAAATTCAGTGCGACGTCGTGCTGGCCGACCCCGCCTGGGACGGCAATTTTCACTTCGCCCCTGCCATCGCGGATTTCGCTTTGCACGCGCAGCGCCGGTCGGCGCGCGTCGATCCGGCTGAGCGACGAATGCTAAGTGGCCAGCGCAGCAATCTCGGCGGCGACCGTGGTCCACGGAGCCGCTCATTTCATAGGATGCCAGGCTGCGCGATTGGCCCCAACCGCAAGCCGCGAGGAGCATGAGCAGCAGGGGGCCACCAGATTGCGCATGGCCAGCCGACCTATTCCCTGCCCGAAGTGCCGTCGCCGCGGGTATCCTGACCGCGCGCTTCGTCCATCGGCGCTGATGAATCTTCGGCGCGTTCCTTGTCCTAGTATTGCTGCTGGCGCGCGGCAGCATTGGGGTCTTCGCAGATTGCGGGGTTGCCGTAGGCCGGTGCTGGTCCAACGCCCCGGTCGCGATCTTCTTCATTCTCACCGTCATAGTTCGAACCGAAACCGCCCAGGTACCAGTCGGGATTGCGTTGCATGTCTTTGGCCAGCTTCAAATGCTTGGAATCGG
>JAYUCG010000049.1:0-12915 GCA_043740455.1 Novosphingobium sp. | reverse complement strand
TATCCGGGTGAAGGAATGGCCCGGCTTCCCCGGCCAGGTCGCCACTGAGGCTGCCGCCCTGAAGAACGACCCGGAAAGCTGATCTAGGCCAGCGCAAAGGCAATCTGGCTGGCACAGCGCGGCCCGGCGCGCCATTTGCTGCACCATGAGTACTCCTTCTGCAAACTCGCAGCGCCCGGTGGGCAAGGTTTGGCTGGTCGGCGCCGGGCCCGGCGACCCTGACCTGCTGACCCTTCGCGCAGCACGGCTAATCATGAACGCCAGCCTGATCGTCCACGACGGGCTGGTCGATCCCGCGATTCTCGCGCTGGCGCGCGCTGGGGCCGAACTGGTCTCGGTCGCCAAACAGCGATCGCGGCATACCTTGCAGCAGGATGAGATCAACGCGCTGCTGGTGCGCGAGGCCCGCGCCGGGCGCGAAATCGTGCGCCTTAAGGGCGGCGATCCGTTCATTTTCGGACGCGGCGGCGAAGAGGCCGGAGCCTGCCGCTCCGCCGGTGTGCCGGTTGAGGTCGTGCCGGGGATCAGCGCGGCAATCGGCGCGGCGGCGGCCGCGCAGATGCCGCTGACACACCGATCCAGCGCTTCGATCGTCAGCTTCGTCGCGGGTCAGTGCAAGGGCCTGACCGAACAGGACTGGACCGGGCTTGCCGGGCCGGGCCGCACGCTGGTGATCTACATGGGTGTCGCCACTTCGGACGCCATCGCCGAAAAGCTGATCGCCGACGGACTTTCGCCGGCAATCCCCGTGGCAGTAATCGAACAGGCAACGCGGCCTGGCATGCGCGTGCTGCGCGCTTCGCTGGCCGGGCTGTCTGACTTGATTGCGCGTGAGCGAGTGAAAAGCCCGGCGCTGATCGTAATCGGCGAGGTTTGCGCCGCGCAGGACAACACCGCGCTCACCGCGCTCGCGCTGGAGGCACAGGCATGAAGCTGTTGACCGGAAATGACCTCAAATCGGGGGCGGTCATCTGGTGGGACGGGGTGCAGTGGTCGCTCCATGTCGAAGATGCGATTGACGTGGGCGACCATGCCGATACGATCCTCGCCCGC
The DNA here is from genome assembly GCA_043740455.1 of Novosphingobium sp. GTDB lineage: Bacteria > Pseudomonadota > Alphaproteobacteria > Sphingomonadales > Sphingomonadaceae > Novosphingobium. Next base: position 11,862 of record JAYUCG010000049.1, on the reverse strand, counting down.
GAAAGCGCCGCGCGCCGGGTCAACGCCGCCTATGCGATCGATGCGACCAAGGATGAAAACGGCGTGCGCCCGGCGCATATCAAGGAGCGCATTCGCGCGCTGGGCCCCACCGTCCGCCCCGACCTGACACTGAAGCCGGCCGATCCCGCTGCCGGGCAATGGGTGATCTGATGTATAAATACGACACTTACGACCAGGCGATGGTCGATGCCCGCGTCGAGGAATTCCGCGACCAGGTCCGCCGGCGGATCGACGGTCACCTGACCGAGGACCAGTTCAAGCCGCTGCGGCTGATGAACGGGCTGTACCTGCAATTGCACGCCTATATGCTGCGCGTCGCGGTGCCCTATGGCACGCTGAGCGGGGCGCAGATGCACGCTCTGGGCGACATCGCCGACAAGTACGACCGCGGCTATGGCCACTTCACCACGCGGCAGAACATCCAGTACAACTGGATCAAGCTCGACGAGGCGCCCGATATCCTTGCCGACCTTGCCAAGGTCGAGATGCATGCGATCCAGACCAGCGGCAACTGCATCCGCAACACCCGTTCGGACCAGTACGCCGGGGCCGCCGCAGACGAGGTGACCGATCCCCGCCCCTATGCCGAGCTGATCCGCCAGTGGAGCACCTTCCACCCCGAATTCAGCTATCTGCCGCGCAAGTTCAAGATCGCGGTGATCGCCAGCGAGACCGACCGCGCGGCGATGCGGCTGCACGATATCGGCATCCAGATCGTGAGGAACGATGCGGGCGAGCTCGGCGCGGCGTTCTATGTCGGCGGCGGGATGGGCCGCACCCCGATGATCGCGCCGCTGATCAATAAGTTCGTGCCGCTCGATCAATTCATCACCTATGCCGAGGCAGCCTTGCGGGTCTACAATCGCCACGGCCGCCGCGACAACAAGTACAAGGCGCGGATCAAGATCCTCGTCCATGAGCTGGGCAAGGATGAATACACCCGCCAGGTCGAAGCCGAGTTCGCGCATCTGCTGAGCCAGAATATCGAGCCGCCACTGGCCGATCTGGAACGGATCAAGGCGCAGTTCGCCGACCCGCCGTTCATAAAAGTACGGACTGTCCCTACTTTTGAGCTTGATCGCAGCGATCCCGATTTCGCGCTGTGGGTGGACAACAACTGCGTGCGCCACAAGGCCCCCGGCTACATCGCGGTGACGATCAGCCTCAAGCCGATCGGGGGAATTCCAGGCGATGCGAGCGCCGACCAGATGCGGCTGATGGCCCAGCTGGCCACGCAATATTCGTTCGACGAACTGCGCGTCACGCACGCCCAGAACATCGTCTTGCCGCATGTCCGCAAGGACCAGCTCTATGCGCTGTGGCAGGCGCTGGACGAGGCCGGGCTCGGCACGGCGAACCTTGATCTGGTCGGGGACATCATCGCTTGCCCGGGGCTCGACTATTGCAGCTTGGCCAACGCCCGTTCGATCCCGGTCGCGCAGAAGATTGGCCAGCGGCTCGCGGCCAAAGAACAGCAGATCGGCGAGCTCAAGCTCAAGATTTCGGGCTGCATCAACGCCTGCGGGCACCACCACGCCGGGCACATCGGCATCCTGGGCGTCGACCGCAAGGGCACCGAGAATTACCAGCTGCTGCTGGGCGGGTGCGAGGGCGCCGATACCTCGCTCGGCCAGATCACCGGGCCGGGGTTCGATGAAGACGGCATCGTCGATGCGGTCGAGAAGGCCACCGAACTTTACCTCAGCACCCGCGCCGAGGGCGAACGCTTCCTCGATACTTACCGCCGCATCGGTATGGCTCCGTTCAAGGAGGCGCTCTATGGCTGAGGCCCAATTCCGTTTCCGCGATGATGAGCCGGTGGGCGATCCCGGGGTAACCGTCGATGCCTTTGGCGATCAGTCGAACGCCGCAGCAGTCCGCCTCGAGCCGGGCGACGAGGCACGCGATTTGCTGCCGCACCTCGCCCGTATTCGCCTGATCGAGATCAACTTCCCGGTCTATGGCGATGGCCGCGGCTACACCGCTGCGCGCGTGCTGCGCGAAGCTGGCTATACCGGGGAATTGCGCGCGGTGGGCGATGTGCTGGTCGACCAGCTCGCCTTCATGCGCCGCTGCGGGTTCGATGCCTTCGCTCCCGAAGTGCCGCTCGATCCAGCCGATGCGCAGGCCGCGTTCGATCGCTTTCCCGAAGTGTACCAGACCGCCGCCGATGGCCGCACTCCGATCTGGGCGAAACGGCATGGCTGAAGCCGCGCGCCGCATCGACCTGATCGACACCGCACCGCGTTTCACCGCGGCCGGTGCAGCGATGCTCAATGCGCGTTTTGCCGGGCAATCGACCCAGGCCATGCTGACCGCAGTACTGCTGGAAGGCCTCGCAGGACGGGTCGCAGCGGTATCCAGCTTCGGCGCTGAAAGTGCGGTGCTGCTGCACCTGATCGCGGCGATCGATCGCAATGTCCCAGTGCTGTTCCTCGAAACCGGCAAGCATTTTTCGGAAACGCTGGCTTACCGCGACCAACTGGTGGAGCGGCTTGGCCTCACCCAGCTGATCAACCTGGTTCCCGATGAGAGCGAACTGGCGCAGCGCGACGACAAGGGGCTGCGCTGGTCCTACGATCCCGATGGCTGCTGCGAAATCCGGAAGGTCCGACCGCTGGCGCGCGCATTGGCCCAGTTCGGCGCCAGCTTCACCGGGCGCAAGGGCTTCCAGAGCGCAACCCGCACCGTGCTGCCGCGCTTCGAGGTTGACCACACCGACCAAGCCGGGCGGCTCAAGATCAATCCGCTGGCCGATTGGTCAGCGGCGCAAATCGGCGACTATTTCGTCGCGACCGGGCTCCCCGCGCATCCGCTGGTGGCGCAAGGCTATCCTTCAATCGGCTGCTCGCCCTGCACCACCAAAGTTCTGCCGGGCGAAGATGCCCGCGCCGGGCGGTGGAAGGGCTGGGACAAGACCGAATGCGGCATCCACGTCGACGATGCAGCCAGCGAACTGCCGCCTGGGTTCGATCCCGCGTTCTAGTCGCGATCAGCCGGGGTCAGCTTGGCGGTGTAGATCAACCAGTCCTGATGTCCGTCCGGGTTGAGTGAGCGGCGCATCGTGTAGCTGCCTTCGAACTTCTGCACCTTGCCTGACTTCAGCGTGGAATAGAGCGTGACGGATAGCTCGAGGTACTCCGAACCGGCACCGCTATCGCCGTCACCCTCGGGGCCGATATCCGCCACGACTTTACGGGTCATCGCAAAGCCCGCAGTGAACTGCCCCAGCGTCTGCCCCAGATCGTTACGCCCGTCGGTCTCCAGCTCCCAGACGTGGAACGCGGCGTAAAACCGGCGCTGGTTGATCAGGCGAAAGTATTTCTTCAGCACCGCGCGGGGCCGCTCAAGCGGTGCAGCTTTTGCGCCAGAGGCGAGTAACAGAGCGCTGCCGCCAAGTGCGGCCAGGCATTCGCGGCGCCCGATGGGCTGGGTCATGGCAAGTCCTCCGTCAGCGGCGAAGTTAACCGATCCACGCCTTAAAGCCACTTGTTATCGCGGTACCACTTGGCTGTTGCCTTGAGCCCTTCGCGGGTGGGCACTTCGGGCGTCCACAGGCTTGCTGGCGGGCGGTCGAACGGGCTGACCACCCAGTCGGGGTGGCTCATGTAGCCGACGCGGTCCGGGGTAAGCCGGGCCCTGCTTCCGCGCACCAGCCGGTCGGCGCGCGCGGCGCGTTCGAGCGAGGCGCGGCTGAGATGCACGACCCATGGCCGCCGTCCCATCGCCCAGCCGATCGCCCGGGCGAGCTCGTAATGGCTCCAGCCGTGCTTGTGCCCGTCGTCGGGCTCGAACACGCGGTGCGAGACCTCTTCCCCGCCTGGGACCAGCGCCAGCAGCAGCCGCGCCAGATCGTCGACGTGGATGATCGAGGCGCGGCCTTCGCGCGGCGGCACCGGCATGATCCCCCAGCGCGCAAGGCGAAACATCTCGAAATAATCGACATCACGCGGGCCGTAGATCCCGGGCGGGCGGACGATGGTCCAGTCGAGCCCGCTGGCGCGCACCAGCTTCTCTGCGCGCGCCTTGCTCGCGCCGTAGGCCGAAAGCTCAGGCTCGCGCGCCGAGAGCGAGGAAACGTGGACGAAGCGCTGCACCCCGGCGGCGAGGCTTGCCTCGATCACGTTAAGCGTGCCCTTGACGTTGCCCGCTTCGAACTGCGCCGGATCGGGCGCGTTGACCACCCCGGCGATGTGGATGACGGCTTCCGCCCCCTGCATCAACGCAGCCAGTGCGGCGGAATTGTCGAGATCGCCGGTAACCCATTCCACGCCGGCGCGCGGTGCTTGCGGCTTGCGTGTCAACGCCCGCACCCCGATGCCCGCAGCATGCGCACGGTCGAGCACGGCCTGCCCGACGAAGCCGGTCGCGCCGGTCACCGCGAGCATCACAGGAACTCCATCTGGTCACGGTGGACCACCGCCGAACGCGGCGCGTAGCCGAGCAACGCGGCATGCTCGCTGCTCTTGCGGCCGAGCAGCTTGTGACAATCGGCGGCATCGTATTCGGCCAGGCCATGCGCAATGACTGCGCCACCGGGCCCGCACACCGTCACCGCATCGCCGCGCTTGAACTCGCCCTCGACCGCGCTGATCCCCGCAGCGAGCAAGCTCGATCCCTTGCCCAGCGCGGTAACCGCCCCGGCATCGACCGTCAGTGAGCCCTTGAGCCGCAGCCGCCCACCCAGCCAGGCCTTGCGCGCGGCCGCCTTGCGCAGCGGCAGGAACAATGTGCCAATCTCGCCCTTGCAAACCCGCGCCAGCGGTGCCTCGACCAGACCCGAACCGATCGCCAGCGCAATCCCGGCGCGCTCGGCAATTTCGGCGGCCTGGAGCTTGCTGGTCATCCCGCCCGAACCCATGCCCGACGAACTGCCGCCGCTCGCCATCGCGTGGACTTCGGCGGTCACTCCGCGCACTTCGCGCAGCAGCGTTGCGCCCGGTTCGGCCGGGTTGCGGTCGAACAAACCGTCGACATCGGACAGCAGCAACACCGCGTTAGCCCCCGCTGCTTGCGCGACCCGCGCAGCGAGCCGGTCGTTATCGCCAAAGCGGATTTCCTGGGTGGCAACGCTGTCGTTCTCGTTGATCACCGGCACCGCCCCGGCATCGAGCAGCCGCGTGAGCGTTGCGGTAGCATTGAGGTAGCGGCGGCGGTCTTCAAGGTCGTCCAGCGTCAGCAGCAGCTGCGCCGCGATCAGCCCATGGAGCCCAAGCAGCTCGGCCCACAGCCCCGACAGCGCAATTTGGCCAACCGCAGCAGCGGCCTGCGCATCGGCGAGGCTGCCGCGTCCGCCCTTGTCGAGTCCGAGTTTCGCTGCGCCCAGCGCAATCGCGCCCGAGCAGACCACGATCAGTTCCTGCCCCCGCCCCCGCGCCGCAGCGAGTTCCCGGACCAGCCCTTCAAGCCACGCCCGCCGCACGCCTTCGCCGCCGACCAGCAGCGACGAGCCGATCTTGACCACCAGCCGGCGGCAAGTCGCAGGATCAGCCAGCTCGGCAAGGCGCGTTATCTGCATCGCGGCGGGGCTTAGCGATTCCGCTGCGGTGCGCAAACCCCTTAGAGCGGCGACCACTCGGTCGTGTTTGCCTCTTCCTGCTCGCCTGCCGGACGTTCGGTTGCGGTCGCGGCGGGCAGATGTTCGATCACCGCGTCAAGCAGCTTGTCCATCCCCGCACCGGTCGCGCCCGAAATCGGGTAGACCTTGTTCGCCCCCGCGGCCTTCAATTCCTTGGTGAACATGCGCACCAATTCCGTATCGACGAGGTCGATCTTGTTGAGCGCAATCAAGCGCGGCTTTTCATTGAGGCCGTTGCCGTAAAACGCCAGCTCCTCTTCGATCACCTGCAACGCGTCCGCCGGATCATGCCCGTTGACATCGATCAGGTGAATCAACACCCGGCAGCGTTCGATATGGCCAAGGAACCGGTCACCGATCCCCGCGCCGTCGGCCGCGCCTTCGATCAGGCCGGGAATGTCGGCCAGCACGAATTCGCGGTTCTTGTGCCGCACTACCCCAAGCTGAGGGGTGAGCGTGGTGAAGGCGTAATCGCCGACCTTGGCCTTGGTGTTGCTGATCTGGTTGATGAAGGTGCTCTTGCCGGCATTGGGCAGCCCGAGCAGTCCCGCATCGGCAAGCAGCTTGAGCCGCAGCCAGACGTACATTTCCGTGCCCATTTCGCCTGGCTGATGCTGGCGCGGGGCGCGGTTGGTGCTGGTCTTGTAACTGGCGTTGCCGCGCCCGCCCATCCCGCCCGCCAGGAAGGTGACGCGCTGGCCGGCCTCGGTCATATCGAGCAGCACGGTCTCGCGGTCATCGTCCGAGATCAGCTGGGTGCCGAGCGGAACCTTGATCACCAGGTCCTTGCCGCCAGCGCCGGTGCGGTTCTGGCCCGATCCGTGGACCCCGCGCGGGGCCTTGAAGTGCTGGGCATAGCGGAAGTCGATCAGGGTGTTGAGCCCGGGAACCGCCTCGATAATGATATCGCCGCCCTTGCCGCCGTTGCCGCCGTCGGGTCCGCCATATTCGACGTACATCTCGCGCCGGAACGCGACTGCGCCGGGACCGCCCTGCCCCGAGCGGATGAAAATCTTGGCTTGATCGAGAAAATGCATGGTGAGGCTACTAACGGATAATGAGGGAAATGTCGCGCCCGGGCTTCGACAAGCTCAGCCTGAGCGGAATTAGGATAGGTCCAGTGCGTTGAGAACTGCCTCAGCCCGAGCCGAGAATGGTGGCTTTCGAGAACCGGCGCGCAACGACCATTAAGGTCGTGAGCACCGGAAGCCCAAAAAGCTGCCGTTCGCAGGCCGGGATGGGGCAGTTATCAATGCACTGGTGGAGCCGAGGGGGATCGAACCCCTGACCTCGTCATTGCGAACGACGCGCTCTCCCATCTGAGCTACGGCCCCGTTCAGTGCATGCCCGCGCAAGGCGGAGGTCCGCCCGCGCGAGGCGACGCATTAGCGAATGGCCCGCACGCTTGAAAGACCAAATCGACCGCGCGGCGGTTCAGCGCCCGGGGGCCGCCGTGGTCGTGGTCGTGGCCGTTGGTAAGGGGACGACCCCAGCGACTGGAACAATCGCTGGCGGTGCCACCTGAACGGTAACCGGCGCATACTTGGCGTCCCACGCCGCCGCGTCGGCGCGGTACTGATCGTACGAGTGATAAAAAGTCTCGAAGATCATATCGAACTGGGGCAGGTAACGCGCGGAAAAAGCAGTCAGTTCAGCGGGTTTGAGAGTCATCGATTCGCGCGCCATCAGCAGCGCTGCATCGCAAAAATTGTGCAGCGTCGGCGGGAAGGCGTAATAATTGTAGACCTGCGTCATATAGGCCTCGCGCGGGCGGATGTAGGGCCCGCCGTAACGCTTGCGGAATTCCGCATCGACCGCCCGGTTGGCCTTGAGCAGCGCCACTTTGTGCACCTTGAGGAAATGCTTGTAGCCGGTCGGGACTTCGTTGTGTTCTGCAGACTGGCAATCCAGCGCTGCGACGTTATAGGCTGAGCGAAAGTTCCACACCGTCTGCAACGGACCGATGTTCGAATTGACCGACAGACGCTTGCCGTCCGTCCCCAGCAGCGGAACCTTGAACAGCGGCGATGCGCCCAGCGGCGGGGTTGGCCGCGGCGGAATATAAACGACTACGGGCGGCGGGGGCGGCGGCGGCGGGGGCGGAACCTTCTTGGGTTTGGCCGCCAGCTCGCTCGCAGCAAGCAGCAGCGCCATCCCGAAGATGATCTTGTGAAATTGCGAACCCATTATTTCCATTCCCGCTGGCGTAACCGACCCCTTGGCAGGTCGTTCATTACACGCGTCTGAATTCCTAACCCACTGGCTGCGAGAAGCAAATGCCCGGCGTGCTCGAAGGCACACCGGGCACGCTTGTCCGTTCGCTGTGTGCGATCAGCGGCGATCGCCCATGAAACTGAGCAGGAACTGGAACATGTTGACGAAGTCGAGATAGAGGCTGAGCGCGCCCATGATCACGACCTTCTGGACCATTTCGGTTCCCTGCACCTGATAATAGGTGCTGCGCAGCCGCTGCGTGTCCCAGGCGGTGAGTCCGGCAAAGATCAGCACGCCGAGCACCGAAATCGCCAGCGCCATCGCGCTCGACTGGAGGAACATGTTCAGCACCATCGCAATGATGATCCCGATCAGGCCCATGACCATGAACGAGCCCATCGCCGAGAGATTGCGCTTGGTGGTGTAGCCATAGAGACTGAGGCCGGCGAAGGCCCCGGCGGTGGCGAAGAAGGTCAGCGCGATCGACGGTCCGGTATAGATGAAGAAGATCGACGCGAGCGACAGGCCCATCGCCACCGAAAAGCCCCAGAACAGCATCTTCAGCGTCGAGGTCTGCATTCGGTTGAGACCGAAGCTCATCGCCATCACGAACCCGAGCGGGGCGAGCGCGATCAACCAGCGCAGCGGCGAGCCAAAGGTGGCTTCCGCCATGCCCGAGCGCGCAAACAGCAGCGCCACAACACCCGAGAGCAGCACGCCCGAGGCCATGTAGTTGTAAATTGACAGCATGTAGCTGCGCAGGCCGTCATCGCGCGCTGCGCTGCCGACCATCGCGCCGTTAAGCTGCGCGCCCGCGCCAAACGGGCTGCGCGTGGTCTGCGGATCGTTCCATTCAGACATGGATCAAACTCCTGTTAGCGGTCCAAGATAGGCCGCTTGATGTAAATATCGGCGCTGTCGGCCTGCGTTTCAAGCGAAACCGGACAACCGGGCTGTCGCAGATTGTATCAGCCTGGCCCGCGTGCCGCAGCAGCAAGCTCGACCCCGCGCTCCGCCGCTGCTTTCAGGGTGGCTGCAACGAGGCGCTGGAGCGCGCCATCGGCATCGAGCACCGCCAGCCCTGCGGCGGTTGTGCCCCCCGGGCTGGTGACCCGGCGCGCCAGTTCAGCCAGTGGTTCACCCACCCCGGCTGCAAGCATGGCCGCGCCTTCGACCATGCTCAATGCCAGCCGCTGCGCCTGCGCGGGATCGAGGCCAAGCGCGGTGCCGCCTTCCGCCAATGCGTCGATGAATCGGTAAACGAAGGCCGGGCCCGAACCGGCCAGCGCGGTAACCGCGTCAAGGTCATCCTCGCGCGCCAGCCATTCTGGGGTGCCGAGCGGCGCCATCAATCTGGTCACCTGATCGCGCGCTGCGTCTGACATCGAACCGACCAGGCCAATCGGTGCCTTGCCGATGGCCGCCGCCAGGTTCGGCATGACCCGCACGATCCCGCCGTTGATCGGGAAGTGACCGGCCAGGCTGGCCAGTTCCGCTCCGGCCAGCACCGACAGCAGGACCGTGTCCGGCGCGATGGCGGAAGTGAGCATAGGCGCTGCTTCGCCCAACATCTGCGGTTTGATCCCCAGCAGGACCACGTCGAAGTGCTCCGCTGGAACTTGCCGCAGCAACCTTACCTCAGCCGGGACTTCATGCACCGCAGGATCAACGACGGTAATCGTAAGCGGCAGGTCCGAGGCCAGCCAACCAGCCAGCATCGCCCCGCCCATGTTACCGCAGCCGAAAATCAGGATCGCTGTCACGCGCAAAAACCTCTCATCCACCTGCGCTTGGACCGCTTGGACCACAGTCTAGACGAAGAAAAATCCCCCGTCCTGCTTGATCCATATGATCGGTTTGCCAAGCAAGTTTCATCGTGGCCGAGCACGTTGCACATGCGCACCTCATGCCACCATGCCCGCGCTGTAGGATAGTGAATTTTGCCGAGTACGGACTAAGCCTCGCCCGCAGCGTCAACCATCGAGCTGGCGAGTGCTTCGGCTGGGCTCTTGTCGCCCCACAGCACGAACTGGAAGGCAGGGTAGAACCGGTCGCACTCCTCGACCGCGGCTTCGACCGCGACTTGCGCCTGGCTGAGGCTGAGCAGGCCATCGCCGCCCAGCAGCAGGCCGTGGCGATAGAGCAGCACGCTGCCGTTCGACCACAAGTCGAAGTGCCCGACCCACAGCTGTTCGTTGACCAGCGCGAGCAGTTCGAACACCGCGCTGCGCTTGTCTTCGGGCACGCGGATATCGGGCAGGCACAGCAGCTGCAGCACGTGATCTTCGTGCCGCCAGACGCCGCGCACGGTGTAGCTGGCCCAGCTACCTTTGATCTCGCCCGAGATCTCGTCCTCGCCGACGAATTCGCAAGGCCAGCCGCGCGCTTCGAACAACGAAGCGAGCATGTCGACGGGAGCAGCATCGTCGTCCCGTTCCATGTCGTGATTAGCCTGCATCATTGGCGCTGGATGGCGCGCCTTGCGCACAAAGGACAATGACGTCATGCCGCTCGTCTGCGCATAACTCGACAAGCCTGTTGAGAAAGTGTGGAAAAGCGGGGGCAGGCTACTTCGCGGGGGCAAGCGGATCGACCACTTGGCCCGCCGCGCTGGTCCAGGCGAAGGCACCGCTGAAGTCGACCTTCTTGAGCGCAGCAACGAAAGCATTGGCCTCTTTCTGGGTTTCGAACGGACCGGTCAGCAGCCGGTTGGTCTGTCCCCAGGCGGTGATGAACGGCTTTTTGCCCTTGAACACTGCCGGGTCATCCTTGCCCATGCGCCGCCAGTCAGAGCCGAGCGCCGCCTTGTCACGGCCCGTTGCGACCTGAACCCAGAACCGGCTCGGCTGGCTCAGCTTGCTGTCCTTCTTGTCCTTGGCCTTGTCCGAAGCCTTGTGGCCCGGCTTGCCCTTCTCACCCGGCACTGGCTTTTCGCCGGCCTTGTCCGCTGCCTTGGCATTCGCTGGCACCTTGGCTGTGCGGTCAAGCCGCCGGAGGTCCACGGCCCCAGCCTGCGGTTCGATCTCGCGGCTGGGTGGGGTGAAGTCAGCGAAGGCCTCGTCGATGGATTCGGGCGCAGGTTTGGGTACCGGTTTAGGCGCCGGTCTGGGAGCCGGCTTGGGCGCTGGCGGTGCTGGAGGTGGCGACGGGGGCGGCGTCGGTGCCGGGGGCTTGCTTTGCTGGCGCAGGTCGAAGCTTTGCCCGGGCTTGGTCGAAACCGCATCGATCGAGGCGAAGCCCGGACCGGGCGTGATGGTCACCGGCACCGACCGGGGCACTGCGGGCGGGCTGGGCACGGGAGCAGGCGCGGGTGACGGCAACGGCGCTGGAACAGGCCTGGGCACGAGCCGCTGGGGCGCGGCCATCGCTATCTGGACCGGCTTGCCGTCAACCTCGCGGCCAACCGGCGGGTTGGGCACGGCGGCAGCAACCGCCACGACCTGCTGATCCTTGCCCTTATTGCCTTTGTCCTTGCCCTTTACGTCGGGCTTGACCGGTCCAGGCACCGGCGAGGCGGCGGCCAATGCCGCGTGCGGGCGCATGTAAGCGGCAAAACGCGGATCGATCTGGCCAATGTCGGCAGCGCGCGGAAATTGCCCGAGGTTTGCGGCGGAGGCCTGCTGCGCAGGGGTCAGCTTGGGCATGTAGCGCAGATATCCGGCCATTGAATTGGCCATGTCCGCAGGCATGGTCTGGCGCGCGATGCTCTCAGCCTCATCGGGCACGCCCAGGATCGCGAGGGCGAAGGCGCGGGTGCGCCAAGCCGCTTTGTCTTGCTTCTGGAGCAGCGGACCGAGCGTCACCTCCATCCCGCGCCGGTCCCCGGCGATGGCCTGGCTCACGGCCAGCCGCCGCGCGGCTTCATCGCTGGCTTCGATCCCGAGCGCCTGGCGGTAATAGCCCTGCGCGGTCTGGCAATCGCCGATCAGGTCATAGGCGAGCCCGCGATCGGCAATGCGCGCGGCATCGATCGGCCCCAGCTTTTCGGCTTCGTTGAACAGCTGGATCGCGGCAATTGGATCGTCGCCCAGCGCATAGGCACCGGCCAG
>JAYUCG010000048.1:0-28908 GCA_043740455.1 Novosphingobium sp. | reverse complement strand
GAGCTCGAGGAAGGCGTAGCGGCAGGCGCGGATCTTGGCGAGGAAGTCCTCGTGGGGAACGGTCACCTTGCCGTCCTGGTGCCCGCACTGCTTTTCGTCCGAGACCTGGTTTTCGATCTGCAGCGCGCAGGCACCGGCCTCGATCATCTTGCGGGCAAGCAGGTACGTCGCCTCGGCATTGCCGAACCCGGCGTCGATATCGGCGATGATCGGCACGACATGGGTTTCGTAGTTGTCGATCGCGTGTTCGATCGCCTTCGCCTTGACCGCGTCACCGGCTTCGTGCGCGGCATCAAGATCGCGGAACATCATGCCGAGTTCGCGCGCATCGGCCTGGCGGAGGAAGGTGTAGAGTTCCTCGATCAACGCGGGAACGCTGGTCTTCTCGTGCATCGACTGGTCGGGCAGGGGCCCGAATTCGCTGCGCAGGGCGGCGATCATCCAGCCCGACAGGTAGAGGTAACGGCCCTTGGTGGTGCCGAAATGCTTCTTGATCGAGATCAGCTTCTGCTGCCCGATGAAGCCGTGCCAGCAGCCGAGCGACTGGGTGTAGTCCGCCGGATTGGCATCATAAGCGGCCATATCGCGGCGCATGATATCTGCGGTGTACTTGGCGATGTCCAATCCGGTGCGGAAGCGGTTCTGCGCGCGCATCCGGGCGATCGATTCGGCGTTAATCCCGTCCCAATTCGGCTGGCCGGAGATGGTGGATTGGGTTTGAGCGATGGTATCGGTGTAAGTCATGGCTTATCTCCTAGGGAGCGCTTGTCCGTTCGATAGCCGCAAGCGAGTTTGATTTGGTATCAGAAATTACAATAATTCTTGTCCTAAAGGCTCATTACACGCTGAGACAGTTGCAATGTTGTAAACTTTATGACAAGCGAGTTGGATGGTCGACACCACCGTCCTTGCCGGACCCAGCGTCCGCCGCCTGCGCCGCCGTCAGGATTTGACTCAGGCGGCGATGGCCGGGCGGCTGGGCATTTCGCCCAGCTATCTGAACTTGGTCGAACGCAACCAGCGCCCGCTTTCGGCGCGGCTGCTGGTTCAGCTGGCCGAGCAGTTCGATTTCGATCCGCGCAGCCTGCGTCAGGATGAAGCCGTTGGCGGGATTGACGGCCTGCGCCGCCGCCTTGCCGATGAACGCTTTGCCGATCTGGCCATCGACCGTGACGAGATTGCCGAGTGGCTGTCCGCCGCACCCCAGGCAGCATTGGCGTTTGCGCGGCTGTTCGATGCAGGTGGAGGCAACGCAGGAGCGGCGCGCGGCAGTGATTCCACCAATCTTGTGCGGCTCGAGATCGAACGGTGGCGCAACCATTTCGCCGATCTCGATCAGGCGGCTGAAACCTTGTCCGACGAGCTGCGCCTGTCCAATGCCGATATGGGTGCGGCACTGACTGAGCGGCTGCGCCAGCGGCACCAGCTCTCAGTTCGCGTGCTTCCCACCAATGTCATGCCCGATGCGCTGCGCCGGCTCGACCTTCACGCGCGGCAACTCCAACTGTCCGAATTGCTCGATCAGTCGTCGCGCAATTTCCAGATCGCGGTGCAGCTGGCCATGCTGGAGCAGCGCGACGAGATCGCAGCGCTGGCCGACGGCGCCGGGTTTGCCGATCGCGGTGCTTGGCGCTTGTTCCGCCGCCACCTTGTGGGTTACTTTGCCGCCGCCTTGGTCATGCCTTACGGCCGCTTCATGCGCGCCTGTGAGGAAACCGGTTACGACCTGACCATCCTCCAGCGCCGTTTCAACGTGGGGTTCGAACAACTCGCGCATCGGCTCACGACCCTGCAGCGGGTCGGCCAGCGGGGACTTCCGTTCTTCATGGCGCGGCTCGACCGGGCCGGGCAGTTTTCCAAGCGCTACGCCGGGGCGAGCGGCACGGTGATGCTTGAGGGCGAGCAGAGTTGCCCGCTGTGGAATGTTCATCAGGCGTTCGAACGAGCGGGGCGGATCTGCGTCCAGAACATAGAATTCACCGATAGCGCCGGGCAAGCTTCACAATGGTTCACGCTCGCCCGTACAGTGCAGGGCAGCGGCACGCTGGGCGGTGAGGGCGCGCAATTCGTGGTGGTGCTCGGGCTGGATGCGGCGCTCGCCGGGCAGCTTGCGCAGGCTCGCGGCGCGTCCCTGGGGCGTAACGAAACTGAGAGCACGGGCCCGGGCTGCGCGCTGTGCCATCGGCCCGATTGTCAGCAACGCTCGCTGCCGCCGCGCGGCACCACACTGCAATTCGACGAGCGCAGCCGCGGCCTGACCCCGTTTCAGTTCGGCACTTGAAGGGCGATAAATCCATTAACCAAGCTCTGTAAAATTTACCGACATTTCACCTTCGCGGCCTAGGCAGTCTTCAGAGACACTGTTTTGAGGGCCGCAACCGGACAATGATCCGTCTTTTCAAACACTACATCCCGCACGCGGTGATCCTGCTGGGGATCATTGATATCACGCTGCTACTGGCAGTGGGTGAGGGTGCGTGGCGGCTCCGGGCGGGGCAGATCGGCATGGACTTGGTCCCGCTGAGCGATCGCGCATGGTCGCTGACCGGCTATGCCGGCGTGGTCTGGACGGCAATGATCGCGGTAGGGGTCTACGGCGCAGATTCGCTGCGTTCAATGCGCTTCGCCACGGCGCGGCTGCTGGTCGCCGTCTCGCTGGGGGTGATCGCGATTACTTTCCTCGACTTTCTGCTGGGCGGACACAGGTTCTGGCGCTCTACGCTGGCTTACGCGATGGCCGGGTCGGTTCCCGCACTCGTGCTCAACCGCTTGATCGTCGGCGGGATCCTGGGCGCCTCTGCCTTCCGCCGCCGGGTGTTGGTGCTTGGCGCCGGCAACCGCGCCGACCGACTCAAGCAATTGTCCGAGAAGCCCGAAAGTGGGTTCGTGATCGTCGGATATGTGCTGATGACCGAAAGTGTGCCAGTGGTCGCCGTGGCGATCCCGCGCAGGGCGATCCACAATCTGACCCGTCACGTCGAGAACCTTGGGGTTAGCGAAGTCGTGCTTGCCCTGGAGGAACGGCGCAATTCGCTGCCACTGGCCGACCTGCTGCGGATCAAGACCACCGGGGTCCACGTCAACGATTTCTCGAGCTTCATCGAGCGTGAGACGGGCCGCGTCGATCTCGATTCGGTCAATCCCTCGTGGCTGATTTTCTCGGACGGGTTTTCGTCAGGCCGGGCAATATCGAGCGCAGCGAAGCGCCTGTTCGATGTATCGGCAAGCGCGCTGCTGCTAGCGTTGACCGCGCCCGTCATCGCGCTGTTTGCGCTGCTGGTGAAACTGGACAGCAAAGGGCCAGCGCTGTTCCGCCAGACTCGCGTCGGCCTGTTCGGGCAGGACTTCCAGGTGATCAAGCTGCGTTCGATGCGCACCGATGCCGAAGCAAACGGCGCGCAGTGGGCGACCAAGGACGATCCGCGCGTTACCCGGCTAGGGCGCTTCATCCGCAAGACCCGGATCGATGAGCTGCCGCAGACTTGGTCGGTGCTGAAGGGCGAAATGAGCTTTGTCGGCCCTCGGCCTGAGCGCCCGGAATTCGTCGCCGAGCTCGAAGAGCAGATGCCCTTCTATGCCGAACGCCATATGGTCAAACCGGGCATCACCGGCTGGGCGCAGATCAACTATCCCTATGGCGCATCGGTTGAGGATTCGCGGCACAAGCTCGAATACGATCTTTATTACGCCAAGAACTACACCCCGTTCCTTGATCTCCTGATCCTGCTGCAGACGCTCCGCGTCGTGCTGTGGCACGAAGGGGCCCGCTGAATTGGACTTGATCCACGGCCTTGCAGCGACCGTAGTCGCGGCCCTGTGGGTGGCAGGCGCGGTTGGCTGTCTGATGGTGGCGCTGTGGCTTTACCGCCGCCCGCAGGCTTTCGCGCCGACGCACCAGGCGGTGCTTACAGCGGCAGCGGCGACCGGGCTGTGGGCGCTTACCGGTGCCGCGTTGGGGATTGCAGCCCCGGCCACCGGATTGGCCGAATCCGCCCGGAACCTGGCTTGGCTGTTCGCACTCTACCGGCTCTTTGCGGTCGATGGCCGGCACGCATCGATGCGACCGGTCCGGCCGCTCGCTGCGGCCTTGGTGTTTGTCGAGCTCATCCAGCTGATTGTCTGGGCTTGGCTCGTAGCGCGCGGCGCAGTGCCGCAGGGCGTGCTGTTCAAGACGCTGGCGATGTTCCACCTATTGGTGGCGATCGGGGCGCTGGTCCTGCTGCATAACCTTTATGGCGGTGCCTCCAGTCTCGCGCGCAGCGTCCTGCTCGGACCGTGCACGGCAATGGCGCTGATCTGGGCGGTCGACCTCAACTTCTACACGATCGGCTACATCGCGGGAGCGACGCCGATGATGCTTGCCGCGTTGCGCGGGCTGCTGACTCTGCCAACAGCGGCGCTTCTGGCTATTGGCGCTATCGGGGCGAGTGGATTGGCTCGGTTCCGGCCATCCCGGATTGTCGCCTTCCGATCTGCCTCGCTGCTGCTTATCGGGGGATACCTTGCTGCGCTGGTAACCGCATCGCAGTGGCTGTCGCGAGCCGGCAACGACTATGTGGCTCTGTTGCAACTCGCCTTGGTGGCGGTCACGGTCGCCATCAGCACGATCGTGCTGCCATCGCGCCGCATCCGTGGCTGGCTGCATGTCACCTTGGCCAAGCACCTATTTCAGCACCGCTATGATTATCGCTCGGAATGGCTGCGCTTTACCCGCACGATTGCCGAGAACACCGGCGACCGGGCGAGCCTTGAAGAGCGCGTGATCCGCGCCGTAGCCGACATTACCGATAGCCCGGGCGGAATCCTGCTGACCCCGTCTGACGCCGGTCAGTTCGAGCTTGCCGCCACCTGGCAGTGGCCGATGGCGCAGGTCCCGGCCAACGCGCTTGGCGCCGCAACGGTACGCGGCATCGAAACCCGAGCCTTTGTTGCCGACATCGACGCACTGCGTGCCGGGCGCGCCGATCCGGCCGAATCTCCGCCGTTGCCCGAATGGTTGCTGGCCGAGCCAAGGGCCTGGGCGCTTGTGCCCTTGCTGCACTTCGAGCGGCTCGTCGGAGCAGTGGTCCTCGCTCGTCCGCCGCACGCTCGCCTGCTCGACTGGGAGGACTTCGACCTCCTGCGCGTCGCCGGGCAGCAGCTGGCGAGTTACCTGGCCGAGCATTCGGGCCAGGCGGCCCTGGCCGAAGCGGCGCGGTTCGATGACTTCCATCGCCGCATCGCTTTCGTGATGCACGACATCAAGAACCTGGCCAGCCAGATGGCACTGCTGGCGCGCAATGCCGAGCAGCATGCCGAAAATCCGGAATTTCGCGCGGACATGCTGGTGACCCTGCGCAATTCGGCGGACAAGTTAAACGCACTGCTCGCGCGCCTTTCGCGTTACGGTTCTCCTGTCATCGGCGCGGTCGAGCCGGTCCGCGCCGATGAGATTGCCGAAAGCGTGGTCAATCAGCTCCAGGCGCGCCACGGCGTGGTGCTGGTCGAACGCGAAGCGATCAAGGTCGCGGCCGAACGAAGCTCGCTCGAACAGGTTTTGCTGCACCTTGTCCAGAACGCGATCGATGCCAGCGCCGCCAGCGCTCCCGTATTTGTGCGGGTGGCGAGCGAACCGATGTACGGGTTGATCGAGGTCACCGATTCAGGTTCGGGCATGAGCCCGGAATTCATCCGCACCCGCCTGTTCAAGCCGTTTGATTCGACCAAGAAGGGCGGGTTCGGCATCGGTGCTTACGAGGCGCGTGAACTGGTGCGAGCGATGCAAGGCCGGCTCGACGTAGAAAGCCGCGAAGGCCTCGGCACCCGCTTCACCGTCCGCTTGCCACGCCCCGATGCGGCCGGACTGATCACCAAACTTGCCGCGGAAGATGCGGATGAAAAGAGAGTCGCGTAATGTCTGATGCCAAACCAAAACTCCTTATCGTCGAGGACGATCCCGGGCTTCAGGCACAGCTCAAATGGGCCTGGCCGGACTTTGAAGTGATCATGGCTGGGGACCGGGCCAGTGCGATTGCTGCGCTGCGCAGCGAGGAACCGGCGGTGGTCACGCTCGATCTTGGCCTGCCGCCCGATCCCGACGGGACTAGCGAGGGGTTTGCCGTGCTCGACGCGATCATGGCGCTGAAGCCCGATACCAAAGTGATCGTTGCATCGGGCCACGGTGCGCGCGATTCGGCGCTCACTGCGATCGCCAAGGGGGCTTACGACTTCTATCAGAAGCCGGTTGACATTGAGGCACTGGGGCTGATCGTGCGCCGCGCACTGCAGTTGCACCAGATCGAGCGCGAGAACCGCCAGCTCGCCGCGCGCGGCAGCGAGGATAACCGCGTGCTCGGGCGGATGATCACCGCCGCGCCCGAAATGATCAAGGTCGCGCGCACGATTGAGCGGGTCGCCAATACCAACGTCTCGGTGATGTTGCTCGGCGCGAGCGGGACCGGGAAAGAGCTGCTCGCGCGGGGCTTGCACGATGCGAGCGGTCGTGCCGGCGGGGCCTTCGTTGCGATCAACTGCGCGGCGATCCCCGAGAACCTCCTTGAAAGCGAGCTGTTCGGGCACGAAAAGGGCGCATTCACCGGCGCGGTCAAGACCACCGAGGGCAAGATCGAGATGGCTGCGGGGGGCACGCTGTTTCTGGATGAAGTTGGCGACATTCCGCTGCCGCTGCAGGTCAAGTTGCTGCGCTTTCTGCAGGAACGGGTGATCGAACGGATCGGATCGCGCAAGTCGATCGCCGTCGACACCCGCATCGTCTGCGCGACACATCAAGACCTTGAAGCGATGATCGCTGATGGCCGGTTCCGCGAGGATCTGTTTTACCGCTTGGCCGAAATCGTGGTGCGAATCCCGAGCCTCGCCGAGCGGGCGGGCGATCCGGCTTTGCTCGCCAAAGCCTTCCTCGCGCGCTTTGCCAAGGAGATGAACCCGGCCGTGAAGGGCTTTGCCCCCGACGCGCTCGCCGCGATCGATAGCTGGACATGGCCGGGCAATGTGCGCGAACTGGAAAACCGCGTGAAGCGGGCGGTGATCATGACCGAGAGCAAGCTGGTCGGCGCAGCCGATCTCGATCTCGCCGCGCCTGACAGTACTGGCGCTCAAGTGCTCAACCTCAAATCAGCACGCGAAACGTCTGACCGGCAGGTTATCCGCCACGCGCTGGCGCGCAGCGAAGGTAACATCTCGAGCACCGCCAAGTTGCTCGGGATCAGCCGGCCGACGCTCTATGACCTGCTCAAGCAATACGACATGCAGGCCTGATCTTATGGTGCGCCGGACGATCCTGCTGGCTGCAATGGCAGCGTTGATTGGGCTCGGTGCGCCCGGTCAGGCGATGCCGGGCGCGGCGCAGGTTGCGATGGCCCCGGCCAGCAAGGCATTGGCGCGGGGCGACGGGATCGCTGCCGAAGCAGAACTGCAGCGCGCGCTCCAGAGCGGGGCAGCGAAACCCGATGTGGCCGCTGCGATGGGTGAAGCGCTGATCGATCAAGGGGCGATGGACAAGGCCCGCGCATGGCTCGGCCCGGGCCAGTTTGCTCCGGCCGAGGCGGGCCATGGCTGGCGCATGCTGGGCCAGCTTGAACGCTTGTCAGGCAATCTCGGCGCGGCGGGCAAGGCGTTTGACCATGCGCTTCAGTCATCGCCCAAAGATCCGCTGCTGTGGGTTGAGATCGGCCGTATGCGATACGCCGGCGACGAGCAGTTGCTGGCGATCGATGCGGCGAACCACGCGCTGGCGGCAGGGCCGAACGATCCGCGCGCGCTTGAATTCAAGGCTGAGCTGCTGCGCGACGCCGAAGGCTATGCTGCTGCCATCCCGCTTTACGAAAAGGCGCTTGAGGTAAAGGGTGACGACCTCGGCCTACTGAGCGGATATGCTGGCGCGCTGGGCGAGGCGGGTCGCACGCCCGAGATGCTAGCGGCAACCCGCCGGATGCTGACAATCGCGCCGCACAGCCCACGTGCCTTTTTCCTCCAGGCGGTCCTCGCTGCGCGCGCTGGGCAAGTCGATCTCGCTCGCTTGCTGCTTAACCGGACCAAGGGCAAGCTGAACGATGTACCAGCCGGGATGCTGCTGCAGGGGCTGCTCGACCTTGAGGCGGGGAGTGCTAATGTTGCCGCTGATGAATTGTCCGTGCTGGCTTATCGCCAGCCCGCCAACCAGCGCGTGCAGTTGTTGCTTGCCCGAGCGCTTTATGCCTCGGGAGACTATAATCAGCTGTTCGCGCGGTATGGTGCACTGGCGCTGCAGAGCGATGCCTCGCCCTACCTGCTGACAGTACTGGCGCGGGCCTACGAGGACCAGGGGAACCACGCGGCCGCAGCGCCCTTGCTTGACCGCGCGGCGAGCGCCGGGGCGCCGGGGATGCTGCTGATCTTCGAGCCCGCCGGTCCAGCCGGGTTCGGCGCGGCCTTCGCGGCCGATCCCGCCGCGCTGGGCAATGCCGTGCCTTACGTTCGCAGCTTGCTCGGCACGGGCAACGGAGCCGGAGCCCGACAGGCGGCGAGCCGGTTCCTTAACGCACGGCCCGGATCGGACGATGCTCTATCACTGATGGGCGACGTCGAACTGTTGACGGGAGCCCCAGGCGCGGCGCTGGGCCACTATGACCGCGCGACCAAAGTCCGTTTCCCCGACCTGCTGCTTCTGCGCATGAACGAAGCATTCGCCGCCGGAGGAAAGCCGGGCGCGGCGCAACCGATCACGGCCCGCTACCTTGCGGCGTTCCCGGGTAGCCGACTCGCGGCGCGGCTCGCGGCCAATTTTGCGGCGCTGTCGGGCGATTGGCAGTCAGCAACAACGCTCCTTGAAAGCCTGCGCCAGCGCGGCGGAAACCGCGACGTTCGGTTGCTCGCCGACCTCAGCTTCGCGCAGCTGCGCGGCGGGGACGCAGCGGCCGCAGTGACAACCGCGCAGCGCGCATACCAGCTTCAGCCGAGCAGCCCGATCGCCGCACAGTCGTTGGGCATGGCGCTGGCGGAGGCCGGGAACGACGCCACCAGGGCGCGCCAGCTGCTGCTGCAGGCGCGCCGCTCCGCAGGCGATAACCCCCTGATCCAGACCGCACTGGCGAAGCTGCACTAACCTCTCGACAAGCGCCCGCGCCTTGCCCAATGTCGATTTCATCGATCGATTAAACGGGTGAGGAATTGCAATGGCCGGGGTGCTGGACGGGGTTACTGTTATCGAACTTGCCGGGATCGGACCGGGCCCGTTCTGCGGTATGATGCTGGCCGATCACGGCGCGCGGGTTATCCGGGTTGAGCGGCCCGGGACCAGCGGCCGGTTCGGCGATGGCGGCAACCGCGATATCCTCAACCGTAACCGCGAACGGATCGAACTCGACCTCAAAGACCCCGCTGCAGTTACCAAACTCAAGGAACTGGTGGCAGAGGCCGATGCGCTGATCGAAGGTTACCGCCCCGGGGTGATCGAGCGCATGGGGATCGGCCCGGATGTGCTTCTGGCCATCAACCCCAAGCTTGTGATCGGGCGCATGACCGGCTGGGGTCAGGACGGCCCGATGGCCCCGCTGGCCGGGCATGACATCAACTACATTGCGCTGTCGGGCGCGCTCCATTCGTATGGCCGCGCGGGCCAGAAGCCGACTTTCCCGGTCAACGCGGTGGGCGATTTCGGCGGCGGCGGGATGCTGCTTGCGTTCGGCGTGGTCGCGGGCGTGCTCCACGCGCGCGGCGGCGGGCAGGGGCAGGTCGTCGACGCGGCCATGGTTGACGGTGCGGCGATCCTTTCGGCGATGACGTACACCTTCCTCGGCAATGGCCAGTGGCGTGATGAGCGCGGGGTCAATCTGCTCGATAGCGGCACGCACTTCTACGACACCTATGAGACCAGCGACGGCAAGTGGATTTCGCTCGGTTCGATCGAACCGCAATTCTACGCGCTGTTGCTTGAAAAGACCGGCCTCAGCGGCGATCCCGATTTCGCCCAGCAGATGAACCCGGCGCAGTGGGGGCCGCTCAAGGACCGGATGACCGCGCTGATCCTGACCAGGACCCGCGACGAATGGTGCGCGATCATGGACGATACCGACATCTGCTTTGCTCCGGTGTTGAGCCTGCGCGAAGCTCCCAAGCATCCGCATAACGTTGCGCGGCAAACCTTCGTCGAGGATGGCGGGTTGGTCCAGCCAGCCCCTGCGCCGCGTTTTTCAGCCACGCCTGCGCCACCGGTATCGCTAAGCGGCCGCTGAGTGCTGAGCAAGATCGATCCGATGGTGCGGCTGCTGGTGGTCGCCATTATGCTGGCGTTCCTGGTCCCGGTTCAGGGCGAATGGCGCAGCGCCGCGCAGTTCGTGTCCAACGCTGCGGTGTTCCTGCTGTTCTTCCTCAACGGCTTGCGGCTGCCCCGGCACGAAGTGATGGCGGGTCTGACCAATCACCGGTTGCTTTACCCACTGGTCGCGTGGTGCTTTGGCGCGATGGCGCTGGCGGGGTGGGCCGTGTGGCAGCTCGGCAGCGGATGGATGCCGCCCTTGCTCGCGCTCGGGTTCCTCTATCTCGGTTGCCTGCCTTCCACAGTGCAATCGGCCACCGCCTATTCCTCGCTGGCTGGCGGCAATGTGGCGAGTTCGGTGGTCGCGGCGGCCTTGATCAATGTGATCGGCGTATTCGTTACCGCGCCGCTGTTTTCATGGCTCGCGGGCGGACAGGGCGGCGGGCTGCATGCCGATGGGTTGGTCAAGGTTGCGGGCATCCTGCTGCTGCCGTTCATGCTCGGGCAGATCGCGCAGGGCTGGCTGGGTTCCTGGGTCAAGGAGCATCGCCAACTCGCCACCTGGTTCGATCGCGCATCAATCGCGATTGCGGTCTACGTCGCCTTTTCCGGCGCGGTCGAGCAGCGCTTCTGGAGCCGGGTCGACGGTCCGGGCTGGCTGTGGCTCGCCGGGGGGACTGCGCTGCTGCTGATCTTCGCGCACGGCGGAGCCTGGCTGCTGGGCGGCTTGCTCAAGCTGGACCGGTCCAACCGGATCACGATGCTGTTTGCGGGTGCGCAAAAGAGCATCGCGATGGGCGCGCCGCTCGCCTCGGTCCTGTTCCCGCCTGCTGTAGCCGGGGTCGTGCTGCTGCCGATCCTGCTGTATCATCTGGCGCAGCTAGTGCTGGCCGCGCCGATTGCCGGGCGGCTAACCTCAGCCGCCTGACTTCCAGGCGGCGCGCGTCTGCGCGGCCATTTTCGCTGCCTTCGAGCGGTGTTCGGTCGCGATGCGACGATTGCGGCGGATCGACCAGAGCAAGGAAGCGGCGATCAGCACTCCGCCAATCAGACCAGTCACCGTTTCCGAAATCTGGAAGCTTGAGGACGCCAGCATGATCCCGGCGAGGGCGAGAATGGCCCAGAAGGCACCGTGCTCAAGATAGCGATACTCGGCCAGCGATCCCTTTTCGACTAGCATGATCGTCAGCGAGCGCACGAACATCGCGCCGATCGACAAGCCGAGTGCAATAACCAGCATGTTGTTGGACAGTGCAAATGCCCCGATCACCCCGTCGAAACTGAACGAGGCGTCAAGCACGTTCAAATAGATGAACCCGCCAAGTCCGCTCCGCCCGCCGCCGATGTTGCTGCTCTCGAGCCAATGCCCAATCGCCTCGACTGCGACGAAAGCCGCGACGCCCAGGATGCCGGCTTCGACGAATTGCAGCGCGTGCTCGCCTTTGAGCAGGCGGGCAAAGCTGAGCAGGATGACCAGCAGCAAGGCGAGCCCGAATGCATCGATCTCGCCGAACCGGGCCAGGCGCTTTTCGATCGTCCCGATCCAGTGCACGTGTTTGTCGCTGTCGAAAAAGAACTTGATGCCGACCATCGCCAAGAACGTGCCGCCAAATCCGGCGATGGTGAGGTGCGCACTGCTGACGATGCGCTCATATTCCTGCGGTTGGCGCAGGGAAAGTTGCAGGGCATCGATGGGACCAATTCCGGCAGCCAGGGCAACGATCGCCAGCGGGAACACGATCCGCATGCCGAACACCGCAATGACCATGCCCCAGGTCAGGAACCGTTGGCGCCAGATCGGCTCCTGGTTTTCGAGAACGCTCGCGTTGACCACGGCATTGTCGAACGACAGCGAAATTTCGAGGACAGCAAGGACTGTCACGATCCACAGCACTTCCAGCGCGCCGCCGATTGTGCCAGCCCGGCTCCAGCCGAGCCAGGCTGCAAGCGCCAGGCACACTGCCGTGAAGATGAACGACCCTTTGAAATAGCGGAGCATGGCTGGCAGCTACTTCGGCTGGTAAGTCTGTTCGGTGCCGGGGAAGCTGCGCGCACGCACATCCGCAGCATACTGCGCCACCGCTTCCGAGATAGTTTCGGCCATGGCAGCATAACGTTTCACGAAGCGGGGCACGCGTTCGAACATGCCCATCATGTCTTCGGTGACAAGGACTTGTCCGTCGCACTGGGCCGAGGCACCGATCCCGATGGTCAGGCACGAAACCGCTTTGGTCGCGGCGATCGCGATCGGTTCGACCACGCCTTCGATAACCACCGCATAAGCACCGGCATCCGACAGCGCCTTGGCATCTGCGACGATCTTCTTCGCCTCCACATCGCTGCGCCCGCGGGCATTGTAACCGCCCAGCACATTGACCGCCTGCGGGGTCAGGCCGACGTGGCCCATCACTGGAATGCCGCGCTGCGTGAGGAAGGCGACGGTTTCGGCCATAGCCGCGCCGCCTTCGAGCTTGACCGAGCCTGCCCCGGTTTCGGCGAGCACCCGCGCCGCATTGGTGAAGGCCTGCTGCGGCGAGGCTTCGTAAGTGCCGAACGGCATGTCGATCACCACTGCCGCATGGTACGATCCGCGCACCACTGCAGCGCCGTGCGCGATCATCATCTCCAGCGTAACCTGCAGGCTGGAGGGCAGGCCATAGATCACCTGGCCAAGCGAGTCCCCGCACAGGATCAGATCGCAATGCTCATCGAGCAACTGCGCTTGCCGCGCGGTATAGGCGGTCAGCATCACGACCGGCTCAGCAGTGACCCCGTCTACCTTGCGCTGGCGGATCGCCGGGATGGTCACCCGGCGCAGTGGCGTTGGGGTCGGATGCGAGCGGCTGGTCGACGTATCGAGCTGGAAAGTCGTGGACATGGCCGGGCTTTAGACGAGGTGGCGCGGCTGGGGAAGGGCGGGCATTAAGGCTTGCCAATGCGGCACTTGGCGTTAGCTTCCCGGCAGCAACCATTCGGGCGCCATTCGCGCCTGGCAGAAGTTTAGGGGACTATATGTTCGGTCGGGTCAAATCGCTGGATGCCATTCTGGCTACAGCGGAAAAGAAATCGCTTCATCGATCCTTGGGGGCCTTCCAGCTGACGATGCTTGGCATCGGCGCGGTGATCGGCACCGGGATTTTCGTGCTGACTTCGGAAGCTGCGCAGAAGGCCGGTCCCGGCATGCTGCTCAGCTTTATCGTAGCCGGGTTTGTCTGCGCGGTCGCCGCGCTGTGTTATTCCGAACTCGCCTCGATGGTTCCGGTGGCCGGTTCGGCCTATACCTACACTTACGCCGTGGTTGGTGAATTGCTGGCCTGGATGGTGGGTTGGGCGCTGATCCTCGAATATGCGGTGGGCGCCAGCGCGGTCGCAGTCGGCTGGTCTAACCACGCCGTCGGCCTGATGAATGGATTGGGCGTCCATATACCAGCGTCAATCAGCAATGCCGATGCGCTGATGGCGAAGGTGCGAATCCTGTTCGGTTCACCGATGAGCGCCGATCTGCAGACTGCTCTGCAGGTCGGTGGTTGGGTCAACGTTCCGGCTATCTTGATAACAGGCCTTGTCACCTGGCTGTTGGTGATCGGCACGACCGAAAGCGCGCGGGTGAATGCTGTTCTGGTCGCGATCAAGATCGTCGCGCTGACTGCTTTCATCGCGCTGACCATTCCGGTGCTCAAGAGCGAGAACTTTGCACCGCTGATGCCCACTGGCGGAGCCGGCGTGTTTGGTGCTGCCGCCTCGATCTTCTTTGCCTACGTGGGCTTTGATGCGGTTTCCACGGCGGCGGAGGAAACAAAAAATCCGCAGCGTAACGTGCCGATCGGGCTGATCGGCGCGCTGGCGATCTGCACCATCTTCTATCTGCTGGTGGCAACCGGTGCGATCGGCGCAATCGGGGCACAACCCGTGATGGGTCCTAATGGTGCCGCGCTGCCGCCGGGCTCGGCCGAAATGGCCGGTCGCTGCGCCTCGATCGTTGCCAGTGGCGCGGTTGAGCCGCTGGTCTGTTCGAAGGAAGCGCTGGTCCATGTTCTCGACGTTATCCACTACCCGGCCATTGGCCGCTTGGTTGGACTTGCTGCCGTGCTTGCCTTGCCGTCCGTCGTCCTGATGATGATGTTCGGTCAGACCCGCGTGTTCTTCGTGATGGCACGTGATGGCCTGCTCCCTGAAAAGCTGGCTTCGGTGCACCCGAAGTTCCGCACGCCATATGTGGTGACGATCTTCACCGGTATTGCCGCTGCAATTGCTGCAGCGTTTCTGCCGGTTGGCAAACTGGCTGACTACTCGAATTCGGGCACGCTGTTCGCGTTCTTCATGGTCGCCGTTTCGGTGATGGTGCTGCGGCGGACCGATCCGGATCGCCGCCGTCCGTTCCGTACGCCATTTGTCTGGATCATCGCTCCGCTGGCCATGATTGGTTGCCTTGGGCTCTATTTCTCGCTGCCGCTGACGGCGATCCTGGTTTTGCCGGGCTGGGGTTTGCTCGGCCTGCTGGTCTATTACTTCTATTCGCGCCATCGCAGCCATGTCGGGCTTGGGCTGGTCGAAGTGCACGAGCTTGATGCCGATGCGCCGCACGTCGGGATCGCCCCGATGCCGGGCGCTCCGGCTCCGGGCGAACGCGACGAGTAATTCGTGCCTGACCCAAACGGAAAGGGCCGTCTGATCGGGCGGCCCTTTTTCCGTTGGGAGTGACGCGCGTTAGAGCGCGGTGACGGCCTCGTTGCCCTTGGTTTCCTTGTGGACATCCATGCCGAGCAGCATTTTGGCGGTGCCGATCAAGCCCAGTTCGGAATCCCAGATCTTGGCCTGGCCTAGTTCCATGCGCAGCATCAGCAGGTTCGGATCGTCCTTGCCGCCAGGGAACCAGGCCTCGATCATCTTCGACCACTGCTTGTCGAGCCGCTCGCGGCTGGTTTCCTCGACCAGATTGCCGTCGAACCGGGCAAACAAGTCATGCCCTTTGGCGGAGAAGTTGGCGGTTGCCGGGCCCATCTTGGCGTAACCGCCAGCGCGGCTGGTGAAGAACCAGATCGCGTGGCGGGCGTCCTTGTCGAGCTGCGCGGTCATCGGGGCGGCGCCATCGCGGTCGCTGTCCAGTTCGAGCATCACGAACGGCGAAGCTGACAGGTGCTGCCAGAACTTGTTCTTGAGGTCGTCGGGGTTTTCGTTGGCGTGGTCCATGACATCTCTCGCTGGTTAGGGGGTTGGTATTGAACGATTGCCCGGCGCGGTGGTTCCCCGGACGGGCGCGCTTCAGCCTACTTTCGATCCGTCTGCGACAAAGCCTTTGCGAATCACCGGCAATAGGAACATAAATAGAACATTGGAGTGATTCTGAGAATGGAACGGCAAGTATCGCGTTCCTCCCCGGTCCGGGGAGGGGGACCATCCGCAGGATGGTGGAGGGGGCTCGCCTCCGGATCCCACCTTGCGTGTGGGGACAGCCCCCTCCGTCAGCCGTTCCGGCTGCCACCTCCCCGGATCGGGGAGGAAACCAGACACGCCGAGCTGTTCGCCTCTTCGCGCGAGGCGAGCGGTGCGGGGCTGGCGCTGGCCTTTGCCCTCGATCAGGCGGGGCAGGACGACCAGCGCCCGTGGCTGTGGGTGCAGGATGCGGCAGCTTTGCGGCTGAGCGGGCGGCCCTATCGCCCCGGGCTGCCGCCAAGCCTGCGCCACCGCCTGCTCCATGTCGCTGCGAAGAGCCCCGAAGACGCGCTGTTCGCGCTTGAGGAAGGGTTGCGCTGCCGCGATCTCGCCTTCGTGATTGGGGAGATTGCAGGCAACCCCAACGCGCTGTCGTTCACCGCCTCGCGCCGTCTCAGCCTGGTGGCGGAAGTGCACGGGGTGCCGCTGTGGCTGGTCCGGCTCGATGCCGCGCACGACCTTTCCTCAGCGCGCCAGCGCTGGCAGGTGACCGCCGCGCCTTCGCTTGCTCCGCGCTGGAACCCCGCCGCGCCGGGGTTACCGGCTTGGCAGGGCACCTTGTTCCGCGCGCGCAATCACCCTCCCGGAGAATGGATCCTGCGCGATGACGGACAAACCCGACTTGTCGCCGATTGGGCCACCGCCCCGCCGCATCATGGCGATCTGGCTGGCGCGGCTGGCGATCGATCGCTGGCAGCTGGCTGAAGGCCCGCGCAGCGATCCAGTCGCGCTGATCTCGGAAAGCGCACATGGCCCGCGGATCACTGCGATCAATGCGGTCGCGCGCGAAGCCGGGGTGCGCGCCGGGACTTCGCTCACCGACGCCCGCGCGCTGTGCCCCGAACTGGTCGCCGCGCCCGCCGATCCTGCGGGCGAAATCGCGCTGCTCGAACGGCTCGCGCTGTGGGCGCAGCGCTGGGGGCCGTGGTCGGCGCTCGATCCGCCCGACGGGCTGCTGGTCGATGTCAGCGGAGTGGCGCATTTGTTCGGCGGCGAGAAGGCCTTGCTGGTAGACGTGGGCGAGCGATTGGCAGCGCGGGGCCTGACCGCGCGGCTGGCGGTGGCGCCGACCGCCGGCGCGGCTTGGGCCTTGGCGCATTACGGGCCAGAGCAGAGCATCCTCTTAAGAGCCTCCCCCTTTGGGGGAGGTGGCAGCCACGCAGTGGCTGACGGAGGGGGCATGGGGTGGCAAGCAGGCCCCCTCCGACCCGCCTGCGGCGGCCCACCTCCCCCAAGAGGGGAGGCTCTTGGTGAAATACCCACGCTTCTGGCCGACCTCCCGGTCGCCGCCCTGCGCCTCGATCCCGCAACCCTGCTGGTATTGCGCCGGCTCGGACTGAAGCGGATCGGCGATTTGTCCGGCGTGGCGCGCGATGCCTTGGCGCGGCGGTTCCGTTCGGTCCGCGCTCCGGCCGCAAATCCGCTGGTCCGGCTTGATCAGCTCACCGGCAAGGTGCCCGAGCCGCTGCTGCCGGTGCTCGCCGCGCCGCCGCCACTGGTCCAGCGCGGCTTGATCGAACCGATCCGCCACCGCGCGCTGCTCGATCAGGTGCTGGGTGATCTGGCGGACGACATGGTGCGGGTGCTCGAAGGCCAAGCACTGGGGGCGCGGCGGCTCGAACTGGCCTTGTGGAAGGTGGATGGCGAGGTGGTCCAGCGGCGGCTCGAACTCGCCGCCGCCACTCGCGCGGCGGATCACATCACGCGGCTGTTCGCGACCAAGCTCGACGATATCGACGCCGGTTTCGGGATCGAACTCGCCCGCCTGACCGCATCGTGGTGCGAACCGCTGGCGCTCAGCCAGCGCGATTTCGAAGCGGCCGCCGAGGCGCACGGCACCAGCCTTGCCGCCTGCATTGACCGGCTGAGCATCAGGCTGGGGACAGGGGCGGTGCGCCGCCCGGAGCCGGTCGCGAGCCACTGGCCCGAACGCGCTCAGCGCTGGCTTGCCCCGCTCGATCCGGGCCGCGCGGCACAGGAGAGCCTTGCCTTCAACGTCCGCCCGCTGAAGCTGCTCGACCGCCCCGAGTTGATCGCGGTGATCCACGCCAGTCCCGATGGCCTACCGCGCCGGTTCCGTTGGCGCGGGGCGCTGCACGAGGTCACCCGCGCCGAAGGGCCCGAACGGATCGCACCCGAATGGTGGCGTGAGCGCGGTGCGGCGCGGCTGCGCGATTACTACCGGGTCGAGGATACGGCTGGGCGGCGATACTGGATCTACCGCCACGGCCACGCCGCCGATGGCCGCGGCGGCGTGCCCGAGTGGTATTTGCAGGGACTGTGTGTCTAAACCGGAATTGTCGACATCGACGCCGCGGTCACTTCATCCAGCACCACCTGTCGGTCATCGGCTTGGGCTGCATCGAAATTGAAGGCACCGCGTTTCCCATTATCCCCCAAGAACGCCAGCAGGTCGTTGGTCAGCCGCTCGGTCTGGGTTGCAAAGACGCCGTGGGGTTCGCCGTCATATTCGATCAGCTGCGCCGCAGGCACCGCCTTGGCCAATGCGCGCCCGGTCGGGCCGATCGGCACGGTCTTGTCGGCGGTGCCATGGATGATCAGCGTCGGTACCGTGAAACTGGCGAGATCGGGACGAAAGTCGGTGGTGGCAAAGGCCTTGGCTGAAGCCAGGGTAGGCCGCAGCCCGGCCTGCATCGCGCTCGACCAAGCCAGATCAAGCGTTTCATCGCTGACCGGGCTGGACAACATTCCTACCCCGAAGAAGTCATCGAAGAAGCCGGTGAAGAACTTCGCGCGATCGGCCTTCATGCCCTCGGTCATCTGGTCGAAGGTGGCTTGCGGCACGCCTTCGGGATTGTCTTCGGTCTGGAGCATGTAGGGCACCACCGAGCTGATCAGCGCAACCTTGCTCACGCCTTTTCCCTGATGCCGCGAAAGATAGCGGGCGACTTCGCCTCCGCCCATCGAAAAGCCGACCAGGGCGACATCCTGCCCGCCGGCCTGGCTGTCGATCACCGCAGCAAGATCATCGGCGAAGGTATCGTAGTCATAGCCTTCCGAAGGCTGGTCCGATCGACCGAACCCGCGGCGATCATAAGCGATCGCCTGATAGCCGT
Source organism: Novosphingobium sp. (assembly GCA_043740455.1). Classification (GTDB taxonomy): domain Bacteria; phylum Pseudomonadota; class Alphaproteobacteria; order Sphingomonadales; family Sphingomonadaceae; genus Novosphingobium. Next base: position 10,164 of record JAYUCG010000048.1, on the reverse strand, counting down.
TATCGGCCAGCACATTGCTGACCGGGTCCCAGCTGTCGCCTGACAGCGGCCAGCCGTGAATCAGCACCACGGGTTTCCCGTTGCCCCAGCTCTTCACGTAGAGGCTGGTTCCGTCCTTGGTTTCGATCATCGGCATTGTGGTTCTCCGGCTTGAGGGCTCAAGGCGACAACGGCGGGGCGCACGGTCGGTTCCGTTCCAACGTTGGGCTGGTGGCAGGATGCGGCAGTAGGAGACTCGCTTCATTCCGAATAAGAACATATAAGGAACATTTAGACTCGAAACCATGCCCGAAGCCGCCCTTACTCCCGAACGCCGCCGCGTCGCCGGTGAAGCGACCAGCGCCCCGCCGCGCGCGTCGTTCGTCGAGCTGGGCCTGGCGAGCTGCTTTTCGTTCCTGCGCGGGGCTTCCGATGCGGTTGACCTCGTCACGCAGGCTTATGCCCTGGGTTATGACGCGATCGGGATTGCCGATGCGAACACCCTGGCCGGGGTGGTGCGGCTCCACGGCGAGGCGAAGACGCTCAAACTGCGCCCGGTGATCGGCTGCCGGATCGAGACTGCCGAGGGGCTGGTGTTCCTGGCCTATCCAGCTGATCGCGCCGCTTATGGCCGGCTCTGCGCGCTGATCTCGGCCGGGCGAATGGGCAAGCTGGATGGCGAATGGCAGGACAAGGGGGCCTGCGATATCTCGCTGGCGATGCTCGCCGCGCATGCCGAGGGGCTGCAGCTGGTGCTGGTGCCGCCGGGGGACCTAGACGCTGAATTCACCATCGCGGTCGAGAACAATGTGGTTGCGTTTCCACCGATTAATTCACGCGGAGGCGCGGAGACGCGGAGCGAGGGAAGAGGGTCTCGCGCAAAGACCGCAAAGATGTCGTCTTCGCGGCGCAGCCGCTCTATTCCTTCAATATCACTGCCAGACGCGCCGTTTCCGGATAGAGATAAGCCTGCGGCGCATTCCACTTCTCTGCGGTCTTTGCGCGAACCAAATTCTTCTTCTCTCTGCGCCTCTGCGCCTCTGCGCGAGACATCTTCTTTAACTGCCCCGTTTCCCGAACTCCTCCCGCACTTGGCCCGGCAATTTCCCACGCTGCGCCACATCGCCGCGAGCTATCTTTACAGCGGGGATGATCTCGCCCGGATCGCCCGGCTCGATCAGCTGGCGCGCGAACATGGTCTCTCGATCCTCGCCACCAACGATGTGCTTTACCACGCGGCGCACCGCCGCCCGCTGCACGACGTGATGACCGCGATCCGCCACAAGACCACCGTGGCCGCCGCCGGGCACTTGCTCCAGCCCAATGCCGAGCGGCACCTCAAGAGCCCGGCGGAAATGGCGCGGCTGTTCCGGCGCTGGCCGCATGCCTTGGTGGCGGCGCGCGAGGTGGCCGATGCGTGCCAGTTCAGCCTGGAGGAACTGCGTTACGAATATCCCGAGGAGACTTGCCCGGATGGATTAGAGCCGCAGCAGCACCTCGAAAACCTGACCTGGTCAGGGGCGACGACCCGCTATCCCGCCGGAGTGCCCGAGAGCGTGCGCGAGACGCTGCGCCGCGAATTGGTGCTGATCGGGAAGCTCAGCCTCGCGCGCTATTTCCTGACGATCAAGGACATCGTCGATTTCGCGCGGCGGTGCGATCCGCCGATCCTGTGCCAGGGGCGCGGCTCTGCGGCCAATTCGGCGGTGTGCTACGTGCTTGAGATTACCGCAGTCGACCCAGCCCGCCACGCGCTGCTGTTCGACCGGTTTATCTCCGAAGACCGCAACGAACCGCCCGATATCGACGTCGATTTCGAGCATGAACGCCGCGAGGAGGTGATCCAGTACATCTATGCGCGCTATGGCCGCCACCGCGCCGGGCTGTGCGCCACGGTGATCCATTACCGTCCGCGCATGGCGATCCGCGAGGTCGGCAAGGCGATGGGGCTCTCCGAAGACATCACCACCGCGCTCGCCAAGACGGTGTGGGGCGGGCACGGGCGCTCGATCAAGGAAGCCCATGTCGAGCGCGAGACCGGGGTCGATCTGGCTGACCCGCACTTGCGCCGGGTGCTGATGCTGACCGAGCAGATGATCGGCATGCCGCGCCACCTTTCGCAGCACGTTGGCGGGTTTATCCTCACCCAGGGGCCATTGAGCGAGACCGTGCCGATCGGCAACGGCGCGATGCCCGAGCGCAGCTTTATCGAGTGGGACAAGGACGATATCGACGCGCTGGGCATCCTCAAGGTCGATGTGCTGGCGCTCGGCATGCTGACCTGCATCCGCAAATGTCTGACGCTGCTCGGCGCACATCACGGGCAGGAGCTGACCTTGGCGACGGTGCCCAAGGAAGACCCGGCGGTTTACGACATGCTGTGCAAGGGCGATTCATTGGGCGTGTTCCAGGTCGAAAGTCGGGCGCAGATGAACATGCTGCCGCGGCTGCGTCCGCGCTGCTTCTATGATCTGGTGATCGAGGTGGCGATCGTCCGTCCCGGGCCGATCCAGGGCGACATGGTGCATCCTTACCTGAAACGCCGGCGCGGGGCCGAACCGGTCGAAATTCCCGCACCGGGCGCGGCGTATGGCCCGCCTGACGAGCTCACCAGCATCCTCGGGCGCACGCTGGGGGTGCCGATCTTTCAGGAGCAGGCAATGAAGATCGCGCTCGATGCAGCGAAGTTTACCGGGCTTGAGGCCAACCGGCTGCGCAAATCGATGGCGACCTTCCGTTCGCGCGGGATGGTCGCCGAACTGGAGGAGCTGATGGTCGGGCGGATGATCGAACGCGGCTATGATCCCGGTTTTGCCGAACGTTGCTTCAACCAGATTAAAGGTTTTGGCGAATATGGCTTCCCCGAAAGCCACGCGGCGAGCTTTGCGCTGCTGGTTTACGTCTCGTCATGGCTGAAATGCCATTACCCCGCAGCCTTCGCCGCCGCCTTGCTCAATTCCCAGCCGATGGGGTTTTACGCCCCCGCGCAGATCGTGCGCGATTGCCGCGAGCATGGGGTCGAGGTGTTGCCGGTCGATGTCAACTGGTCGGACTGGGACAATAGGCTGGAGATCCTCCCCGGCACGGGGAGGGGGACCACCGAAGGTGGTGGAGAGGCACGGGCGGGTGGTCCCGACGCTGCGATGTTGCGATCATCGCGCGTGCCCCTCCACCATCCTGCGGATGGTCCCCCTCCCCCGGTGGGGGAGGATCGTGTCGCCCTCCGCCTCGGCCTGCGGCAGGTCGATGGCTTTCCTGAAGCGGCGGCAGCGCGGATTGTGGCTGCACGTAAGGCGGGGGCTTACCGCGATGTGCGCGAGCTCAAGGAACGCGCCGGGCTTTCGCCTGCGCTGGTCGAGCGGCTGGCCTCGGCCGATTGCATGGGCTCGCTTGACCTCACCCGGCGGCAGGCGCTGTGGGACGCGCGCAGCCTGATCGCCGCGCCCGACTTGCCGCTGTTCGCCGCCGCTGCGGCGCGCGATGAAGGGGCTGAGCGGGCGGCTACCCGCCTGCCGGTGATGCCGCTCAGCGAAGAGGTGGTGGCCGATTACCAGACCCAGCGGCTCAGCCTCAAAGCCCATCCGCTCGCCTTCCTCCGCGCCGACCTCGCCGACCGCGGCTTCGTCCGCGCCGCGGACCTGCGCAGCCGCAAATACCGCGCCTCGGTGCAAGTGGCCGGCGTGGTGCTGATCCGCCAGCGCCCCGGTTCAGCCAAGGGGGTGTGCTTCATCACGCTCGAGGATGAGAGCGGGGTCGCCAACGTGGTGATCTGGCCCGACCTGATAGAGAAACAGCGCAAGGTTATCATGGGCGCGCGGCTGATGGAGGTGAAGGGCCGGGTGGAGTACGATGACGAAGTTGTGCACGTTATTGCCACCCATCTGACCGATGCGACCCCGTCTTTGCACGCCTTGTCCGACGACCTGCTCCCGCACCACGTCGAGCGCGGCGATCACGTGCAGCGCCCGGTGCAGGGCAGCCGCCACGGGCATCCACGCGATGCCCGGATCATTCCGAAATCGCGTGATTTCCATTAGCCGCAGCGATAGCATGCCTGCGAACAGGGGAGATCTCATGCGCCGCACACTTGCCATTCTTGCTGTCACCGCACTCGCGCTGAGCGGGCCGCAGCTCTCCGCCAAGACGACCCGCCCAGCCCGAACTCCGGCAATCCCAGCCGCGATCTTCACTGACCCGCTGCCCGACAAGGCGCACCCGGCGCGCAGCGAAGTGCTGCACATCCCGAGCGGCGGGGTCGAGATCAACGGCCTGGCCTACCTCGCCGCAGGCATCGGCCCGCACCCTACGCTGGTGCTGTGCCACGGCTGGCCGGGTAACGAAAAGAACCTCGATCTGGCCCAGGCGGTGCGCCGCGCGGGGTGGAATGTGGTGACCTTCAACTACCGCGGCTCGTGGGGCAGCCCGGGCCTGTTCCATTTCGCCCAGAACCCGGAAGACGCCAAGGCTGTGCTCGCCTACCTGCGCGTACCGGCCAACGCCGCCAAACTGGGCGTCGACACCAAGCGGATGGCGCTCATGGGGCATTCGATGGGCGGCTGGGTCAGCACGCTGGTTGGCGGCGAAGACGAAAAGTTGCTCGGCGTAGGGCTGATTTCCGCCGCGAACATGGGCTACATGCGCGGGCTTGACCGGCCAGCGATCGTCCAGACGGCCAGCGAAAACGCCGAGACGCTAGCGGGCACCTCGCCCGAGATCATGGCCGATGAACTGATCGCGGGCCGCACGGATTTCGATTTCATGCGCACCGCGCCAGGCCTCGCGCTGCATCCGCTGTTGGTGCTGAGCAGCGACGATGGCCTCGCCCCGCAGACCGATGCGCTGATCGCTGCAGTGCGAAAGGCCGGGGGAACACGGATCACCGCAGGCTACGCCGCGACCGATCACAGCTGGTCCGATCACCGCGTCTTTCTGGAAGCCCAGGTGATCAACTGGCTGAACAGCCTGCTGACCGGGATTTGCAACTAGACCGCTTCGAGCGAATATCCAGCCGACCGCACAGTGCGAACCGGATCGGGTGCGCTTTCGAGCTCGATGCCCTTGCGCAGGCGGCGAATGTGGACGTCCACGGTGCGCAGTTCGATCTCGCTTTCGCTGCCCCACACCGCGTCAAGCAACTGGCCGCGGCTGAAGACCCGGCCGGGATGTTCCATGAAATGCTTGAGCAGACGGAATTCGGTCGGGCCAAGCGAGATGGTCTGGCCGCGCCGGGTGACCTTGTGTGCGGTTGCGTCGAGCGCGAGATCGCCGACTTCGATGATCTCGCCGGCCAGCGCCGGGCGGATCCGGCGCAGGATCGCGCCGACCCGGGCGAGCAGTTCGCGCGGGGAGAACGGCTTGGTGACATAATCGTCAGCCCCGGTTTCAAGACCGCGGACCTTGTCGTCCTCGGCCCCGCGTGCGGTGAGCATGACGATCGGGACGTGCGCGGTGGCCTTGCCCTTGCGCAAGCGACGGCAGACCTCGATCCCGCTGGTCCCTTCGACCATCCAGTCAAGCACCACCAAGTCGGGCACTTGTTCGGCGGCAAGTAGCAGCGCTTCATCGCCATCCGCCGTTACCGTGACTGCATAGCCTTGCTGACGGAAGCGAAACTCGAGCAGTTCGGCGAGCGCCGGATCGTCTTCAACCAGCAAGAGGCGGGGTGCATTCATGGTCAGGCTCCGAGCCGCTCTTCGCGATCGGTAAGATGGGTTCCGGTTGCCGCGTAATAGACCATTTCGGCCACATTGGTGGCGTGATCGCCGATTCGCTCGATATTGCGCGCCACAAACAGCAGCTGGGCGCAGCTGCTGATCGTCGAGGGGTTTTCGATCATGAAGCTGACGAGGTTGCGGAACAGCGATTCGTAAAACGCGTCGACCTTTTCATCGCGCTCGACCACCTGATGCGCCAGCGCCGCATCGCGCGCTGCAAATGCAGTCAGCACGTCGTGGACCATGCCCGCCGCAACATCGGCCATCGCGGGGATCAGGGTCAGCGGTTCAAACCGCTTGCGCCCCTCGATCTTGTCGGCACTCTTGGCGATGTTCTTCGCATAGTCGCCGATCCGCTCGATCACCCCGGCGATCTTGATGGCGGCGATCAATTCACGCAGGTCGTCCGCCATGGGTGCGCGCAGAGCGATGGTGCGCACCGCCAGCCGGTCAACCTCGGCTTCGAGTGCGTCGATCTTCTTGTCGCGGGCGATCACCGAGGCAGCGAGATCAAGGTTGCCCTTGACCAAGGCCTCCATCGCCTCGCGCAGCGAAACTTCGGCGAGCCCGCCCATTTCCGCGATCAGCCCGCGGACTTTGGTAATGTCCTCGTCGAAGGCCTTGACTGTATGCTCTTGCGCCATCTCAAATCCTAACCGTAACGACCGGTAATATAGTCTTTTGTCTGCTCTTCACGCGGGTTGGTGAAGATTTCCGAGGTCTTGCCGTATTCGACGATCTTGCCAAGGTGGAAGAACGCCGTGCGCTGCGAAACGCGCGCGGCCTGCTGCATGGAGTGAGTCACGATCACGATCGCGTATTTGCCGCGCAGTTCGGAAATCAGTTCCTCGATCTTGGCGGTGGCAATCGGATCGAGTGCCGAACACGGCTCGTCCATCAGGATCACTTCGGGATCGACCGCGATTGCGCGAGCGATGCACAGCCGCTGCTGTTGTCCGCCCGAAAGCGCGGTGCCGCTGTCGCTCAGCCGGTCTTTGACCTCGTCCCACAGACCGGCGCGTTGGAGGCTGCGTTCGACCACCTCGTCAAGCTCTGCTTTGCTAGATGACAGGCCGTGGATGCGCGGTCCGTAGGCGACATTTTCATAAATCGTCTTGGGGAACGGGTTGGGCTTCTGGAAGACCATGCCGACGCGGGCGCGCAGTTGGACAACGTCCATGCCCGACTTGTAGATATCCTTGCCGTCGAGCGCGATGCTGCCTTCGACCCGCGCCCCGGCGATCGTATCGTTCATCCGGTTGAACGAGCGCAGGAAGGTCGATTTGCCGCAGCCCGACGGGCCGATGAACGCAGTCACATATTCATCGGCAATGTCGATCGATACGTTGTCGATCGCGCACTTGTCGCCATAGAACACCGACACGTCGCGCGCGGCGAGCCGGGGAGTTACAGGGTCTAGTTCGTGGGGTTTGGTCACCAGCGGTTCTCGAAACGGTTGCGAAGATAGATCGCCACCCCGTTCATCACCAGCAGGAAGGCCAGGAGAACGATGATGGCAGCAGACGTGCGCTCGACGAAGCCGTGGTCGATTTCGTCCGACCACAAAAATATCTGCACCGGCAGCACACTTGATGGTGAGGTAAAGCCTTCGGGCGGGGTGGCGACAAAGGCCTTCATCCCGATCATCAGCAGCGGGGCGGTTTCGCCCAGCGCGCGGGCCATGCCGATGATCGTGCCGGTGAGGATGCCGGGCAGGGCGAGCGGGAGGACGTGGTGGAACACCGTCTGCACCGGACTTGCCCCAACCGCCAAGGCCGCGTCGCGGATCGAGGGCGGGACGGCCTTGATCGCGTTGCGACCGGAAATGACGATCACCGGCATGGTCATCAGCGCGAGCGTCATGCCGCCGATCAGAGGGGCTGAGCGCCAGTTGGGGAACAGGCCAAGGAACACGGCGAGCCCAAGCAGCCCGAAGATAATTGAAGGCACCGCGGCGAGGTTGTTGATCGATACTTCGATCAATTCGGTCCAGCGGTTCTTTGGCGCGAATTCTTCAAGATAGACCGCGGCGAACACGCCCACCGGGAAGGCCAGCGCCAGCGTGACCGCCATGGTCATCATCGAACCCTTGAGTGCCCCCCAGATCCCGGCCTTGGCCGGATCGGTCGCGTCAGACGCGGTCAGGAAACCCCAGTCGAGCCCAGGCAAGCCGTCGCGCAGGATCGTGAACAACAGGAACCCCAGGACCAGCGCCGACAGGGCGACGCTGAAGAAGCCGAGCGCGCGGAACCGGCGTTCGGCGGCGTGGCGGCTGGCGAGCCGGGCGACGATGCGCTGCTGGTGGCTGGGGCTATTCATAAGCTTCGCGGAACCGCTTCACCACGCGCAACGCGATGTAATTGAGGACAAAGGTGACCATGAACAGCACCATCCCCAGCGCGAATGCGGATAGCGTTGCAGGGTGATCGAAGCTGCCTTCTCCGGTTAGCATGGCGACGATCTGATAAGTCACAGTGGTCATTGACTGGAACGGATTGGCGGAGAGCCGCGCGGTTGCGCCTGCGGCCATGACCACGATCATCGTCTCTCCGATCGCGCGGCTGATCGCCAGCATGATCCCGGCGACGATGCCCGGCAGCGCGGCGGGGAGCAGCACGCGGCGGATGGTCTCGCTCTTGGTCGCGCCCATCGCCAAGCTGCCATCGCGCATCGCCTGCGGGACGGCGGTGATGCTGTCATCGGCCATCGAGGAGACCAGCGGGATGATCATCGCCCCCATAACGAGGCCGGCGGCCAGCGCGCTTTCGCTCGACGCGCTGGCGACGCCGATCAGGTGCCCGAAATCGCGCACCGCCGGGGGCTACAGTGAGCGCGGCGAAATAACCGTAGACCACGGTCGGAACGCCGGCGAGCACTTCGAGCACCGGCTTCATGATCTGGCGCAGGCGCGGGGTGGCATATTGGGTGAGGAAGATCGCGCTCATCAGGCCCAAGGGGATCGCTACCGCCATCGCGATGATCGCTCCGACAAATACGGTCCCCCAAAACAACGGCAAGGCGCCATAACTTGTGGACAGGCCTTGATTGGCCGGAGCCATCGGATCCGGGTTCCAGCTAGTCCCGAACAGGAAATCGAGCGGGTTGACCATCTGGAAGAACCGCAGCGTTTCGAAAATGAGCGATACGAAGATGCTCAGGGTCGTGAGGACCGCGACCAGCGATGCGGCCAGCAACAAGCCAAGAACGCTGCGTTCGACCATGGTCCGCGCGCGCAGCCCTTCGCGCTGCCGCAGCAAGGCAAAGGCCAGTCCGCCAAGGCCAAGGATCAGTGTCAGAGCAACCCCGATGGTCCCGTAGAATTCGAGCGCGGAACTGAATGCCGGGACCAGCGCGCGCGAGGCGGAGTTGAACGCGGCGCTCAGCGATCCGCTAGCCAGCCCTTGTGCTTCGGACAGGATTGAATCGCGCTGAAGGCCGAACGCCGGCAGCTGGCTTGCGGCAGGATCGGTGAGCACCCGCTGCAGCACCAGACCAGGACTGATTGCGGCCCAGATGAATGCGAACAGCGCGGCGGGCAGGGCGGTCCACAACGCTGCGTACCAGGCGTGATAGCTTGGTAGCGAATGCAGATCGCGCCCCGCCGCACGCGCCTCGCGCCGCATGCGCCACGCCCTGGTGCGGGCCGCCAACCAGGCGACCAGCCCCAGGGCAATGGCAATCAGGATCGGAATTGCAGGGGTCATTGACCTTTACTTGAGTCCGCTGGGATCGAGCAGGCTCATGTCTGCGATGACCTTGGCGTTCTTGGCCTGCAGCTCATCAGTCATCACGATCATGCCGGCCTTGGCCAGCGGACCGTCCTTGCCCCACAGCTTGGGCCAGGCGGAGACAAATTCGGCCAGACCCGGGACAGCGCCGATGTGCGCCTTCTTGACATAGATGAACAGCGGGCGGGCGCCAGGATAGCTGAAATCGGCAATCGTCGCATAGCTTGGTGCGATCCCGCTCATGGTCATCGCCTGCAACTTGTCTGCGTTCGATTCGAGATAGGAATAGCCGAAGATGCCGACTGCTTGCGGGTTGGATTCAAGCTTCTGGACGATCAGGTTATAGTTGTCAGAGGTGTCCGCATAGGCACCGTCGCTGCGCAGTTCGCCGCAGACCTTGTCGTGCTTGTCTTTGTCGCTGTCCTTGAGCGCCTTCATCGCGGGATCGGTATCGCAGCCCTTGAAGAGGATGAGCTCCTTGAGCGCATCGCGCGTGCCCGAGATCGTTGCCGGGCCATAGACCAGGATCGGCTGGTCGGGCAGCGCCGGGTTGACGTCGTGCCAGGTCTTGGCGGTGTTGGGCTTGCCGAACGGGTTGGCCGCGATCGCCTTGTAAACGTCGAGCGGGGTCAGCGCCATTGCCGGGCCCTGCTTGGAATTGGCGAAGGCGATGCCATCGATTCCGACCTGCACTTCGACCACGTCCTTGACGCCGTTCTTGGCGCAATCTAAGAATTCGCTCT
>JAYUCG010000047.1:0-8444 GCA_043740455.1 Novosphingobium sp. | reverse complement strand
CAGCGTCACTCATCATACCCCGGATCACGGAAGCCTCCTCAAGCTACCTTGAATCAGATACTACGCTGTTTGGGAATCCACTTTGTCAACATTTCCTAGACGTACATGCTTGCAACGCGCGCAGGGTTCACGTTGAGCCATGGTGCAACGCGGGGCGCAATCTCTAGGGCCGGCTGAGGTCCGTGCCTTGATGTGGCCGAAGGATGCGTCGCGAGCGTCTACTTCGCCAAAATGGGCGATTGCCAGCTGTCGCATAGGCTTGCTACAGATCCTTTGCGACTTGGTGTCGGCTTCGGACCTATCTAATTGATTGGCTTAGGATGCATAAACTGGTGCAGGGTCCTCCCGCCCCAGCCAGTGCTGTCAGATCGTCCTGACGGGCGGCAGGCTGGGCCGTTCGATCATCTGACCTTGATGACGGCGCCGGGCTTCAATCGCCGCTTGGCGCGTTCGATCCAGCCGCTCCGGACATAATACTGCACGTCGGTATAGACCCCGGGCAGCCCGCTCAACCCGCAGGACCGGCCCTTGCCGAACGAGACCAGCCCGATCAGCCACGGCGCGCCCTTGGGATCGTACCAGACCAGCGGCCCGCCGCTGTCACCTTGGCAGGCATCGGAATGCTGCGGTGAATCCGCGCAGAGCTGGCCGGGTAACCAGGATCCGATCTTTTCGAACAGTTTCTCGCCATAGCCTTGGCAAGTCTGCATCGGCACATAGTGCATGTGCGCGATCAACAGATTGGAAGAAAAGCTATTGGGTGCGCCATTCGCGGCGCGGACATCCTTGAAATCGTCGGTCTCGCCGGTCCTGCCCCAACCGGTCAGTTGCAGTGGTTCATTGCTGAGCTTTGGATAACTGGCAGTCGGCAAATTGATACTGTTTGCTCCGGCAGTGCCCGGTCCGTCGGCCAGCCGAAACAACGCAATATCATCGCGCAGCGTATCTTCGTTGAACCCGGCATTGACCACAACACCCACGATCTGCCTGAACTGTCCACCTGCACCCAACCGCAAGCTGCCCGTGCGGACCACCCGGTTGTCGGTAAAATTGGCCATCGGTTGCCAGCCCAGACAGTGCGCCGCGGTGATCACCCAGTTGGCATCGATCTGCACCCCGCCGCATACGTGGTTGTGCTCAGCGCGAGTCAGCGTCCGGCCGTAGTCGTGCACTTCCTTTACGGCATCGACCGGGCCGAATTTTGCAGCGCTGGATCCCGAGCGGGACAGCTGAATTTGCCACGGGGCGGTCTGGGCGGTCGCCCGGCCGAAGGCGCGGCTGAGATGCTTTGAAGTATTCAGGTATTCCCAAAGCCCGCTTTCCTCATCGGTCAGATCCCCAATATCAACATTCTTCAGCAACACGGCCGATCGATCGGGCGGAATATCAGCAAGCAGACCAGCCAGCACGGTCAGTTGCTTACGCTGCCTGGCTTGAATCTTTTCGGCCAGCAGCTTGCGCCCGTCGGCACCTGCGCTTTGCAGAAAGGCAATCAAGCGCTGCTGACCCTGTTCATCCAGTGCCAACAGCTCCAAGGCACTGGCCCCGCTGTAGCCTACGTCCAGTTGCTCGAACAAATCGAGCAACGCCGCGCGGCCAACGGGCGTCAGGCGATTGACCAACTTGGCAAAGGCGGCCTGCTGGGCTGGCGAAAGCTCGGCCCTGACCTTGGCCAGCGGATTGCCGACGATCGGCGGGGCATAGGCCGGGCGGAAATCGTCATCGCCTTCGACCGGGCGATCGGGCTGGCTGTCGTCGACCGGTCCGGGAGTGGAAGGCTGGGCGAGACCTATCGAGGCAGCGCTGATCGTCATCACCGTCAGCGCCAATAGTGAGAGCCGGAGGCGGAAGCGAAGTTCGTTTCGCGAACCCGTGTTCATGATCACTTGACCTTGATGACAGCGCCGGCCCTGAATTGCTTTTTGGCCCGGTCGATCCACCCGGTCCGCACGTAATACTGCACGTCGGTATAGACCCCGGGCAAACCGCTGCGCCCGCAGGTCCGGCCCTTGCCGAACGAGACCAGCCCGATCAGCCACGGCGCCCCCTTGGGGTCGTACCAGACCAGCGGCCCACCGCTATCGCCCTGGCAGGCATCGGCTTGCTCCAGCGAATCCGCACAAATCTGACCCGGCAGCCAGGCCCCGATATTTTCGAACAGCTTCGCGCCATAGGCCTTGCAGGTCTGCATCGGGACATAGCGCAGCTTCGCGATCAGCAGGCCCGGAGAAAAGCTGTTCGGCGCGCCATTCGCGTCACGGGCATCCTTAAAATCGTCGGTCTCGCCGGTCTTGCCCCAGCCGGTCAGTTGCAGCGGCTGGTTGGTCAGCCGGGGATAGCTGGCAGTCGGTATCCTGATTTCCTGGCCAGCCGGAACCCCCGGACCGTCCTCCAGCCGGAACAGCGCAATATCGTCGCGCAGCGAGTTCTCATCGAAGCCGCTGTTGACCACGACCCCGACGATCCGCCTGACCTGCCCGCCGTTGCCCAGCCGCAAGGCCCCGGTGCGGATCATGCGGTTGTCGGTAAAATTGGCCATCGGCGTCCAACCGACGCAATGCGCCGCGGTGAGCACCCAGTTGGCGCCGATCTGCACCCCGCCGCAAACATGGTTGTGCTGCGAGCGGAGCTGAAGGTGGCCGTACTTCTTCATTTCGAGCGCAGCATCGCGCGAATCGAACCGTGCGGCGCTGGCTCCGCTACGCGAAAGCTGGATTTGCCACGGAGCCGTGGTGGCGCGCGCCAAGCCCCAAGCATGGACCGGACTGACGGCCGAATTAAGATAGCTCCAGAACGCGGCGTCAACGCCGGTCAGCGTATTGGGTGCCCCGGTGCGCAAGACCACCAGCGCACGTTCGGTGGAGATGTCCCCCAGATGTTCGATCAGGCCGCGGATTGCGCCCTTGCCCTTTGCCTTCAGCCGCCGGGCGAGGAAATCGCGCCCTTCCGGGCCGGCGCCGTCGAGAAAAGCGATGAGGCGGTCTAGCGCGGCAGGATCGGTGGCGAGCACGATCTCGGCGCTGAGGCCGCTGTAGCCGACACCAAACCTTTCGAACAAATCAAACAGCGCCGCGCGGCCTTGCGGGGTCAAGCCGTCCGCCAGCCGCTCGAACGCGGCCTGCCCGGCGGGATCGAGCTCGGCCTTGATCTTAGCCAGCGGATTGCCGACGATCGGCGGCGCATAGGCCGGCACGAAATCGTCATCGGTTTCGCTCAGGACCGGTGGGTCGTTCTGCGCTCCAAGCGGTTGCAGTGCGAACCCGGCTGAGGCGGCGAGCGCCAGAGCGGCAAGGCGCAAACCGCGCAAGGCGGCAGGGCGGCCACTACCGCCCTGCCCTGGCTTTCCCGAAAGGGCGGCCATCGCCCTGCTTACGTCTTGACGTCGTTACCCTTGCCGTCGCCGTCTTTGGCAGACGCAGCAGCCTTGGCAGCGCCGGCGTCTTCGGATGCGGCGTCGCTCGGCGCGGCGCTCATATCTGCGGCAGCTTCGGTGGTTGCATCGGCGACCGGTGCGGCCTCTTCAGCCTTCTTGCAGGCCGAGAGGCTCAAAGCGCCAGCGGCCAAAGCAATGATCAATGCTGTCTTCTTCATGTGAACCCCCATCCAATTGCCCGGCATCAGGAGAAACCGAGAAGCGTTAAAACTGTCACAAAGCGGCGATCATGTCGAATCGGATCAAGCAGCGGGTCGCACTGCATCAGGACCAGCCCGGAATCGCCAAGGTCATATGCCTTTTCCAGCGCGTTGAGCGCGTCGCTCGGCCGCTGCCATTGCGCCAGGATCTGAACTTGCTGGTAATAGCTGTTGGTGCCGAACCGGGTGACCAGATCGGCCCGGTACCGCTCTGCGCCGGCGGCATCGCCCAGCCGCATCGTTGCCGTGGCCAGCCCGCGCAAGCGCGACAGCGTGCTGGTTTCCTTATCGTACAGAGCTTTTGCCGAGGCGGCGTCCCCGCGCAGCAAGGCGATATCGCCCAGAGTGGCATTGGCCACGCTCGACTTGGGGTTGAGTGACAGCGCCGATCGCAGCAGCGGGATGGCCGCATCGAACTCGCGCGCGCTGAATTCGAGGTAGCCCGCACTGCGGAAGACGCTGGCGTTGAGCGGATCGAGCTCGCGCGCGCGGGCGCTGGCCTTGCGGCCTTCGTCGAACCGCCGGACATTGGCGGCAAAGTCGGCAAAGGCGATCAGCATGTCGGCATTGCCGAAGCCCAATTCAAAACTGCGCTGATAAGGCTCCTGCGCGGCTTTCAGGTCAAGCTGTCCGTTCGACAGGACGAAACCCAGCGCCGAGTACCCCTCGGCCATGTCCGGCGCGAGCCGGACTGCGGTACGGGCGGAAGCGATCGAGGCGGCATAAGCGCCCTTCATCGCCTGACCCGAACTGAACGCACTGGTGATGTAGGTCAGCACCCGCGAGCGATAGGCGTGGGCCGCGGCAAATTTCGGGTCGATCGCAATCGCCTTGTCGAGCTCGTCCAGGGCGCGCCGGGTCTCGGCCTCGGTTGCGGCGCTGAGATAGAGCGCCTTGCTGCGCAGGAATGCATCGAGCGCGGCCGAGCTTGCGGTTCCGCCCGCCCGCTGCACCGGGGTCTGCCCTGCTCCGGCGATGTTGACCGCCAGCGCATCAGCCACCAGCGCTGCGATATCGCTTTGCACCGCGATGATATCCGCCAGCTTGCGGTCGAAGCTTTTCGACCAGGTTTCAAACCCGGTCGCACCGTCGACCAGCTGCGCTGTGATCCGCACCGTTTCCCCGGCGCGGCGCACAGAGCCCTGCAGCATGAACGCAACGCCCAGCGCCTGGGCGATCTGGCGCACCGTTGACCCGGCATTGCGGAAGCTGTTCGACGAAGTTTCGGCGGCGACTGCAAGGTTCGCGTTGCGGCTTAAGGTGGCGCGCAATTCCTCGGACAGGCCGTCGGAGAAATAGGCCTGCTGCGGATCGTCGCTGAGGTTGCGGAACGGCATGACCGCAACGCTGTTTTTGCGCGGCTGTCCGGTGAAGAACCCGGCCTGCCACACCCCGATTCCGCCAGCCGCCAGTGCCAGCGCGCCCCCGCCGATCAGCAAAGCGCCACGCCGATTGGTCACCATTTGCTCGGATTGGAGCGGGGCGTGGAAGCCTGCCTGATCGCGCCGGCGGGTTGCTGCGGCGCGGATCGCCTTGATCACCGCGGCCAGGCGCGGATCGGCCGCGTCGCCAGTCCAGCCGCTGAGGTTCAGATACTGGATCTGGCGAAAGCCAAGCGGCGGTCGCGTCCCATCGATCGAGACCGGCACCAGCCGCCCGCGTTCACGCCCGCGGGTCGCCTCATCGCGGACCCAGTGCGACTGGATCGCTTCGGCCGACCACAGCACCACCACCGCCCCAGCGCTCTCCAGCGCATCCTCGGTAGTTTGGGCAAAGGCATCGCCGCCGCCCAGCATGGCGTCCCACCACACGTCGAGCCCGGCGCCGCTCAAGGCATCGAACAGCTTCTGCGCAAAGTCCGCGTTGCCGCGATTGTAGGACAGGAAGACGTCCGGACCTGGCAATGTGGAATTCCCCTTACCGCCACCCAGGAGACGGCGTAGCGGTTCAGCGCAAACCTACGAAGCTTGGGCAGGACAAGACAAGGCATTTCTGCCGTAAGCAAGTGCCGCTTAGACGCCAACCAGGCTAGCGCTTCGCCGCTTGGGTTGGCGCCTGACTGCCGGCCGCACGCAAAGCATCGAGCCGGGCCTGATCGGCCAGGACCGCGTCAAGCTCGGACTGGCTCTTGTCCGACATCGTTTGGTAAGCGCGCGCTGTTGGTCGCGACAGTCAGGTCGGCATCGGCCTTGTGCGCGGCGTCCTGCTTGGCGGCATCGCCCGGAGCGGCGGCTGCAGCGGCTATCGCCTTCTCGGCCCGCGCCCGGGTAGCGCCTTCGTCTTGCCGCGCAGCCGTCAGCCGCGGCGCGGCAAAGGCCATGCCTTCGCGCGCAAGCTTGAGCCGATAGCCGATCACGTCGCCGGACTTGTGGCAGTACTGCGCGACCGGATCGATCCAGCTCTGCGGCCCGACCAGTTGCAGCGTCGAGCTGCGCGGCTGCTGCTTGGACATGTTGAAGGTGGCCTGATAGGTGCCGACGACTTGGCCGCCCGCATCCAGCACGTGCCATTGCCCCACCGCGGTCAGTCCGTCACCAGCGAACGCATATCCGACCGGTTCGGTGACCAGATTGCTGCCGGGCACGGCCCACGGATCCTTGATCGTAGCCAGCGTCATTTTGTCGAGCACAGTCGTGCCGAAAGTCCAGCGTACGTGCTTGTCGATCAGGAAGAAGCCGAGCGGAAATCCGCGACTGCTGAGCGCATCCCAGTACCCGCGCACTTGGGTCATCGCCACTTGCCTGGTCGCCGCGACGGCATTGACGCTCAGCGGCGTGCCCTTCTGGCAGGCGACGTCGCTGGGCATGTTGCCCAGTCCGTTGATCAGCTGCAGCGTCGAGAAATAGCCGCCGTAATACTGCGCCTGCGCCGGGCCAGTGCAAGTAAGCTGCACGGCCAATACTGCAGCGATTGCTGCCGCGTTACGAAATCGCATCGAAATTGCCCCCTACCCCAAGTACCCGCGCTCGTTTTGTTGTCAATCGAGGTTCAGGTCAATCCTGTGCCACGGGAAGGTACACCGCGCTCGCCTCACCGCCGCCCCAGCGCACGGTCTGCGTCGCCTTCTTGTAAGCGCTGGACGAGGCATCGAAGATCGACGGGACCCAGGTCTGCGGGTTGCGGTCGTAGAGCGGGTAAAGGCTCGACTGGACTTGCACCATGATCCGGTGGCCGGGCAGGAACACGTGGTTCACGTTGGGCAGCGACCAGCCGAAGCTGTAAGTCTGCCCCGGCTTCAGCGGCGCGGGCGTGCTGAACCCGTGGACATAGCGGCCGCGGTAGATCTCGATCCCGATGCCCAGTTCATAGCCAGCGAGGGCCGGATTCACCGTCAGTTCGGACGGATAGACGTCGATCAGCTTGACCACCCAGTCACTGTCCTGCCCGCTGGTGGCGGCATGGAGATCGACCCGCGGCGCGCCCTTGATGTGGACCGGTTGGGTCAGCACGGCGGAGTTATAGCTCAGCACGTCGGGCCGCCCTTCGACAAAGCGCTGGTCTTGCACCAGCCAGGTCCGCCAGGCATCGCCGTCCATGTGCACCGGGCGCGGCACGAACGGCACCGGCTTGGCCGGATCGGAGACATAGGCATCGCTGCCTGCCGCAGCGGGCCGCACAAAACTGAGCCCGAACTTGTCGGTCAGGTACAACGGGGTCTCGGCTCCTGCCGGCCACTTGGCGTCGGCCTCCCACTTGTTGGTCCCGGTGGCGTAAGTGATTGCGGCGGGCATGGGCTTGCATGGCGCGGGATTGGTCTTGAGGTGGCAATCAAAGAACGGCTTGATCCAGTTCGTCCGGAACTGCAGCGCGGTATCGCCCTCGAAGGTCAACGGACCGAGCTGGTAACCGACATAATTGGTGCCCGAATGGCGCCACGGCCCGATCCCCAAGGTGATCGGTGCATCGGGCTGCGCGGCTTTGACCGCCTTGTAGACCGCCGGCGCGCCGTAGCTGTCTTCCTGATCCCACTGGCCGAGCATGACCAGCGTCGGCACGGTCAGCTTGCGCCCCGCAAGCAGCTTGTCGACCGCCTGTTCCTGCCAGTATTCGTCATAAGCCGGGTGCGCCAGGATCTTGCGCACGGTGGGCAGCTGGTCGATCCCCCACGCCCGCGCGAACCCGCCTGAACTGACCGCGTCGAGATAGGTCTGGTATTCGTCCCCCGTCCCCACCGGCACCGCGCCGCCGCCTTCCTTGACCGTCTGGCCCAGATCGTAATCGAACCCGAAGGTGCGAAAGGTGCCGTTGTGGAACCAGTCATCGCCCATCCAGCCATCGACCATCGGCGACTGCGGCACCGCGGCCTTCAGCGCCGGGTGCGGGTTGATCAAAGCCATCAGCGAGGTGAAGCCAAGGTAGCTCGAACCGATGATCCCGACCTTGCCGTTGGCCTCGGGCACGTTCTTGGTGAGCCAGTCGATCGTGTCGTAAGCGTCGGTCGAATTGTCGATCCCGGTCTTGTTGAGCGGGCCCGCCAGCGGCCGGACCATCACGTAATCGCCTTCCGATTTATGCAGCCCGCGCACGTCCTGATAGACCCGGATGTACCCATCGTTGACGAACGGCGCGTCCATCACCGGCAGCACTTCCTCGATCTTCTGGCTGCGGTTGCGGCTGGTCGCCGCGCCCGCATCGTAGGGCGTCCGGCTGAGCAGCACCGGGGCGTCTTTGGTGCCTTTGCGAAAGACGATGACCGTGAACAGCTTGGTCCCGTCGCGCATCGGCATCATCACTTCGCGGCGGACATAATCGGCCTGCGGGCGGGCGACTTCGTAAGCCGGGACCATGTCGTTGGTCATTGGATCAGTTTG
>JAYUCG010000046.1:0-5507 GCA_043740455.1 Novosphingobium sp. | reverse complement strand
GGCGCCGACCTCCGGCTGGCAGATCCAGCCTGAACACGCAGACCTGGCCTGGCAAGACATCGGCGCCGCAGCGACGGCGGCCGAAATGGCCGGCGCACTGCAGCGCGTGCTGACAATGACGGTGGAGTATGTGAATGAACGCAGCCAGTTCGGCCGCTCGATCGGCAAGTTCCAGGCAGTGCAGCAGCAGCTCAGCATCCTGGCCGAACAGGTGTTTGCCGCCCGCATGGCCGCGCAGATCGGCTGCAGCGGACCGTCGCTCCTGCCCGTCGGCGCCCGGGTTGCCATGGCGAAGGCGCGGGTAGGCGACGCCGTGACACTCTGCGCACCGATTGCGCACGCCGCCCATGGCGCCATGGGTGTGACCGCCGAGTATGCGCTGCAGCTCTTTACGCGTCGCCTGCACGAAGGCGCGCTCGACTATGGGTCGGCATCGTACTGGCATCGCACGCTGGGGTGGGCAATTCTGCAGGCGCCGCACGGCACGGCGCTTGACTTCATGCTCGCCGAGCTATGCCCGAACGTGGCCGAATCGGCCGATTGACCCGGCCGATTGACCCGGCCGATTGACCCGGTCGATGCGCGGGTAAGTGCCTCCGATTGAAGTTGTGATCAACGCCTCGCCAGGCGCCAATCGATTCGAATACAGGGAGTACCGCAATGGAGCAATTTCTGGTCTACCAGCAGTCAGGCGCGATCGTCACGCTGACGATGAACCAGCCGCAGGTCCGCAATGCATTGACCGGCAACACCGCCGTCGATGAATTCGTCGATGCCTGCACGCGCATCACGCGTGACCATTCGGTCCGTGCAGTCGTCGTCACCGGCAACGGCAGCGTGTTTTCATCGGGCGGCAATATCAAGGACATGCAGCGCTTCTTTACCGAAGACATTTCCGCAGCGGCCATCCGCGCCTGGTATCGCGAGGGCATCCAGCGCCTGACGACAGCACTCTACAACCTGGAGGTTCCCACCATTGCCGCCGTCAACGGCGCAGCAGTCGGCGCCGGTTGCGACCTGACCTGCATGTGCGACCTGCGCATCGCCTCGGAGACTGCGTCGTTTTCGGAAAGCTTCATCCGCGTCGGCCTGATTCCGGGTGACGGCGGCGCCTGGCTCCTGCCGCGCGTGGTGGGCATGTCCAAGGCAATGGAGATGTCGTACACCGGTGATCCGGTCAGCGCCGCTGAAGCACTCGCCTGCGGCCTGGTCTCGCGCGTGGTTCCGGCGGCGGATCTGATGACCGAAGCGATGGCGCTGGCCAGTCGGATCGCCCGCAATCCCGGGCCGGCACTGCGCATGACCAAGCGCCTGCTGCGCGAAGGGCAGAACATGCGGCTCGAATCCCTGCTTGAAATGTCAGCCGGCTTCCAGACCATCGCCCACGCATCGGCGCAGCACAAGGAAGCGGTCAACGCCTTCGTCGAAAAGCGGGCGCCCGATTTCTCCGACCGTTAGCCGACCGACCATGCCGGGCGCCCTGGAAGGTATTCGCATTCTCGACCTGACCACGGTCCTGATGGGTCCGTATGCGACGCAGCTTTTGGCCGACATGGGTGCCGACGTCATCAAGGTGGAGCCGCCGGAGGGTGACCTGGTGCGCCATATCGGACCGATGCGGCATCCCGGCATGGGTAGTATTTTCCTGCATGTCAACCGTAACAAGCGCAGCGTCGCGCTCGACTTGAAACATCCGGATGGGCTGGCGGCCCTGCTCGCGTTGGCGCGCCATGCCGACGTGGTGGTGTGCAATATCCGCAAACAGGCAATGCAACGCCTGGGCATTACCTACGAACGGCTGCAGCGGGAAAATCCGAACATCATTTACGTCAGTCTGTGCGGCTATGGCGAGGACGGACCCTACGCTGGCAATCCGGCCTACGACGACCTGATCCAGGGCGCCGCCGCCATTCCGAGCCTGATGCAGCAGGCCTCGGGAGGCGAGCCGCGCTACGTTCCGCTGGCACTGGCCGACCGGTCGGTCGGCCTGATGGCAGCCAATGCGATTCTCGCGGCGATCATCGCGCGTACCCGCACCGGGAGCGGCCAGGAAATCGAAGTGCCGATGTTCGAGACCATGGTCCAGCTGGTATTGAGCGACCATATGGGCGGCGAGACATTCCTGCCGGCGCTGGGCCCGACCGGCTATGCGCGCCTGCTCGTGCCGGAGCGTCGTCCCTACCGGACCCGCGACGGCTACCTGTGCATGCTGCTCTATACCGACCGCCACTGGCGCAGTTTTCTGGTGCTGACCGGCATGGCGCAGCGCACTCCGGACGACCCGCGCTTCGCATCGATTGCCACGCGTACGCAACACATCGGCGAGCTGTATGGACTGGTCGCCGATGCGCTGCTCGAACGCACCACCGCGCAGTGGATCGAGATGCTGACCGCTGCCGACATTGCCTGCACCCGGCTGCATGATGTCGACAGCCTGATCGACGATCTCCACCTGCGGGAAACCGGCTTCATCCGCACGGTGACCCATCCGACTGAAGGACTGATGCGCCAGCTCGGGGTGCCGGTTCGCATGTCGGCTACGCCCGCCGCTGTCGTGCAGGCGCCAGCACCTTCCCTGGGCCAGCATACCGAGGACGTGCTGCGGGAAGCCGGCCTGTCGCCTGCTGCGATCGCCGCGCTGCTGGCCTGCGGCGCCGCCCGCAACACATTGCCCCACAAAGGAATGCCTTGAAAGCCATTGCGATTGTTCCAGGCGCGTCGAACGACGACGTCGGCATGCCGACCGATATCGAGGTTGCCGATCCCGTGCCTCAGGGTCGCGACCTGCTGGTGAAG
The DNA here is from genome assembly GCA_043740455.1 of Novosphingobium sp. Taxonomy (GTDB): domain Bacteria; phylum Pseudomonadota; class Alphaproteobacteria; order Sphingomonadales; family Sphingomonadaceae; genus Novosphingobium. The sequence continues at coordinate 2,711 of JAYUCG010000046.1, read as the reverse complement.
ATCGAAGCGGTGTCGGTCAATCCGATCGACCTGAAAATGCGCAGCGCCAAACCACTGGCCGACGGTGCGCTGCGCATCTCCGGCTGGGACGCCGCCGGCGTGGTACTGGCCACCGGCCCCGACGCCGTCCTGTTCGTACCGGGCGACCGGGTGTTCTATGCCGGCAGCATCCTGCGCCAGGGTACCAACGCACAGCTGCATGCGGTCGACGAACGCATCGTCGGACGCATGCCGCAAAGCCTGGACTTTGGCGCTGCCGCAGCCTTGCCCCTGACCGCGCTGACGGCCTGGGAAGCGCTGTTCGAGCGCATGCGCATTGCGCCCGACGCATCCGGCGCCGGCAAGACCATTCTGATCATCGGCGGTGCGGGCGGTGTCGGCTCGATGGCGATCCAGCTGGCCAAACAGGTCGGCGCGCTCAAGGTGGTGGCGACCGCCTCGCGCCCGGCCTCGCAGGACTGGTGCCGGCAGCTCGGCGCAGACCTGGTGATCGACCATAACGCACCATTGAAGGCGCAGCTTGCCGGTGCCGGCATCAGGACGGTTGATTTCATCCTCTGCCTGTCGTCTACGGAGCAGTATTTCAGCGCGATGGCCGGCCTCATCGCGCCGCACGGACATATTTGCGCCGTGGTCGAAACTGCCGCGCCGCTGCCGGTCAATGAGCTGCGCGCCAAGAGTGCCTCGTTCAGCTGGGAAGGGGTGTTTACCCGGTCGACGTTCGGGACGGCCGACATGATCGGGCAGCACCACATCCTCAACCGGATTGCGGCACTGATCGACGACAGCGTGCGCGGTGGGCGATTGGGCAGGATCACGCCGCGCTCGCCGAGGAAGATGTGGCGGACGATCTCGGCCTGCTGCTCGATCCCGTAGCGCGTGAACGAGCGGTCGGGATCGAGCCGATAGGCATAGCGGCAGAAGGGGTGGCGCATCAGCGGCAGCCAATATTTGCCGCGGGTCTGCGCCTGCCAGACATGGGTCAGCTCGTGGATGAACAGGCCCTGCGCGGCGAGGGTATCGCGGGCGAAATCGTCGGACCAGGTCTCGCCGTTGGGGTGGAAATGGATGTTTCCCGTCGGCGCCATGACCGTGTTTCGCGGCTGGAGCGGCCACCACGGGCGGTGGACGAGGCGCACCGGGGCATAGTCGATCGCGTCGGCGAAGATGGTTCGGGCAAGCTCGATCTCGCCGGGAGTGAGAGGGCGTTCGTGACGGGGCATGGGACCCCAATGCCCTCGTTCGTCGTTGGGGACAATCAAGCGCGCTTGCTCCGTCCGGCGAGCGCCGCTAGGGCCGTTTCAAAGTCAACCAACAAGGGAAGAAAGCCATGAGCGAGACCGCCGATCGGGTGAAGAAGATCGTTGTCGAGCATCTCGGCGTTGAAGCCGAGAAGGTCACCGAGGAAGCCAGCTTCATCGACGATCTCGGCGCGGACAGCCTCGACATCGTCGAGCTGGTCATGGCGTTCGAGGAAGAGTTCGGGGTGGAAATCCCCGACGACGCCGCCGAGAAGATCGCCACCGTCAAGGACGCGATTTCCTACATCGACGAACACAAGGCCTGATCGGGCGGCGTTTGCCCGTGAATTTTCCGCTGTGCCGCAAGGCGTAGCGGGGCTTGAACAGGCCCAGCCCCATCGGGTCTGGGCCTGTTTGGTTTGGGGAGAGTAGAATGCGCCGTGTCGTTGTAACCGGGTTGGGGCTCGTCACGCCGTTGGGCGCCGATGTCGAGACGACATGGGCCAATATCCTGGCCTCCAAGAGTGGCGCGGGGACCATCACCCGGTTCGACACCACCGGCCAAAAGTGCACCATCGCCTGCGAGGTCAAGCCTGCCGGTCATGAATATGGCTTCGATCCCAACAAGCGGGTCGATCACAAGGTTCAGCGCCAGGTCGATCCATTCATCATTTATGGCATCGATGCTGCCGGACAGGCGCTCGAGGATGCGGGCCTCACCGACATGGACGAGGAAACCCGGATTCGCACGGGTTGCTCGATCGGGTCGGGCATCGGGGGTTTGCCCGGGATCGAGAGTGAATCGCTGGTCCTGGCCGAGAAAGGCCCGGGCAGGGTCAGCCCGCACTTCGTTCACGGCCGACTGATCAACCTCATCTCGGGGCAGGTGTCGATCAAATATGGGCTGATGGGGCCCAACCATGCGGTCGTCACCGCTTGCTCGACCGGGGCGCATTCGATCGGCGACGCCGCGCGGATGATCAAGGACGACGACGCCGACATCATGCTGGCAGGGGGCGCCGAGGGTACGATCAATCCGTTGGGCGTGGCCGGGTTCGCGCAGGCGCGCGCGCTCAACACGAGCTTCAACGACCGGCCACAGCAGGCCAGCCGCCCCTATGACAAGGGCCGCGACGGCTTCGTCATGGGCGAGGGCGCGGGTGTCGTCGTGCTCGAGGAATATGAGCACGCCAAGGCGCGCGGCGCCAAGATCTACGCCGAGATCGTCGGCTATGGTCTGTCGGGCGATGCCTATCACGTCACCGCCCCGCATCCCGAAGGCAAGGGCGCCGAACTCGCCATGCGGATGGCGCTCAAGAAGGCCGGCATGCAGCCGTGCGAGATCGACTATATCAATGCTCATGGCACCTCGACGATGGCCGACACGATCGAGCTTGCCGCCGCCAAGCGCGTGTTCGGCGATGATCTGTGCGGTGCGTCGATGAGCAGCACCAAGTCAGCGATCGGTCA
>JAYUCG010000045.1:0-5786 GCA_043740455.1 Novosphingobium sp. | reverse complement strand
CAGGTATACCTGATCCTCGAGCCGATGGCTGCGGCGATCGGTGCCGACATGCCGGTGACCGAGCCGGTCGGCTCGATGGTCGTCGATATCGGCGGCGGTACCACCGAAGTCGCCGTACTGTCGCTGCGCGGCCTTGCTTACACCACCTCGGTCCGCGTTGGCGGTGACAAGATGGACGAAGCGATCGTGTCCTACGTGCGCCGTCACCACAACCTGTTGATCGGTGAAAGCACCGCCGAGCGGATCAAGAAAGATTACGGCGTCGCCACCGTCCCCGCTGACGGCGTGGGCGAACTGATCCAGATCAAGGGCCGCGACCTCGTCAACGGAGTGCCCAAGGAAATCACCATCACCCAGGCGAACCTGGCCGAGGCGCTGAGCGAACCAATCGGCGCAATTGTCGAAGGCGTGCGCATCGCGCTGGAAAACACCGCGCCCGAACTGGCCGCCGACATCGTCGACCAGGGCATCGTGCTGACCGGCGGCGGGGCCCTGATCAAGGGGCTCGACGAATACCTCCGCGAGGAAACCGGCCTACCCGTCAGCGTTGCCGAAGATCCGCTCTCCTGCGTCGCGCTCGGTACCGGCCGCGCGATGGAAGAGCCGATGTTCCGCGGCGTACTGATGACGGCCTGAGCGCAGACCGATGTCCCGCGCTCGCCTAATCCTGGAGTAACCCCCGATGGCGGCGCCGAACAATCGCCGCCCGGGGTATTCCCGCCGGGCGCAGTACGGCAATTTTTTCGGCTATATTCTAGCCGTCGCCGGACTGGCGGTGGGCGTGATCTTGCTGGTCGTGTCGACCGGGAAGTCCGGAACCTTTTCCGGCCTGCGCATGGCCGCCACCGATAGTGCTGCCCCGGCCGCCAAGGCCGCAGCAGGCGCGCGCACCGGCAGCCAGAGCACCTGGCAGATCGTCACCGGCTACTTCACTTCGGGCGTACACGTCGCGCGGCTTGAGCGTGAGGTTGCCGAAGCACGGGTCAAACTCGCCGAGCAGGCGGCGCTGGCCGAAGAGAATGCGCGGCTGAAAGCGATGCTGGCGCTGGCCCAAGGCGATCAGCGCCCGGTCGTGGTCACCCGGATGATCGGATCGACCTCGTCCTCCACCCGGCGCTTTGCGACAATCGGCGCAGGCACCAGCCAAGGGGTGCGGGTCGGCATGGCGGTGCGTTCGCCGCTTGGGTTGATCGGGCGCGTTGTCGAAACCGGCAGCACCAGCGCGCGGTTGCTGCTGGTGACCGACACCGAAAGTTCCGTGCCGGTGCGCCGCGCCAGCGACGGGCTGCAGGGCTATGCCAACGGCCTTGGTGACGGAACCGTGCAGATCCGGCTGAGCACCACCGCGATCAACCCCTTGAAGCGCGGCGATGCGATCGTCACTTCGGGCTCGGGCGGCATTTACCGCCCTGGCGAGGCCATTGCGGTGGTCACTTCATTGACCCCGGACGGCGCGATCGCCCGGCCGCTAAGCGATCCAGGGCAGACCGAATTCGTCGCAGTCGAATCCGTGCTCGAAGAAATCCCCGAGATCGCTCCGGCACCTGCGCCGAAGCCCGGCCGCAAGCGCTGATGCCGCCGCCGCTGCCCTCGGCGCTGCGCCAGTTCGGCAAGCCGCGGATCAACCGCGCGGCCTCTCCGGTGCTCGCGCTCGCGACCCCGTGGCTGCTGGTCATGCTGGGCAGCCTTTCGCCCAGCTGGCCAGTGATCGCCTCGGCCCCGGTGCTTCCGCCGTTCGGATTCCTTCTGTTGGTTGGCTGGCAGCAATTGCGTCCGAGCTTGTTCCCGGTCTGGGCAGGGTTTCCGCTGGGGCTGTTCGATGATCTGTTCAGCGGACAACCGTTGGGTTCAGCGGTTGTGCTATGGTCCGCGGCCATGATCGCGCTCGACTTCATCGATCACCGCTTTCCGTGGCGCGGTTTTGCATTGAACTGGCTGGTGGCGAGCGCCTTCATCACCGCTTACCTGCTTTTCGCGTTGCAGATCGCCAACCTCGACGGCGGCAATACCAGCCCGCTGGTCTTGCTGCCGCAGCTTGCGGTTGCCGTTCTGGCCTACCCTGTCGCCGCCCGGCTGGTCGCGTTGGCCGACCGGTTCAGGCTCGTCCCGATCCGGAAGGTTTGAGGTGTTCGGGTCGCCGCAGCATGTCAGTTCGGGAACGCTGAGCAACAGCTTCGATCGTCGTTCGATGCTGATCGGGGGCTTGCAGACCGGGCTTGGCGTGCTGCTGGCCGCGCGCATGGGCTGGATTGGTCTCGTCCAGAATGCCAAGTACACGACGCTGGCCGAGAGCAACCGCGTCAACCTGACACTCGTCCCGCCGCGGCGCGGGGCAATCCTCGATCACAACAACCAGCAGCTCGCCTCGAACCGGGTCGAGTTCCGCATCGACATCATTCCCGAACGCCTGGTCGACAAGGACGCCACCTTAGCCGAGCTTTCCCATCTGCTCGGCTTTGACGCAGTCAAGGTTCAGGATCTGCAGGACAAGCTCGACAAGGCGCATGGGTATCAGCCGATTGAGGTCGTCTCGGGGCTCGAATCGAAGGACTACGACAAGGTGCTGGTGCGTCTGCCCGACATGCTCGGGGTGGTGGCGCAGCAGGGCTTCACCCGCTGGTACCCGACCGGGCCATCGGTGGCGCATCTGATCGGCTATGTTGGCCCGGCCTCGGCCAAGGACTACGAGAAGGAAAAGAACCCACTGCTGGTCACGCCCGGGTTCAAGATCGGCAAGGATGGGCTGGAGAAGTTCTTCGATCCCATGCTGCGCGGTACGCCCGGAGCACAGCGTGTGGAAGTCACCGCATCGGGCAAGTTTGTGCGCGACCTCGATCACCGCGACGACATCCAGGGCAAGCCAATCAAGCTGACCATCGATGCCGCACTGCAGGATTTCGCCTCGCGCCGGATCGGGCTCGAATCCGCCTCGGTGGTGGTGGTCGATTGTATTACCGGCGGGATCCTCGCGCTGTGCTCGATGCCGGCCTTCGATCCCAACACCTTCGCCGGTGGGATCAGCCGCCTGCAGTGGAAGATGCTCAACGAGGATGACCATATCCCGCTGCTCAACAAGGCCCTGCGTGGGCTCTATCCGCCCGGCTCGACGATGAAGCCGATGGCCAGTCTAGCGCTGCAGTTGCACGGCGTTTCGCCTGCCGAGCGGATCAATTGCCCGGGCGGCTATCAGCTCGGCAACCGCTTTTTCCGCTGCGATGCCACCCACGGATCAATGGATATGCGCAGCGCGATCGAGCATAGCTGCAACACCTACTTCTGGTCGATGGCGCACCGTGTCGGCTACGACGCGATCGCCCCGGTCGCCAAGGCGCTCGGGTTGGGCCAGGAGTTCGAATTGCCCGGTTCGGCGCAGCGCTATGGCACCATCCCTGATGCCGCCTGGAAGATGCGGCGCTATAATCAACAGTGGACCACCGCGGATTCGCTCAATGCATCGATCGGCCAGGGCTATGTCTCGGTATCGCCGCTGCAGCTTGCGGTGATGACCGCGCGGATCGCCTCGGGCCGTAACCTCACGCCTTCGTTGTTGTTTGGCCAGCAGAAAGCGCCAGGCGGCGGTTTTCCCTTTACTCCCGAACAGTTGGCGGTGGCGCATGACGGGATGTTCCGCGTGGTCAACGGGTCGGGCACCGGGGCCGGCAGCAAGCTCGATCTGCCGGGGATCCAGATGGCCGGCAAGACCGGCACCGCGCAGGTCCGCGCGCTCTCCTCGCGCGGCGGCGGCGGATCGTGGAAGTCACGCGATCACTCGCTGTTCGTCTGCTACGCGCCGACCGATGCACCGCGCTATGCAATGTCGGTGGTGGTCGAGCACGGCACGTTCGGGGCCCGTGCCGCAGCGCCAATCGCCAAGGACGTAATGACCTTCCTGTTTGATCCGGCCAAGGCCATGGCGACATTGCTTGAGCTCGAGAACGGCTGGGGCGGCACCCCGACTGAACGCATGGCGACCAAGTACAACGCGTACGTCTCGCAGGTCGGCACCGCCGCTCCCAAGGTCAGCGACGACGAGGAGACGGTGACCAAGGCAATCGGCCGCGCTGAAAGTTCGGACGCACCGATCGGCAATGCCGAATCCGGGACCCACCCTGAAGAACCGGCTGCGACGGTACCAAAGCCGGCCGCGTTGGCCCAGCCAGCTCCGGCTCCGGCTCCGACTTCGGCACAGACGCCGCCGCCGCAATGAACAACCGCATCATTCCCGAAGCGATCTCGCGCGAGCCGTGGCATGTGCTTGTGCCTCTTTTCCTGCTCAACACTTTCGGCTCGGTGGTGCTCTACTCGGCTGCGGGCGGCCATCTGCAGCCGTGGGCGCTGCTGCACGAGATCCACTTCGCGGTGTTCCTCGTCATGGCCTTCGTCATCTCGCGCTTTCCCCGTGATTTCTTCAAGCAGGCCGCCTTTCCCATCTATGGCACGCTGGTCGTGCTGCTGGTGTTGGTCGAAGTGCTGGGCAAGGTCAGTGGCGGCAGCCAGCGCTGGCTCAACCTGGGCTTCATGCAATTGCAGCCAAGCGAATTGATGAAACCGGCAATCGTGCTGGCGCTGGCCAAATTCTATGATGGATTGCCGCCATCGATAACCAAGAGTTGGCGTGCGCTGCTGCCGGCCGGGGCCTTGGTCGGCGTGCCCGCGCTGCTGGTCATGGCGCAGCCCGATCTTGGCACGGGCCTGGCCATCATGATTGGCGCGGCGGTGGTGATCTTTCTCGCCGGCCTGCCGCTCTCATGGTTTATCGGCGTTGGCGCGGCGGGCGCGGTTGCGGTGCCGGTGGCGTTCAAGCTGCTTCTCAAACCCTATCAGCAAGCGCGGGTAACAATCTTCATGGACCCGGAAAGCGATCCGCTCGGCAAGGGCTATCACATCACGCAATCAAAGATCGCGATCGGCTCGGGCGGATTCTGGGGCAAGGGTTTCGGCAACGGCAGCCAGAGCCACCTTGAATACCTGCCCGAAGCGCAGACCGACTTCGCTTTTGCCACCATGGCCGAGGAATGGGGCATTCTGGGCGGATTGTTCGTGCTGGCTGTGTTCCTGTGGGTGTTCCGCTGGGGCATGGGCGTATCGCGCCGTGCGCCTGACCGGTTCTCCAGCCTGCTCGCCGCGGGCATGACCTTCACGATCTTTTTCTACATGGCGATCAACATGATGATGGTTATGGGGCTGGCCCCGGTGGTGGGCATCCCGCTACCATGGATCAGCCATGGCGGCTCTTCGATGATGACCAACATGATCTGCATCGGCACGATCATGGCGGTTGACCGGTGGAGCAAGCACGGACGTTCGCTGGGCAGTTGAGCGCTGGCCCAAAAAGTCCCTTCCATCCCTCGAAACAATGGCTATAGGAATCGCTCTCTGCCGAATCGGGGCCTTCCAGCTGTCCCATTTGTTTTGGCCAGGAATGGACGCATAGCTCAGTTGGTAGAGCAGCTGACTCTTAATCAGCGGGTCCTTGGTTCGAGCCCAAGTGCGTCCACCATTTTTATTATCTAAGTCAGTCACTTACGACCAGCCTGCTTGCGCGTTGGAACCCACGTCTCACTATGGGTTCCGCATGGGTTCCAAATGTGCGTCGACTAGTTGTTTCGTCGAGACAGCTCGACTGAATGGCTGCCATACTCACGGACACAGCGAAGCTCGTGAGCCGCCGGGCGCTCGCCCTAGGCATCTGGGGATGGCCCGAGGCAATCCGGCGCGGAAGTTTTATTGGACCTGCCGCGAAAATGTTGCGAGATTTTCTGGAAGTCGGCTTTCCGCCAAGGCTG